>JBAUYT010000163.1:0-12314 GCA_049584935.1 Steroidobacteraceae bacterium
TGGTATTCACCGGCATCCGGCATTTCCGCCATTAGGAGCCTGAGCGGCCGCATGGACATAAAGGTTCTGATCGTCGGCGCGGGCGGCCGCGAGCATGCGCTGGCCTGGAAGTGCGCCCAGTCGCCGCGGGTACGCCAGGTGATCGTGGCGCCGGGCAATGCCGGCACGCACGCCGAGGCGCGCGTACGCAACGTCGCCGTGCCGGTCAGTGACATCCCCGGGCTGGTGGAACTGGCGCGCGGCGAGCGCGTCGACCTCACCATCATCGGCCCGGAGGCACCGTTGGTCGCCGGCGTGGTCGATGCCTTCAGCGACGCCGGGCTCGCCTGCTTCGGCCCGCGCGCGGCCGCCGCGCGGCTCGAAGGCTCCAAAGCCTTCTCCAAGGCGTTTCTGCAGCGTCACGGGATCCCGAGCGCGGCCTATCGCGTCTTTACCCGCAACGATTACGACAGCGCCTGGCTGCGGGCGCAGCGCATGCCGATCGTGGTCAAGGCCAGCGGCCTGGCCGCCGGCAAGGGTGTAGTCATCGCCGACAGCTTCGAGGCAGCCGACGCGGCTGCGCGCGAGATGCTCGGCGGCCGCTTCGGCGCCGCCGGCAGCGAGATCGTCATCGAGGAATTGTTGCAGGGAGAGGAAGCGAGCTTCATCGTCATGGCGGACGGCACGCACATCGTGCCGCTGGCGAGTTCGCAGGATCACAAGCGGCTCGATGACGGCGACACCGGCCCGAATACCGGCGGCATGGGCGCCTATTCGCCCGCCCCGGTGGTGACGCCGGCCGTGCACGCGCGCGTCATGCGCGAGGTCATCGAGCCTACCATCCGCGGCCTTGCCGCGGATGGCACCCCGTACACCGGCTTCCTTTACGCCGGGCTCATGATCGATGCCGCAGGCGCGCCGAAGGTGTTGGAGTTCAACTGCCGGCTGGGAGATCCGGAAACCCAGCCGATGCTCGTACGATTGAGCTCGGACCTCATCGAGCTGTGCGAGGCAGCCCTGGCAACCCGGCTGGATAGGATCACGCCGGTGTGGGATCGGCGTGCCGCGCTCGGCGTGGTGCTGGCCGCTGCCGGCTATCCCGAAAGCGCCTGTCTCGGCGACGTCATCGAAGGTCTGGAAGCGGCCGAGCAGCTCCCCGGCAAGCTGTTTCATGCCGGCACGCGCTGCGAACAGGACCGCGTAGTCACGAGCGGCGGACGCGTGCTGTGCGCCGTCGGGCTCGGCGATACGGTGGCCACGGCTCAGGCCTGCGCCTACCGGCTGATAGAACCGGTCCACTTTCGCGGCATGCGGTTGCGGCACGACATCGGCCACCGCGCCATCGCGCGCGAGCGCGCTGGCGGATCCCCGGAGCCGACTTTCTGAGCAGCAGGTCTCGCAGGGGCCCGCGCGGTGGCTGACGCCTCGCCGCCCCGGCCGGTCTCCTTTGCCGCGCTTCAGCACCGTGGCTACCGCTTCTACTTCATGGGTACGGCCACCGCGATGCTGGCCGACAATATCGAGCACGTCATCAGCTACTGGGTGATGTTCCAGAAGTTCCGCTCGCCCGCGCTGGCCGGATTTGCGGTGATCTCGCACTGGGTGCCGTACCTGCTGTTTTCCGGCTACAGCGGCGCGCTCGCCGACCGCCTCGATCCGCGGCGCATGATCCAGCTCGGCATGCTGCTGTTCATGCTGGTGTCGATGAGCTGGGGTGTGCTGATCCTCAGCGACTCGCTGCACACCTGGCAGGCGGTGCTGCTGCTGACCGTGCACGGCTTTGCCGGAGTGCTGTGGACGCCGCCGGCGCAGTTGCTGATCTATGACATCGTGCCGCTCGAGCAGCTTCCGAGCGCGGTGCGGCTCGGTGCCACTGCGCGCTATTGCGGTACGCTGCTGGGACCCGCGGTCGGCAGCGCGCTGATGCTGGCGCTCGGTGCGGCGCGTGGCATCTTCCTGAACGCGCTGATCTACCTGCCGATGATGCTGTGGCTGTGGCGGGCGCCCTACGGCTGGCACGCACGCGCGCAACAGCCCGGGTCGCGGCCGACGGCGGCAGTGCGCGGCTTAAGCGACGCGCTCTCTACCCTGCGGCACGTCCGCGACAATCGCGTCATCCTGCTGATGACACTTCTCTCGGGCGCCGCCTCGTTCTTCGTCGGCACGGCCTATCAGGCGCAGATGCCGGGGTTCGCGTTGGAACTCGGCCATGGGAACCCGGGGGTTTTCTATTTTGCGCTGGCGGCCGCCGACGCGGCCGGCGCGCTGTTCGGCGCGGTGGTGCTCGAGAGCCGCGGCCTGCTGCAGCCGCGCAGCTCGAGCGCTCTGCTGCTGGCGATGCTGTGGTGCTGCGCCCTGATGCTGTTCGCACTGGCGCGCAATTACCTGCTGGCGCTGCTGGCACTGTTCGGCGCCGGGTTCTTGGAGCTGTCGTTCAATGCCATGGCACAGGCGCTGGTGCAGCTACATGCGCCGGTGCCGCTGCGTGGACGCATCATCGGCGTGTTTACGATGTCGAGCCTGGGGCTGCGGTTCTTCAGCGGCGTGAGCGTCGGCCTGCTGGGCGGGGTCGTCGGGATTCACCTCTCGCTGACACTCGCCGCCGTGAGCCTGCTGGCGGTGGTAGCGACGCTCTGGCTGACCCTCAATAACTCACGCGCAGGAACAGCTGCGGTCCGCTGACGCGCAGCCGCACGAAGCCGGACGGGTCGTGATTGGTAACGTCGACCTCGCGCAAGGTGTACTCGTAGGCGGCACCGATCGCGAAGTTGCGGCGCCAGCGGTACTGCACGTCAGCGCGGTAGTCCTCGAGTTCGCCGGTGAAGTTGCTGACCGACAGGTGCATGTACTGGCCGCGCGCATTGAGCGACCAGCGCCTGGCGAACGCCCAGGTGCCATCGAGCGCCAGGGTCGCAAATGGGCCGGCCTCGGAGTAGTCCGACAACTGCGGCGTCCCCGGCACCTGCGCGCGTGCCTCCGCTTCCAGCAGATGCAGCCCTAAGCCGGCGCCCAGCTCAAAGCGCTCGGTGCGCAGGAACGAGTAGGTATAGGTGATGTCCATCTGGCGCCAGTTGATCGTCGAGCGCAGCGCCTGGCCGCCCTGGAAGGTCTGGTCGCCGAACAGCAGCGTGCTGGGTAGCTGCACTTCACCGCTGCGTCGCAGGTCGAACCAGTCGACGCGCAGCTTGCTGCGATCCTCGAGGCGGACCATCAGCTCGACCCAGGGCTGGTAGGCCTCGTTGGTCAATCCCAGGTTCTGCTCCGCGGTCAGCGGCGTGCCGGAGATGCCCTGGGCGTTGTTGAACTGGCCGGCGGTATGGACATTGCCCCAGAAGAATCCGGCATCGAGCGCCAGCCGATCGTAGATCGGATTTGCGGGCGGACGCGGTTTCTCAGGCGCCGGCGTGTCGTCGTAGCTGACGAATGATGCCGGCGGCGTCGGCGCCGCCGGAATTGCCACGGCGATTCCCAACAGCGGCAGCGCAAGCATTAGGGCGCGAGACCAGGGCATGGCGCCATGATCACCTAAGCCCCACGGTCAGCGCCAGCGTCGCCCGCGGGCGACGCGTCAAACAGAGAACTGAATCTCGTTACCACCTTGCTGCTTGTGCGCAGATAGACACCGTGCCGTGCCCACGATGGCTGCAGCCGGCGTGTGCGCGGCTCGGCGTCCGGCCGCCGCTAGCGCTTCATGGCCTCGAAAAACTCCGAGTTCGCCTTGGTGTCCTTCATCTTGTCGAGCAGAAACTCGATGGCTGCCAGTTCGTCCATCGGGTGCAGCAGCTTGCGCAGGATCCACATCTTGGCGAGCTCACCCGGATCGGTGATCAGCTCTTCCTTGCGGGTGCCGGAGCGGTTGATATTCACCGCCGGAAACACCCGCTTCTCGGCGATGCGCCGATCCAGGTGGATTTCGCTGTTGCCGGTGCCCTTGAACTCCTCGTAGATGACATCGTCCATCTTCGAGCCGGTGTCGATCAGCGAGGTGGCGAGAATCGTCAGACTGCCGCCCTCCTCGATGTTGCGCGCGGCACCGAAGAAACGCTTCGGACGCTGCAAGGCATTGGCATCGACGCCGCCCGTGAGCACCTTGCCCGACGAGGGCACGACGGTGTTGTAGGCACGCGCCAGGCGGGTGATCGAATCGAGCAGGATGACGACATCCTTCTTGTGTTCGACCAATCGCTTGGCCTTCTCGATCACCATCTCCGCCACCTGCACATGGCGTGCAGCCGGCTCGTCGAAGGTGCTGGAGACCACCTCGCCCTTGACGGTGCGCTGCATCTCCGTGACTTCTTCCGGCCGCTCGTCGATCAGCAGCACGATCAGAATCACTTCGGGATGATTCCAGCTGATCGAGGTGGCGATGTTCTGCAGCAGCATGGTCTTGCCGGCCTTGGGTGGCGAGACGATCAGGCCGCGCTGGCCCTTGCCGATCGGCGCCACCAGGTCGATGGTGCGAGCGGTCAGATCCTCGGTGCTGCCATTGCCGCGCTCGAGCTTGAGCCGCTTGGTCGGATGGAACGGGGTCAGGTTCTCGAACAGCACCTTGTTGCGCGAGCTGTCCGGCGAGTCGAAATTGATCTCGCCCACCTTGAGCAGCGCAAAGTAGCGCTCGCCGTCCTTGGGCGGACGGATCAGTCCCGAGATCGTGTCTCCGGTGCGCAGGTTGAAGCGCCGGATCTGGCTGGGCGACACATAGATATCGTCCGGACCCGCCAGGTAGGAGCCGTCGGCCGAGCGCAGGAAGCCGAAGCCGTCCTGCAGGATCTCGAGCACGCCGTCACCGTAGATGTCTTCCCCATTGCGCGCGTGCGCCTTGAGGATCGAGAAGATGATGTCCTGCTTGCGCGAGCGCGCCAGGTTCTCCAGGCCCATCGAATCCGCCATCTTCACCAGTTCGTGAATCGGCTTGGCCTTGAGCTCGGTCAGATTCATCGAGCTGCGCGACAGCGCCAGCTCCGCCGGGCTGATCACCTCGGCGTCGTCCTCGCCGATGGGCTCCAGCTCCATGATCACGTCATCGGGGCGCCCATTGCCGCGATTGCCGTCCCGATTGCCGTGCCGCGGGCCCTTGTTGTTGTTCTGGGGCCGGTTGCGGCCCTGATTGCCGAGATAGCCTCTCACAGGTGCTGGTCCAGAAAAGTGGCCAACTGGGATTTCGACACCGCACCCACCTTCTGTGCTTCGACCGTGCCGTTTTTGAATAGGATCAGGGTTGGAATGCCACGTATGCCGAACTTGGGCGGCGTGTGCGGATTCTCGTCGATATTGAGTTTGGCGATCCGCAGCCGGTCTTTGTATTCGCTGGCGATCTCGTCGAGGATCGGTGCGATCATCTTGCAGGGGCCGCACCACTCGGCCCAGAAATCCAGCAGCACCGGTTTTTCGGCCTTGAGGACGTCCTGGTCGAAGCTGGCATCCGAGGTATGAACGATATGCTCGTTACTCACGCAGTTGAGCCTCCGTTGAGGGAGAAGATCCTTGTATTTGGGGTCAGGAAGAAAATTTGAGATGGGTACGGAATCTATAATCCGACTGAATTTATTGGCGGTGCCGGCCAAGACCGCGCCCCGAAAACCCGTCCAACGGTTACACTAGCTTAAGGATGGTGATACGTCAGAGGCTAGGAGCGGGTGCGGACAGAACGGCCGCCGGTGAGCTTATTTTTCCCCTTTCCGGGTCGCTTTGCAAGTCTTACGCGCCATCCGAGGGCCATGAGCGCGCTGTCGCGATTTGAGGACAGGCAAGAAAAGCATTAATGAGTGATGAACATCTCAGTTCCCTGAGCTTCCAATCCCTGCCGCTGGCGGACTCCGTGGCGCAGGGCATCGTCGATGCGGGCTTCGTCTACTGCACGCCGATCCAGGCGCAGACCCTGCCGGTGGCGCTGGAAGGCCGGGACGTGGCCGGACAGGCGCAAACCGGCACCGGCAAGACCGCCGCATTCCTGGTGGCGCTGTTCCAGTCGTTGCTGACCAAGCCGGCGCCGCCGGGGCGACACGCCACCTCGGTGCGCGCGCTGGTGGTCGCGCCGACGCGCGAACTGGCGGTGCAGATCCACAAGGACGCAACCGAGCTCGGCAAGCACACCGGGCTGAAGTTCGCGGTGGTGTTCGGCGGCACCGACTACGACAAACAGCGCCAGACCGTCGCCGAAGGCGTCGATGTGCTGATCGGCACGCCGGGCCGCCTCATCGACTACTTCAAGCAGCACGTGTTCGACCTGCGGCACGTGCAGGTGCTGGTGCTGGACGAGGCCGACCGCATGTTCGACCTCGGCTTCATTGCCGACATCCGCTTCATCCTGCGGCGCCTGCCGCGGCCGGAACTGCGGCAGTCGATGCTGTTCTCGGCCACGCTGTCGCAGCGCGTGCTCGAGCTGGCGTACGAGCACATGAACAACCCGGAATTGGTGCGCATCGAGCCGGACAAGGTAACCATAGACCGCATCCGCCAGGTCATCTATTTCCCCGCCATGGAGGAGAAGATCCCGCTGCTGGTCGGGCTGCTGCGCGAGACCGAGGCACACCGCACCATGGTGTTCGTCAACACGCGCCGCATGGCCGAGCGGCTCGAAGCCTCGTTGCGCGCCAACGGCTTTAACGCGCAGGCGCTCTCCGGCGACGTGCCGCAGAAGAAGCGGCTGCAGTTCCTGCGGCAGTTCCACGAGGGCGAGCTGGCCGTGCTGATTGCTACCGACGTCGCCTCGCGCGGGCTGCACATCCCCGACGTCAGCCACGTATTCAACTTCGACCTGCCGCAGGACTCGCCCGACTATGTGCACCGCATCGGCCGCACCGCACGCGCCGGCGCAGAGGGTGATGCCATCAGTTTCGGCTGCGAGGAATACGCCATCTCGTTGCCCGACATCGAAGACTACATCGGCCACAAGATACCGGTCGCGGCGGTGGACCCGGGATTGTTGGCCAAACTCGAGCCGGCGCCGCCGATCGACGAATCGGTACAGCGCGCCGCCTTCGGCGCCCGTCGCGGTCGCCCCGGCAGCGGTCGTGGTGGCCATGGCAGCAGTCTCCCGGGTGGTGGCGGCAATCGTGGCGGCGGCAACCGCGGTGGCAGCCATGGCCGCAGCCGGCGCGGCTCGCAGCGCGGCTGAGTCAACGGCTGCCGCGGCTCGCGGGTACGGGATTACAGCAGCTCGGCAACCCCGTCGACCGCTGGAAATTCCTGTTGCGCACGCACGCCGGCCGAACTGTCGGGCCGACGTACCGCGTAGATCAGCGCCACTCCCGCCGCGCGCGCGGCACGCAGCACGCTCAGGCTGTCGTCGACGAACAGGCTGCGGGCCGGATCGAAGTGTTCCACTTTGGCCAGTTCGAGCCAGAAGCGCGGATCCTCCTTCGGCGCGCCCAGGGTGTGCGAACTGAAACCGGCGTCGACGTAGCTGATGACCTCGGTGCGTTCGTGCTTGATTGCAAGGGTCTCCGGATGGGCATTGGTGATCAGCACCAGCCGCTTGCCGAGCGCGCGCACCCGCTGCAGAAACCCGCGCGCGCCTGGCAGCCAGCGGATGTCGTGCGCAACCTCGCGCTTGAGCGTGCGGATGTCGAGTTCGAGCTCGCGGCTCCAGTACTCGATGCAGTACCAGTCGAGCGTGCCCTCGCAGGCGGCGAAGCGCGGCCGCAGTTCCGCCCGCGCCTGTTCCAGCGACATTGCGCGCCGCCCGGCCCAGGCCTGCGGCACCAGCCGGCCCCAGAAATCACTGTCAAATGCCAGGTCCAGCAGCGTGCCGTCCAGATCGAGCAGCACGGTGTCGAGCCCGTGCCATTGTGCAGCGCTTAACGCAGGGGGGGTCATGCTGTCGGCTATCATAGTGCCATGAGTCAGGATCTGAGCCCTGCGCAGCTGGCGGCGTGGTTGCCCGCCGTGATCGACATCGCCGATGCCGCCGGGCGGGAAATCATGCGGATCTATCAGACCGCATTCGACGTTACGCTGAAGCAGGATCGATCGCCGCTGACCGAGGCCGACCTGGCCGCGCAGCGCGTGATCGCCGCCGGTCTCAAGGCGCTGACCCCCGGGATCGCCATGCTCGGCGAGGAGTCGGCGCCGCAGCAATACGAGCATCGGCGCGACTGGCCACGATTGTGGCTGGTGGATCCTCTGGACGGCACGCGTGAATTCGTCAAGCGCAACGGCGAGTTCACCGTCAACATCGCGCTGGTGGAGCACGGCCAGCCGGTGCTCGGCGTCGTCTCGGGCCCGGCCCGCAACGTCCTCTACGGCGCCGCGCGCGGCTGCGGCGCGTTCCGCAGAGATGCGGACGGCCAGCGCCACACCATCCACGCCCGCAGCACGGCCGCCGAACCGCTGCGCGTTCTCGGCAGCCGCTCGCACGGCGACGCGGTGCTCGACCGGATGCTCGACCGGCTCGGAGCGCACCAGCGCATCAGCATGGGCAGCGCGCTCAAGTTCGGCCTGCTGGCCGAGGGCAGCGGCGACCTCTACGTGCGGCGCGGGCCGACATCCGAGTGGGACACTGCGGCCGGGCAGGCTGTGGTGCTCGAGGCCGGGGGCTGCGTGGTAGACCTCGCCGGCGCGCCGTTGCAGTACAACGCGCGCGACAGCCTGATCAATCCGTCGTTTCTCGCCTTTGCCGATCGATCGCGCGACTGGGCTGCGTTGCTGTCACAGACAGGCTGCTAGCATGCCCGCGCGTATCGACTTGCACACCCACAGCCAGTACTCCGACGGACTGCTGTCGCCGGCAGCGCTGGTCGAGCTGGCGGCACGACGCGAGGTGCGGCTGCTGGCGCTGACGGATCACGACACGATCGCCGGCTGCGCCGCCGCAGCCAGCGCCTGCGAACAGCACGGCATTTGCTTCGTGCCCGGCATCGAGCTGTCGTGCGATTGGCAGCAGCGCGAGATTCACGTCGTCGGCCTGGGGCTGGATGTCGAGAATGCGGCGTTACAGGCGCACTGCGCCGCGGTGCGCGAACGACGGCGCGAGCGCATGCTGGCGATGGCGCGGAAACTCACGCGCGCGGGACTGCCCGGAGAGACGCTGGCGCAGGCGGCCCTGACTGCCGCTTCCCCCACCCGCACGCATCTGGCGCGGGCCATGTGCCGGCACGGTATCGCCCGCGACATGCAGCAGGCCTTCGATCGCTGGCTCAAGCGGGGCCGCCCGGCTCACGTAGCGGCGCACTGGCCGGCACTGGAGGCGGCGGTGCGCTGCATTATCGGCGCCGGCGGCACCGCCGTACTGGCTCACCCGCATCGTTACCCACTGTCCCACGGGCAGCTGCGCCAGCTGACCGCCGATTTCGCCGCCGCCGGCGGCGGTGGCATCGAAGTCAGCCTGGCAGGCATGGCACCCAAGGATGCTGACCGGGCCGTGGCGCTGGCACGCCGTCACGGTCTCGCCGGTTCCATCGGCTCGGACTTCCACGAGCCGGATTTACCTTGGCGGCCACTCGGGCGCTTCGATAAGCTACCGGATTCGGTCACACCCATCGCGGCTCGGTTCGAGCCAGAGGCCATCGAACAGGCGCGATCAACCAGTCGCGATCAAACGGCGGATGAGCGATCAGGAAGATAACGTCGACCGCGAGCTGTTCCGCAATATGGAAAAGCTGCGGGCACTGCGCATCGAGCACCGCGACCTGGATGAAGTGATCACGCGCCTGTCGATGGACATCCACATCGACGAACTGCAGCTCAAGCGCCTGAAAAAGCGCAAGCTGGTGCTCAAGGACCAGATCCTGAAGCTGGAGAGTCAGCTTATTCCGGACCTCAACGCGTAGAATCCCGTGCGCCTAGCATTCGCAGCCCAGGCGAGCCGACGCGGCTCACGTCCATGACCCGGACAGGCACCTGACGGTGACTGCGGGCATTAGCGACAGCGCCGGCGCAATCGCCAACTTTCTGGCTGCTGCCACCAATGGCGAAACGCTGTTGCAGGTGGCCGCCATCGGCGGTTCGATCCTGGGCGCGATCCTCTGCCAGCACCGCCTGCATCCGCTCGAGCCGGTTGCGGGCGCGGCGCAGCCGCGCGGGGTGCGCGCCCGTATCGTCGAGATCGCTCTCATCGAAGCGCCGTTCGTGCTGGCGCTGGCGCTGCTGCTGCTGCTGCGGACCTTGATCGCCGCGGCAGATGCGCGTACCGGGGTGCTCGACACCGCCATGGAGCTGGCCGCCACGCTGATCGCGGTGCGCTTCGTGATGTACCTGCTGCGCCTCGGACTCGGTCCGGACTCATGGATGCGCACCTGGGAAAGCCGCCTGACATTGCTGGTGTGGCTGGGCATCTCGTTCGAGATCATCGGCTGGTTCGGCGCGCTCGAGAACACGCTCAACGACATCAATCTGCTGCCGGGGCGCGGGCAGTTCACGCTCTGGGCGTTGCTCAAGGGCCTGGTGATCATCAGCGCATTCGTGCTCATCACCAGCGTGCTGGCGCGCGCCATCGAGCGGCGGCTGATGTCGATCGAATCGATCGCGCTGTCGACCCGCATCGGCATCAACAAGTTCAGCTACTTCTTCCTCGTGGGACTCGGCGTGCTGCTCGGCATCAATGCCGCCGGCGTCGATCTGACCGCGCTCACGGTACTGACGGGTGCCGTGGGCCTCGGACTGGGCTTCGGCCTGCAGTCGATCGCGAGCAATTTCGTCAGTGGCTTCGTTCTGCTGATGGACAAGTCGATCAAGCCGGGCGACGTCATCAGCTTCACCGGCATGCCGGGCACCAGCACCGAGAACTTCGGCTGGGTGCAGGCGCTGCGCGGCCGCTACGTGGTGGTGCGGGATCGCGACGGCGTCGAGACGCTGGTGCCGAACCAGAGCCTGATCACCAACCCGGTGATCAACTGGAGTTACTCCGACCGCAAGGTGCGGCTCAAGCTGCCGGTGCGGATCAGCTATCGCGACGACCCGGAAAAGGCACTGGAGCTGCTGCTGCGCGCAGCCGAGGGCCACTCCCGCATCCTGCACGAGCCGGCGCCGGTGTCACGCCTGATGCAGTTTTCCGACCACGGCATGGATCTCGAATTGCGCTTTTGGATCGCCGACCCCGAAAGTGGTGTCAACAACGTGCGCTCCGACGTCAATCGACTGATCTGGCGCCTGTTCCGCGAAGCCCGCATCACGATTCCGGTCGCACAGCGAGAGGTGTACATGTATAGCGCCGCAGCGCCCGATAGCAGCGTTCGCAGTGAGCGCGCGGCGGACTTCGACGCGCCGTGAACAAGCTGCCGCCAATACCGGAGCGGGACCTCGAATTCAAATTCATCCGCTCCGCGGGACCGGGCGGACAGAACGTCAACAAGGTCGCCAGCGCGGTGCAGCTGCGATTCGACCTGGCGGGGACGCTGGCACTGCCCGCGGCGGTAAAGGTGCGGCTGCGCTCGCTCGCCGGCCGCCGTCTCGGTACGGACGGCGCAATCCTGATCAGCGCCCGCAACCACAGGACCCAGGAAGGCAATCGCCGCGACGCGCTGGCGCGCCTGCACGAGCTGATTGCACGTGCCAGCGTCGCACCCAAGCCGCGCCGCGCCACGCGGCCCACCCTGGGCTCGCAGCAACGCCGCATGGATCACAAGACGCAGCACAAGCGGCTCAAGCGGCTGCGCGGCCGCATCGCCGATGTAGACTAACGACAGTAGACTAGTGGCATGATTCGCAAACTACCTTCCGGAAAGTTCCGGCTGTATTCGCGCAAGGTCGATGCGCGCACCGGCAAGCGGCGCAATCTCGGCACGTTCAGTACGCGCGCCGCGGCGCTCAAGCACGAGCGTGCGGTCCAGTTCTTCAAGCGCGGCGGCTGAAGCTAGCTGCGGCCATCCCTGCCCGTGAGGTCGGCCGTTCGGGTTACCCGCCATAACAGTTTCCCGCCGGTAATCGCCGTGGGCGCACGCGTGCTGATCCTCGGCAGCATGCCCGGCGCCGCCTCGCTGGCGGCGCAGCAGTATTACGCGCACCCGCAGAACCAGTTCTGGCGGATCATCGAGCGGATCTACGGCGTGCCACGCACCCTGCCCTACCCGGCGCGGCTCGAAGGGCTGACCTCGAACCGTCTGGCGCTCTGGGACGTGCTCGAGTCCTGCGTGCGCCCTGGAAGCCTCGACGCCGCCATCGAGCACGCCAGCGCCGTTCCGAATGCGCTCACCAGACTGTTGCGCGCGCATCCGGACATCGGCCGGCTGTGCTGCAATGGCGCCACCAGCTACCGGGCAGTGCAACGGTTCTTCGGCGAGGAGCTGGCGCGGGATTTTCCGCGGCTCGACTGTCTGCAGTTGCCGTCTACCAGCCCGGCGCACGCGGCACTGCGCTTCCAGGACAAGCTGCTGGCGTGGCGGCGAGCGCTGCAGCCC
>JBAUYT010000164.1:0-1934 GCA_049584935.1 Steroidobacteraceae bacterium
GGTCGCAATTCCCGCGCGTCCGTAGTTGGGTAAAATACGGCATGACGGCTGCCCAAGTCGCCGAGGTCTACGGGGTTGCCGTCGACGATATCGAGCGCATTCTCCGGAAAGCCTGACGGCGTCGCCCCTCGGTCGCGGCGTCGCTCTGGCGACCTGCGAAGGATGGCATTTCGCGCCGGGAGGATTGTCCCGGCGGGCGGCTACGCGTCAGCCGTTACCTCCTCCCGGTCGCGCGCGAAGGCTGCCCGGGCCACGTCCAGGATGACAGCGGCAACCTGCTCGGGGACGATATGATGGATCATGTGCCCGGCGTCGGGCACCTTGCGCAGCGTGCTTTGCGGCAATTGCGCACCCAACCGCCCGGCTTGGGTGTCGCAGTCCACAATCTTGTCGCCGAGCCCCGCCACAATCGCGACCGGGATCGATAGTTCAAGATAGTGCCCGGCCAGGCCCGCGGCTCCGGGGATCATCAGGGCGGTCTCCGCGGCGCTGGCCCGGATCTGCGACGGGCGTACTGCGAGCTCGAGCGGGAATTCGCTGGCAAAGCGCCCGGCAACCGGGGAGGGCGCGAACAGCTTGCGGTAGACCATCGGCGCCGTCAGTCGGCCGAGCAGGGGCGAAATCGTGTACCGTAGGATGTCGCCCAGCACCGGCACGGCCGGCCATGACCCCAGTGCCACATCCGCGCGGACGCTCGGGAAGTAATAGCCGGACAGCAGCACCAGACCCGCCACCTCCGCCGGCTCGCGCAGCGCCAAGGCGAGGGCCACGAGTGTCCCCCAGGAATGGCCGACGACAACGGGCCGCCGCACATCGAGCCCGAGGAGCGCCTTGTGCAGCAGCGCGGCTTGCGCCTCCGCGGTCCAGATCCGGCCGCGCGGACGCTCGCTGAAGCCGAAGCCGGGCCGGTCGAAGGCGATTACCCGGTGATCTTTGGCCAGGAGGTCGAGGACGCCGCTCAGCACGAAATCCCGCGCCATTGTCCCGTTGCCGTGCAGCAGCACGATGACCGGCCCGGTGCCGCGTTCGATGTAATGCAGGCGAACCCCGTCGACCGTGATGAATTTGCCTTCCGGGGGGTTCCTGTGTTCGGCCCGTCTGGCGAGCGCGTGATTGGTCAACGCGGCGGCCGCCAGCACAGCGGCTCCGAGGCCGAGTACCCGACTTGACCTCACGGCCGAGACCCTGTTCGGGCGGGCGATTGGGCGAGCGGGCCAATGCGGGTGATTCGTGACATGTCGGCTTTCTTATTTTCAGCGGAACGACGGTAGCAGAGACGTTCAAACCCCAAAACGTTGTGCGGTGCAGCAGGGTTCCCTGCCATCCGCGTAGCGCCGCTGAGGCGACAGGTTGCGGATTTCATGTACTTGATCATGCGGCGGCACAGCGGGTTCATCTCGGCGTCGGGATCTCCTGGTTCAGGCTGCTTTTGGCGTCGAGATGGCAACCGAGCGGGTCCGCGTATCGCAAGGGTCTACCCGAGCGACACGAGGCGGCGAGACGCAAATCACGTCTCGTTTGAGTTGATAATTGAGGAGCGAGACGGTATGACGGGGGGGTCCATAACCTAACGAGACAACTCCGCTGCCGATGCCCCTTTACGGTTACGCCCGCGTCTCCACGCTCGATCAGGACCTGTCGATCCAGCGCGCCGCGCTGAAGGCAGCAGGCTGCGAGGTGATCCGTGCCGAGAAGGCGAGCGGCGCGCGCCGTGACGGCCGCACCGAATTGCAGGTGCTGCTCGATTTCCTGCGCGCCGGCGATACGCTGGTGGTCACCCGCATCGACCGGTTGGCGCGTTCGCTGAAAGGACCTGCAGGACATCGTGTACGAGCTGAAGGCCAAGGGTGTCGCGCTGAAGGCAACCGAGCAGCCGGTCGACACCGGCACGGCGGGCGGCAAGGCGTCCCTCGACATGCTCGGCGTGTTCGCCG
>JBAUYT010000165.1:0-31238 GCA_049584935.1 Steroidobacteraceae bacterium
GCCAGGCGGGTGAGGGCGTCCCGGTAGTCACGGGCGTAATAGGCCGCCATAGTTGAGGGTGGCCGATTGCCAACCTCGATCTGGGTGGCGATTTTCAGGCCCGCGGCCGGATCAGCGGAGAGCTCGCTCACGGCACGCCAGAGGGCGAAGAACTGGGCCGTTGTGACGAGGTTCTTCTTGCCGTCGTAAACCGTCAGTGGCAAGCGAGCTTGGCTTAAGACCGCTGCGGGCGTAAGTCCGATCTTCGCGAGCCCAATCCAAAAGGCGTTCGCGACTTTGAAACGGTCTGGCACGCGAACGGTCATTCCTTCTCTCGCCGGCGTTTCATCTGGAAGCATCGCGCTGTCAGGACATCCCTCTTACTTAGCCGATGATCGCTTTGGGTTCCAGGTACTCCTGCAGCCCGAAGATCCCGCCTTCCCGACCGATTCCCGATTGTTTGAACCCACCGAAGGGAGCCAACGGATCGTGACTTAATGTGTTGATCAGGACGCGGCCGGCGGCGAGTTTGCGCGCCACACGGGTGGCCCTTTCCGCGTCCGCCGAGCTGACGTAGGCGATGAGGCCGAATTCGGTGTCATTCGCGATTTCAATGGCCTCGGATTCCGTCTTGTACGTCAGTATCGACAGAACCGGTCCGAAGATTTCTTCCTTCGCGATACGCATTTCGCGGGTGACGTTGGCGAACACGGTGGGCTTCACGAAATTCCCACCTTCCAATCCCTGGGGATGGCCTTCCCCGCCGATGACGAGCTCCGCACCTTCCTCGATCCCAGACTTGATGTACTCCTGCACGCGCTTGTACTGCTTTGTGCTGGCCAATGGGCCAAGGGTGACGTCCTGATCCCTCGGATCGCCCATGTTGATTTTTTCCACGGTCGCCTTGGCCAATCGCTTCACTTCCTCGAGTCGGTCTTCCGGCACGATCAGACGCGAGGCCGCAATGCAGGCCTGCCCGTTGTTCAGGTAGCAGGCGTTGACGGCCATCGGGATCGCGGTGGAGAGATCGGCGTCGTCCAGGATGATGTTGGGCGACTTGCCCCCGAGCTCCAGCGTCAAGCGCTTCATGGTGTCCAGGGAGCTCTTGGCGACCAGTTTTCCGATCTGCGTCGAGCCGGTGAAAGCTATTTTCTGAATGTCGGGACTTTGCGTTAACTCCATCCCGACGACCTCGCCGAGGCCCGTCACGACATTGATGACGCCAGGAGGCAACCCGGCTTCATGAAAGGCGTCCATCAACACTTCGGTTTGCATGGCGCTCATCTCGCTGGGCTTGATGACGACCGTGCATCCGGCAGCGATTGCCGGCGCCACCTTGATCGCGATCGAGCCGGCGCTCGAATTCCATGGCGTAAATATGCCCACGACGCCAGCCGGTTCCATCACGACCTGAGATGTGCCGACAGTTTTGAACAGGTCGAAATCTTCGAGGACTTTTTTGAAATGCAGGAAAATGTTCGCTGCGAGGTTGTTGGAGCCCCTCGCACGGTCTTGCGGTGCGCCGTATTCCACGACCGTTGCTTCAACGAGTTGATCCATTCGCTTGGCGACGGCGTCGTGCAACCGCTGCAGGAGCTCCATCCGGTATTCCTTGCTACTTTGCGAAAAGGCCTTGAAGGCCGCTTTTGCTGCCCCGATGGCTTTTCGGGCATCGATTTCATCTGCCATGGTGACCTTGCCGATAACCTTGTTGTCGGTTGGGTTCACTAGATCGACGAGCTGGGTTCCGTGGGGAGTAAAGAACTGGCCGTTGATATAGGCGCGATCAAAGGCTCTGACTGGAGTCTTGGTTTCATCTGCTTTCATTGGCGTTACCCTTCACGAGGTTTTGGCTCAACCCAAGGTCGCGGGGTCTTTCAGGACCCCAGCTCACAGTTCTAGGGTGGCTCAAAAGTAGGTCGGCGTAACTAGCAAAAGACGCCAACACTCTTGCAGAACGTGCCAAACGGTTTATCGCGGAGCTACGCTCGTAGTAGTTCCAGCTTTCCTTGTTCTCTTAATTCAACCTATGCGATAACCATAGATTATCGTTTTACAAGCTAGTCTAAATAGACATAAACAACATGTCGCATAGACAATCAGCGCCCCCTACACTGCATCCAAGATGATGACGCCCTCGGCTCCGTCGTCCGCCCTCCCCGCGTTGTCGCTGGAGCCCGCAGAGAGCTTTTCCGATGCCCATCGGCTGTCCGAAGAAGCCGCGAAAGCCATTTCGGCGTTCTTCCAGGAAGGCGCATCCCGCAACACGGCGCGCTCTTATAAGACCGCCCTTCAGTACTTGGCGGCTTGGCACGCCCTGCGGTTCGATGCGCCGATCGCACCCCCGGTCCCGCCGGCGACGGTCATGCAGTTCATCCTCGATCACCTGGAGCATCAGCCGGGAGCCGCTCCTCCGGAAACCACGCCTTACACGCTCCGCTCGAAAACGACGCAGCATCTGCTGCCGCTGGCAATCGATTCCTTGCTGGTCGAGCGCGGCTACAAGGCAAAGCTCGGACCCTGGTCGATCGCGACGGTCCAGTCTCGGCTTGCGGCGCTCTCAAAGGCGCATGAGAACTTCATGGCCAATAACCGCCATCTGAATCTAGGCCCCGACGCCAATCCGCTCCGAGATCCGCATGTCCGCCAGCTTGTCAGTGCTGCACGACGTGCCTACGCTCGCCGCGGTCGACAGCCCTCTCGGCCCGGGGCCGCCACATGCAGCGTGCTCGAGGCGCTGCTGGCTACGTGCGGGGACGATCTCATTGGCAAGCGCGATCGCGCCCTGCTCCTATTCGGCTGGGCCAGCGGCGGCCGCCGGCGATCGGAGATCGTTGCGGCCACTTTCGAGAACGTCCGGCGATTCGAGGACGGGTTTGTATATCACTTAGGGCGATCGAAAACCCATCGCAGCGGCCGCATGCGCCCGGAAGACTTGAAGCCGATCCAGGGGAGCGCAGCCGAAGCGCTCGAAGCATGGTTCAAGGTATTGCTCGAGTATCGGATCACCCGCGGGCCGATCTTTCGGCGGATCCTCCACGAGCGGATTCTCGAGCCACTGAAAGACGGGGCTGTACGGACGATCATTCAGCGTCGAGCGCTGATGAGTGAGCAGCCGCTCGGGAAACTCTCAGCCCATTCATTGCGATCGGGATTTGTGACCGAGGCCGCCCGCTTTGGGATATCGCTTGGCCACACAATGGCGATGACGGGGCACAAGAGCGTTCAGACCGTCATGGGGTACTACCAGAGCTGCGAGCTCTCCGCCTCAACGGCGGCCAGGCTATTCGATGAGACTCGTCGAAAACGACGCTAAGCGGAAGCTCGGCAGCGCTCCTCCAGATGCACGGAGAAACAAGCGCGTTGGGGAGGCTCTTCGCCCGCAGATCGATGGGGCTATTGGACAGTGGGCACAATCAGATGCGTGTTAGTCACCGACTCCGACACGATCTGACCTCGAGAGGCTATGTCCTCTGTGGTAATTTGAAGCTGGCCAGTCATATGCGTCCATCATTTTCGCCTAGGCGGGTTCGCTAAGGTGCCTCTATGTTGACCGCAGCAAATTTGCTCTTTGATTTTAGGGACAAAGATCTGTGCGTTGAGGCCTTCGGTAGGCGTCTTGTACCCCGGCGCCACGGGTTTGCGGAATCGCGCCGTGTCGATTCCCACGAAATAGAATCGGATGTCCTCGTCGGGGAGCGCGTTAGCGGTAAGGAACGCCAGCAAGCCGGCTACTGCGCGAGCGCCTCAATGATCATGACGCCAGGCATTAGCGGGCGAGTCGGGAAATGCCCGATGAAAAAAGGCTCGTTGTAGCTGACATTCTTGAGTGCCCGGATGCTCTCACCAGAGACATAGTGCAACACCCGATCCACCAGCAGAAATGGGTAGCGATGCGGCAAACGCAGCATGAGGCCGTTGATATCGAGCACTTTCGCATCATTCATCATTGAATTCCTCTTGCCTCCCTTCTTTTCCGCAGCTCTTAGGTCCGACGGCCCTCCTCGCGTCGGATGCCTAGCTTCATTTTGGCGACGATGTGGTACCAGATATGCACGGCTCAAGGCCGACTGAGGTGCGAAAACATTCTCTAAGCTCAATGTATAGGCCTCGGGCGCAGTGACAATGCAGCAAGGCCGAGGCGCCCTGATGCTTCAAATGCCGTAGTCTTAGGTTGCTGCCATTAAAAGGTGGATAGACCTGCACGGAGAACGTCAGCTAGATTGGGTACGATTAGCCAAGATTGTGGGGCGGCCCTTTTCTGGCGGTCGCGTCCGTGCAGGCATCCGCGCAGGTTTTGCCACTGCTTCACGCAGCCTCACTCCGCGGCCGCCGGTGGCACTGGTCTGCATGTCATTAATGAGTTCTATGCCGGCAGCCTCCAGGGCAGCGATGAGTTTCACGAGCGAATCGACCGTGCCACGGATGACACCCTCGCTGGCCTCCATGCGCTGGATCGTCGGCAGTGAGAGCTGCGCAGCGTGCGCTAGGGCGCGTTGGTCCATGCCGAGTAAGGCTCGCGCGGCTCGCAGTTGTGCTGCGGTAATCAATATTAAGCACCTCATGTCGGATGATGCGTCGAACATCTATTATAACGCCTAGTATATCGATTGCCATGTTTGCGACTGTCTGCTGGGCGGTGGCCGCAAGTTGAGGACGGGACTTGTTGGGCGCTTTCCGAGGGCTAGGAGATGCGCGGACGCTTAGATGCCTTCTTTGACATTACCGCGAGGTGGGGACTCACCCAGGGTGAGCGACGTGTCCTGCTTGGCTCCCCCGCAGATGAGCGCTGGTTTCACTTCATTCGCGACTCCCACCCGCGCGCCACGCCGGCGGAACTTTCACGCGTGCAGGCGGTTGCGCAGCTCGATGAGGCGCTTTCGAATTGTGTCAATGATCCGCGCGAGGCGGCGCGCTGGTTGCGCACGTTAGAGATGCGGCCACCCTTCTTTGGTAGGACGCCGCTCGCCCTCTTGCTTCGTGGCAGGGAAGAATTCAGAGCAGTTGCAGACTACCTCAAATCGCGGTGACTGTCCGCTCAAGGCCGTCTTGACTTGCGTCCGGTCGGTTTGAACCCACCTGGCGGATTGATTTCGTCGATGGTGATGCCGCTTTTGGCTGCACTTTCTATGGCGCGGTCCAGTCGAGCCATGAGTTCAAGCAGACTCTCCGCGTCACGTCGAGCGAGCATCGCATAGCAGAGGTGAGTATCCGCAGCAGCGGCGACGCAGCCCACATCGGCGCCGACCTCACCGATGGTGATGCTGCCGTGGTTGGCGATCACCCACTCGATATTGGCGAAGGGGGAAGGGGTCAGGCCGCCAGGCTTGTGGTCGCTGGGGCGGCGAGAGGGATGTTCCACGGCAGCAACTCCTCGATGCGGTTGATCGGGTGCTCGGCGATCCGATTAAACACTTCGCGCAGGTACGCTTCAGGGTCCAGGCCACAGAGCTTCGCGGTGCCGATCAGGCTGTAGAACGCGGCAGCGCGCTCACCACCGGCGTCGGATCCAGCGAAGAGAAAGTTTCGCCTGTTATGCATGGCCTTCCATAAAAGAAATTATGAGCGGTTGATGATTATGCGCGGTTGGGTCGCGCAGTGGCCAGCCCAGTGCCTCCGGGATACGCACCGGCGACACTGGTGTTCGAGTCGGAGATCCTCGAGCAGGACGCGAGCCGTGCATAATCACAGACCGTTAAGAAACTGCATCAATTGGTCGGACGGACGGAAGCGCAGCGCTTTCATGGACGGCGGTCGCAACGACTTCAACGTCTGTTCCTTCATGGCTAGATCCGCTTCCACGTAGACGTGGGTGGTCGTAGGGCTTTCGTGGCCGAGCCACAGTGCGATGACCGATACATCGACGCCCGCATGCAACAGATGCATGGCAAGGGAGTGCCGGAAGATGTGCGGTGTCACTTTACACTTGGCGAGGCCGGGGTGGGTCGCTGTTACTGCATGGATGGCAAGCTGCAGGCGTTCGGTGACGTTGGTGCGACTGAGCTTCGATCCGAGTCGGTTAGGGAACAGCGGACTATTGTCCGCGTGCGGCTGCTCTCTGAGCCACAGATCGGCAACGGCCTTGAGCGATGCTCGCCCACGGACCAGTCGTTGCGCCACGGTGTGGCGAAAGATGTGCGGCCCACCGATCCGCTGCGTCAATCCGGCAGCCTTGGCAGCGGTGCGCACCGCCGCACGGACGACGAAGACCGTCGCGGGTGCGTATTCCGGTGATGGCGACCGGCGTTTCCGATTTATCGTGACCGGTCTCGACCCTCTGGCGCATCGCCTGCGTGGCCCGGAGAGAGTGAGAAACCTATGGCGCATCGAGCACTCGCGGCAACCATATGAACTTTGGTGCTCCAACCGCCGCGGGATTTACCGATGGCTTGGGGTCCGTTTTCTTAGAGCACCGGTGCCATCTGGATGAACTTTGATGATCGTACTATCCAGACTGACCGCCTCGATCTTGACGCGGATGAGTTGCTCGCGTTGCAGCTGAGCAAAGAGCCGATCGAGCACTCCAGCCTTGGCCCAGCGATTCATCCGGGTATAGATGGTATGCCAGTTACCAAATCGCTTCGGCAGTGCACGCCATTTGCAGCCATTCTCAGCCACGTAGAGGATGGCGTTGATCACGTTGAGGTTCTCGTGCGTGACGTTACCGTGCTGACGAGGCAGGTGCTGCTCGATACGAGCAAATTGTGCAGCGCTGATTTCCATTCCACGAGCGTATCAAATATGTGCGCTAGTGTTAACAGGCCCTAGGACACACGGTGTGCTCCCATCTTGATCCAGATCGGTCTGCATCCTTAGAGCGCTGGTCGACGCTGCCCGTCGTTTGACGGACTGTGCTGTAGCGAGCGGCACAAATACTCGACCCTCGGCAATCGACGGTTCGTTCCCGCGTTCCCGCAGCAGCCCAGTGTGCTGCAGCTGCTCGAGCTGCCCGGCAGCGATGCCCATTCGCCCTGGGAGCGCGCGTTAAAAGGCGCTTAGGGCAAGCCCTTCATCGTCGACTACTCGTGGTGCTTTATGTTTCTGTCTGGTTCGGGCCGCCCCGCATGCGGCACGTCAAGTGGGTAGTCGTCTGAGAGGGTGAATTCCTTCACGCGGCCCGCTTGAAAAGCCGCGCCTTCTAAGGCGGACAAAGAACATGGCTGGGCGGCGCGCGTTGCCTACAGGCAGCAAGTCATGGCGATAGGAGAGTAATGCTATTATAATCGTTCTTCAATGATAGTAGCATCTGCTGCGACATCCATTACACGCGCCGTTGCCTACGCCGCGTGTGATTGTGGTGGGGTCTATCGGCCGACTGCCGCCGCTGGCGGCGCATCCGTCAGTCCATGCGAGTTGCCAGAACTGGCTTCCCTTCGAGGCTTGTCGGTTCTCAGCCGGGCTCACCCTGGTTAGCTAACGTCTGGAATCGCCAGTCCGAGGATCGTTTGCCACATCGCCAGAAACTACGTTTGCCAGCGCCTGAGTTCGTCAAAGACGACGGGCTCTTGCAGTGGGTTACACAGGTCGCCGCGTTGACGACACCCGACCGCGTGGTTTGGTGCGACGGCTCGGAGGAGGAGTACGACCGCCTGTGTGCCGAAATGGTGGTTTCGGGAACCATGGTTAGGCTCGATCCCAATAAGCGCCCGAACTCGTATCTGGCTCGCTCAGATCCGTCGGATGTGGCCCGAGTGGAGGACCGCACCTTTGTCTGCACCAGTAAGCGGGAGGATGCCGGACCGAATAACAACTGGGCGGAGCCGGCTAAGATGATCACCGCATTGGTGCGCCTGTTCCAGGGATGCATGCGCGGTCGAACCATGTACGTGATGGCGTTCTCGATGGGACCCATCGGTTCGCCGATGGCGCAGATTGGTGTTGAGATCTCCGACAGTCCCTATGTGGTCGCCAACATGAGAATCATGACCCGCATGGGTCGCGCCGTCTTCGAAGAGCTCGGGCGCCAACACGATTTCGTGCCTTGCCTGCATTCCGTGGGGATGCCGCTCAAGCCTGGCATGAGCGATGTACCATGGCCTTGCAACGCAACAAAATACATCGTTCAGTTTCCGGAGACGCGCGAGATCTGGTCCTATGGGTCCGGCTACGGCGGTAATGCGCTGCTGGGAAAGAAGTGCTTCGCCCTTCGCATTGCTTCGTATATGGCGCGCGACGGGGGGTGGCTTGCCGAACACATGATGATCCTAGGCGTGGAAAGTCCGGCAGGCGAAAAAACTTATGTTGCCGCCGCCTTTCCTTCCGCTTGCGGCAAGACAAATTTCGCCATGCTCATTCCGCCTCAATCGCTGGGCGACTGGAAGGTTTACACCGTCGGTGATGACATTGCCTGGATCAAACCGGGAAAGGACGGCCGGCTATACGCCATTAACCCGGAATCGGGTTTTTTCGGAGTGGCGCCTGGCACCTCGGAGTTCACCAACCGCAATGCCATCGAGACTCTCAGCAGCAACGTCATTTTTACCAACGTCGCGCTGACCGATGACGGGGATGTTTGGTGGGAAGGGCTCACGAGGGACCCACCGGGGCATTTGATTGATTGGAGGGGCCAGGACTGGACACCGGCCATCGCGGAACAGACCGGTCGATTAGCGGCCCATCCGAACTCGCGCTTCACGGTGCCGGCAAGTCAATGCCCCTCGATCGATCCGAGGTGGGAAGATCCACAAGGTGTGCCGATCGCCGCCTTCGTCTTTGGCGGTCGTCGACGTACCACTATTCCACTTGTGCTTGAAGCACTCAGCTGGGAGTGGGGCGTCTATTTGGCCGCGACGCTGGGATCCGAGACGACCGCGGCAGCGGACGGCACCAAAGGGAGACTGCGCCGGGATCCGTTCGCGATGCTCCCGTTCTGCGGATATCACATGGGTGACTACTTCAAACACTGGCTCCATATGGCAGATTCTCTGTCTTACAAACCGAGAATGTTCTGCGTCAATTGGTTTCGCAGGAGCGAGGAGGCGAGCTATTTATGGCCTGGATTTCGGGAAAACATGCGCGTGTTGAAGTGGATCGTTGGCAGGGTTCACGACCGCGCCGGCGCGGCTGAATCAGCTCTGGGGTGGGTGCCTCGATTTGGCGACATCGACTGGCGCGGCCTGGATATGAGCGAGACGACCTTCGCGGCGCTGACTCGCATCGATGCGATGGAATGGCGAGGTGAATTGGCACTACACGACGAGTGGTTCGACAAGATCAAGGACCGCTTACCCGAATCGTTACAGCTTAGACGACGGCAACTGGCGCAACGATTGCTCGAAAGTGCGTAGTGGCAGCGCAGTTGCTCGCAGAGCGATTGCTACCGCAGCTGGCCACCGCCTGTGCCCTGCGCCGCGCCGATCGAAGGGCTGCCAGGACGCCACCGTCGGCTGTATGCGTTCGACCAAAACCCAAGCGATCGAATCCATCGATATGGACGATGACATTGCGGGGTGGCGGCGATCGGGGGAACCCTTTGGTCTGGCGTCTGCTATCTGTTCCAAGACCGCTAAGGTTAGCAATACCTGTAGTCGCTCGAGGCGCTACCGCTCTGCCGCCCCGAGATTGTCACAGGCGCTCCAAACCCGATATACAGCGCCGTTGGTAGCGATCCTGGTCTTAGGCCAAACTGGATCCCGCCAATCTGAGGGCTTAAGTAGCGCATGGAAGTCGACTCTTCGGCCTGCTGCTACAGCGACCGCGCCGTGGTCATCAACCGCCGGCGCGGCCAGAGTCACCCACGCCCGTTACGTCGCGCAGCGCTGGTACGCGCGCTGGAACTGCGCGTTTCATTCATCGGGACCCAAGGCCGGCCAGTCTTCTCCTCAATATAGCGGCGAATCAAGCGCCGTACGACCTGTGATGGCGTGGCGTCCTCCTCGGCGCACAAGCGCTCAAACAGCGACTTCTTGCGAGGATCAATGAGGATCGTCAGGCGTGCGGTGCGTTCTTCGATGGGAATAGCCATGTGTGCCAGCGACAGGAGGGTTTGAGTAGCATTATAATCCAATACGTACCTGAGTAGCACCTTCATTGTGACGCCTCCGCCCCAATCCTCGCTCAGCGCCTGCCTCGCCCTTCTGAGTGTTTGGGGCCTGATCGGACTGGCCGCGGTGTTGCGCCCGAAGAGCGTGGGATTGATCACGCGGACGCTGTTTCCCCTCAGTGCCCTTTGCGGCGTCGCCCTCGCATTCGAGGCCATGGCAAGCTTGGCAGCACCGGTACAAACGCTCACGCTTCCGATCGGACTCCCGGATCTGCCAGTCCATCTGCGCCTCGATTCCCTGGCCTGTGTCTTCCTCGTCCTGCTCGCGGCGACCTCGGCCGGAGTGTCTATATTTTCCGCCGGCTACTTTCGACGCGACCACGGTGCGCCGCTTGGTCTTCTGTGCCTTCAATACCACTTATTTCTGGCCAGCATGGGCTTTGTGCTCTTGGCCGATGATGCCTACGCGTTCATGGTGGCCTGGGAGGTCATGGCACTGTCCTCGTATTTTCTGGTTACCACCGATCATCTGCAGGCGGAGAATCGGCACGCCGGGTTTCTCTATTTGCTGATGGCGCACGTCGGGGCGATCGCGATTCTGCTGAGCTTCGGGGTGATGCAGGGTGGGAGCTGGCAGTTCACCTTTGATGCCATGCGAGGCGCTCACCTCGCACCGGCGTGGGCCGCGGCAGCCTTCCTGCTCGCCTTGTTGGGATTTGGTGGGAAAGCGGGTTTGCTGCCGCTGCACGTGTGGTTACCGGAAGCGCATCCGGCCGCGCCCTCGCCGGTCTCGGCATTGATGAGCGGGGTGATGTTAAAGACCGCCGTCTACGGCGTGTTGCGGGTGAGTTTCGATCTGTTGGGGGCCCCCGAGTGGTGGTTGGGGCTCGTTCCGCTCGGCTTCGGCCTGCTTTCGGCGCTGTATGGAGTGATTTTTGCGGCGACCCAAACCGACATGAAGCGACTACTGGCCTACTCCTCGATCGAGAATCTCGGCATCATATTCACCGCGCTCGGCCTTGCCATCGTCTTCCGCGGCGTCCACATGCCCGCCGTGTCGGCCCTCGCGCTCATCGCGCTCCTCTATCACAGTCTCAATCACGCCTTCATGAAGGGGCTGCTGTTTCTTGGCACGGGAGCGGTGCTGCACTCCACGGGTGAACGAACGCTTGGGCGCCTGGGGGGGTTGATTCACCGGATGCCCTGGGTGGCATGGCTCACCTTAATTGGCGCGCTCGCCATGGCGGGACTGCCGCCGCTGAACGGGTTTGTGTCCGAATGGCTGCTGTTGCAGGCCTTTCTTTTCGCCCACGAGGTACCGCATAGCTTTATCAACATGCTGCTGCCGCTGGGCGCCGCCGTGCTCGTCCTGGCAGCAGCGCTCGGGGGCTATGTCATGGTCAAGTTTTTCGGCGTGATCTTTCTCGGTAAGCCGCGCGAGGAGGGGCTTGCGCGCGCGCATGATGCGGATCCCAGCGAGCGCATTGGCCTGCTCTGGCTCGCGTTGGGTTGCGTTGCGCTCGGCCTGCTTCCGACTCAGGTTGTCCGCGCCCTTCGCATCGTGGTGCTGCAACTGGGCGGGCCAGCGCCGCCGTCTCAAGAGGCTCCGTGGTGGTTCTTGGTGCCGCTCTCCGATCAGCGCGCCTCCTATTCCGCTTTGATCTTTCTTATCGCAATCACCGCGATCGTGCTCATTACGCTGCTGACCGTGCGGCTGCTCTATCATGGCCGCATACGGCAGGTGGCCGCATGGGATTGCGGCTACGGCCAATTGACGGCGCGCATGCAGGATACCGCGGAGGGCTTTGGTCAACCGATTCGCCATATTTTCGGCGCCTTTTTTGAGGTTCAGCGCGAGCTCCCCTCCCCCTTCGATCGCGTGCCTCGCTACCGCGTCGCGGTCTACGATCGGATCTGGCAGCATCTCTACCTACCGATTGCTCAGCTGGTGCAAAGGGCCACCGATGCGGTCGCCTGGTTCCAACAGGGTCGCATCGCAACCTACCTGCTCTACAGCTTCGTGACGCTCGTGGTGCTGCTGGCGCTGGTGCTATGAGGCCGCTCGACGCTCTCACGCAGGGACTCGAGCTGATCGCGGCACTGGCGGTGGCGCCCCTGTTCCTTGGCTGGATTAATCAATGCCGAGCGTGGCTTCAGAATCGCACCGCGCCGAGTCTGTTTCTGCCCTATCGCAACATTCGCAAGCTCTTTCACAAGGACGCGGTGATCGCCGAGAACGCGTCGCCCTTTTTTCGGATCGCGCCCTACGTGGTGTTCGGTACCATGTTGCTCGCCGCTGCGATCATTCCTTCGATGGGGACGCGCTTACCGCTCACCAGCGCCGCCGATGCGATCGCGCTGGTGGGTCTCTTCGCCACCGCTCGGGTCTTCATAGCGCTCGCTGCCATGGATATCGGCACCGCCTTCGGCACACTCGGGGCACGTCGAGAGATGATGGTGGGGTTCCTCGCCGAGCCTGCCCTGCTGATGATCATTTTTGTCGCCTCCCTGATTTCGGCGACCACGGCGCTCCCTGCCATTACGGAGAATCTCGCCACGCAGTCCCTCGGACTGTATCCGAGCCTCGCGTTCACGGGTGTGGCCTTCACTTTGGTGCTGCTCGCTGAGAATGCTCGCATTCCCATCGACAATCCTGCGACGCACCTTGAACTCACGATGATCCACGAGGCGCTGCTGCTCGAGTACTCGGCACGCCACCTCGCTCTCATGGATTGGGCTGCCGCCCTCAAGCTCTTCAATTACGCCTGTATCGGCTTCGCGCTGTTCATTCCCTGGGGAATCTCCACCCATGGAGGCGGCCCTGGTGCGCTGCTCGCATCCATCCCGCTGCTCGGTGTAAAGCTTGCGGTCGCCGGCGCCGCGCTGGCCCTGATCGAGACGCTGTCCGCGAAAGTGCGGGTGTTTCGCGCGCCTGAATTTCTGGCCGTCGCATTCTTATTTGCGGTACTGGGTGTACTCGTGCACCTGCTGTTAGGGGCCTGAGACCATGGTCGGCATATCTTTCGATCTGCAATTACTGAATCTGTGTGCGGCGCTTCTGCTGTTGTCGTCCTTTGCCATGCTTGCGCAGCGAAGAATCGTCAGCCTCGTTAACTTACTGGCCATGCAGGGGGTGTTGCTGCTGGCCGCTACGCTCCTACTCGCCTGGCGCACGAAGGAACATCACCTCTACGTGTCTGCCGCACTCACGCTTGGGCTCAAGGTGCTATTCCTTCCCTGGTTGTTACACCGGCTGATTCGGCGCCTGGAGGTGTATTGGGACACCGAGCCGCTCCTGAACATCCCGGGCACCATGCTGGTGGGAGTGCTGGTGGTGGTGTTCGCCTTCGGGCTGGCGCAACCCATTGCTGCGCTTGCCAGCACGGCGACCCGCAACTCCATCGGCATCGCAGTGGCCGTGATTTTGCTCTCCTTCATCACGATGATTACGCGCAGCAAGGCCATGTCTCAGGTGATCGGGTTCCTCTCGATGGAAAACGGTTTGTTCTTCGGTGCCATGAGCGCCACCTACGGTATGCCCATGATCGTCGAGTTTGGCGTTGCACTCGACGTGCTGGTCGCAGTGTTGGTGCTCGGCATATTCTTCTTCCAGATTCGCGAGCAGTTCGACAGCCTGGATCTGCACCATCTGGAATCTCTGAAGGAGAGCCGAGCCGTGGCGATCGGTCACTCCCTGGATGAGGAGGGGTAGCGTGGAATTCCCCCTGCTGCTGGCGAGTCCGATAGCCGGTGCACTCTTTCTTGCCGTCTTTGGTGCCCGAAGCTGGGCGCCGGCGGTCAATGTCGCTATCAGTGCCGCGACCTTTCTGGCCGCGTGCGCGCTTACCGCACGCGTGATCGGCCAGGGCAACCTGTTGATCGCGAATGAGCAGTTCTTTATCGACCCGTTCAATGTGTTTCTGGTCGCGTTGACGGCATTTGTCGGTCTTACCACCTCGATATTTTCGCGCCCCTACATGCGCGTGGAGATGGAGCATGGCCGTGTCAGTCCGCGGCGACTGCGCCTCTACCACAGCATGTACCAGCTGTTCATGACTACCATGCTGGTCGCGCTGACGACCAACAACATGGGGCTGCTTTGGGTGGCCATGGAAGCGGCAACGCTTTCCACGGTTCTTTTGGTGACGCTGTATCGAACGGCGGCGAGTCTCGAAGCCGGTTGGAAGTACTTTATTTTGTGCGGCGTCGGCATCGCACAAGCGCTCTTCGGCACGATCCTGCTGTACTTTGCGGCCGAGAGGATTCTCGGGGCAGAGGGCGTGAGCGCACTGCTGTGGACGCATCTGAATGGTGTCAAAGGACAGCTCGAGCCCGCGGTTCTGAGTCTGGCCTTCGTCTTTCTTCTGGTCGGCTACGGCACCAAGGTCGGTTTGGCGCCGCTGCACAATTGGCTGCCGGATGCGCATGCCGAAGGTCCAACCCCCATTTCTGCAGTGCTGTCGGGCCTGCTACTCAACGTGGCCATCTACGCGGTCGTCCGTTGCAAGGTGCTGGTGGAGGGATCGCTGCGCTCTCGGCTCCCTTCGCAGATGCTCATGGGATTTGGGTTGCTCTCGGTGGTGCTCGCGGCGTTATTTCTCTGGCGGCAACGGGATGTGAAGCGTCTGTTTGCGTATTCCTCAATCGAACACATGGGCATTATCGCCTTCGCCTTCGGCATGGGGGGACCGGTCGCAAATTTCGCCGCGCTACTGCATATGACCGTGCACTCGCTGACCAAGTCGGCCATCTTCTTTGCCGTCGGGCACGCCGCGCAAAAAGCCGGGTCGCAGTTGATGGAGAACATCCGGGGACTGATTACCCTCAGTCCTACCATCGGGTGGGGGCTGATGATGGGGTCCCTGGCGATCCTCGGTATGCCCCCGTTCGGCGTGTTCGCCAGCGAGTTTCTGATCCTCACCACGGCCATGCGCGAGCAGCCGTGGGCGACACCCATCCTACTGGCGGCGCTGGGAATCGCCTTTGCAGCGATTTTCAGGCGCGTGCAGCCCATGGTGTTTGGCGAGACCACGGCAAAGCGCTTGCCGCACCCGCCAGCGCTGCTGCCGGTCTTTGCCCATCTGGGGATCGTGCTGGTCTTGGGCCTGTATGTGCCGCCTTACCTCGCCGACTGGTATCGGGCAGCCGCGCGTCTGATCGGGGGCCACTGAGATGCCGTTGCGATCATGGATAGCGCGAGCAGCGGTACTGAGCGGTGCGCCCGGCCTTCGAGCGCTCGCCGTGTCGCGCGAGGAATGGCAACGGCTCTCGCAGGATCTGGCCGCCGCCGGCGGGCGATTGCTCGCCCTTTGGGGCAGCGGCGATCAATGCCGAGGCTTGGTGATTTGCGCGGCGTACCTTGCGGATCAGGCAGGACTGCTGGTCACGCTGGCGCTCCCGGATCCGGATACGCCCTACCCCGGCCTCGAAGGCGACTTTCCTGCCGCGGCACGCATGCAACGGGCAGTCGCAGACCTCTCGGGATTGCGTTCCTCAGATCCGGATAGGCGCCCCTGGTTGCGTCATTCCACCTGGCCGCCGAATTACTGGCCCCTGTGGGATCCATCGCCCTCCGGGACCGCGTCGGCGCCAGTGATTGACGCCTATGAATTCGTGCGGGTAGAGGGCGAGGGGGTGCACGAGATTCCCGTTGGCCCCGTTCACGCGGGGACCATCGAACCTGGGCACTTCCGGTTCTCGGTGGTCGGCGAAAAGGTACTCAGGCTCGAAGAGCGCCTCGGCTATGTGCACAAGGGCATTGAACAGCGCTTCACACAATTGCCGATTCTAGAGGGACATCGCTTGGCGGCGCGCGTCTCCGGCGATTCGGCCCTGGCGTTTTCCTGGGCGTACTGTCAGGCACTCGAGGGCATGGCCGGAACCTCCCTTCCTCCACGTGGAGCATCGCTGCGCGCGCTCGGGCTCGAACTCGAACGCACGGCGAATCACCTCGGGGATTTGGGCGCCCTCGGCAATGACGCCGGCTTCGCCTTCGGACTCGCGCAATTCTCGCGGCTGAAAGAATACCTGCTGCGCGCCACTCACGATACCTTCGGCAGCCGTTACTTGCTGAATCTGGTCGTCCCCGGCGGCACCAGCCGGGACTTGTCCGCCGACGGCACTCGACGGCTTAGCACTTGCTTGCAGCAGCTGGTGCCGGAAGTGTTGCGGTTGCGTACGATCTATGATGAACACGAGGGTTTGCGCGACCGCTTTACCGGGGCCGGCGCAGTCACGCCGGAGCTTGCCGTACGCTTGGGGTTAACCGGCCTTGCCGGCCGTGCCAGCGCTCAGGCATTCGACCTTCGTATCGATCTACCCTGCGACCCGTATCCGGCGCTCGAGCCGGTAAAATGTGGACGCAATGAGGGCGATGTAGCAGCCCGCGTGGCCATCCGTTTTGACGAGCTGGCGGAGTCCTGCCGTCTGATCCACCGTCTCTTGGAGATGCTTCCCGATAGCCCGCATCGGACAGGCGTGTGCGTGCCAGCCGAGGGAAGCATCGGGGCGGGATTGATTGAAGGGTGGCGCGGCCCCGTGCTCGTGGTACTTGAGGCCGGTCCTGACGGCGCGATCCGTCGATGTCATCCGCACGATCCGTCGTGGCAAAACTGGCCGGTGATCGAGCATGCCATCATCGGCAACATCGTTCCTGATTTTCCGCTGATCAATAAATCGTTCAACCTGTCCTATAGCGGTCACGACCTATAGCTCGCCCTTATGCTAAAGACCCTCCGTCAGATCGCGTCCGTCGGTATCGTGACCGAACCGCCCCCGCGGGCCGATGCAAGCTTGCGCGTGCGCGAAGGTCTGCAGGAGCATCTACGTGCCGTGCTCGGTCGCGCACTGTGCATTCGCCACATCGATGCCGGCTCCTGCAATGGTTGCGAGCTCGAGATTCACGCCCTGGGCAATCCGCTCTACAACCTCGAGGGACTCGGGATCCGGTTTGTCGCCAGTCCACGGCACGCGGACCTGCTGCTCATCACCGGCCCGGTGTCCAAACACATGGCGATCGCGCTGCGTCGTACCTATGAGGCCACACCCGACCCGAAGCTCGTCGTGGCCTTGGGCGACTGCGGCTGCACGGGCGGCATCTTCGGCGAAAACTACGCCAGCTGCGGGCGCGTTTCCAACGTCATTCCCGTCGATGTGACCATCCCCGGCTGCCCCCCCACCCCAACGCGCATTCTCGAGGGCATCCTGGCTGCCATTGCCCACTCATCGGCCAGGAGACCAGGTGAGGTGCCGAATCCCGCAGATCAATCAGGTAGAGCAGAACCGTGAACAGTTCGGCGCCGGAAGCGCTCATTGCAATCTTTTTTTCGCAGCGACGCTACGGCGGTGGACGATCATCGTGTTAGGCCTACCGCAGGAGTGGCTCACGTTGGCTGTCGCTCACTCTGGCCGGAGCCCATACCTGCCAACCCTGATTCTCGATGCCGATGCCGCGGCGGCGGAGATCCTGGCCGAGCAGTTGCGGCTCTATAACTTGCCCGCCGAGGTGGCCACGAGCTGCTGGGCGGCGCATGCCGCCGTCCGGCGCAAACACTATAGGTCGCTTGTGATCGTTGCCGATCTACACTTGCCGACGGACTTAAACTGCATTACAGGGTTGCGCGCCCGCGCGCTCAGCAGCTGGATTGTCGTGATTGGCGTGTCCAAACAGTCGCCCGACGCGCCGCAGTTGGTCTGGCGCTGCGGCGCGGACGCACTGCTCGTCGCGCCTTTTTCGCTAATCGATCTCATTTCGCGCTTATTCGCCTTTTCACTGCGGCCTAGGCCCGCATAGTACACCAGTCCGTAAATACCCTTCGTGTTCGCCAAGAGACGCATTATCAATAGTAGGCAAACCTCCGCGGCGGGTGGCCGCTCGAGTTTCCGCGGAGCGCTGCGCATGAGGGGTGTCGTGGGCGCCTCGTTCATGTTTCGCGCATGACTATGAATGCGGCCCATAAAGGAGAGCCAGCGTGATTCGATCTTCAATGACCTGCGCGATCCAGCACCTTCAGTTCTCGCGACCCGGCTGAGATCCGTTGGTCGATATGAAAAGAGACTTGCTGACCATTGGTGGGGTAACCACCGATCGAAACGTTGTTTTGAAATTTCGCGAGCCCGCAGGTACGTCACGACTCGTCCTATACGACCACCTGCTGCGCGGCAGTTATGGCAAGCCGTTCTTGGTCGAGGACCTTGAATATCGAACCATGTGTTTCACGCTTGATGGCAGCACTCAAAGTGAGATGCGGCTCGATGACCCGCTGGCGTTGACGAGCGAATACACCCGCAAAATGATGGGCTTCCTCGTTCTGAAGGCGCGCCCCAAGCACATCCTGATGATCGGGTTGGGTGGCGGATCCTTGGTGAAATACTGTCATCGACATTTGCCGACAACAGAACTCACGGTGGTCGAGATCGACCCGGAAGTCATCGCACTGCGCACGCACTTCTACGTACCACTAGACGATGATCGGCTTCAGGTGATTAATGCCGATGGGGCGCAATACGTAGCGCAAATGGCCGCCGAAGGGCGGCGCACCGATTCGATGCTGGTCGATGCCTATGATCGGTACGGAGTCGCCAAAGCCGTGACGGAACGCGCGTTCATTGAGAATGCGAAACAGGTTCTGGGCGGCCACGGCGTGTTCATTTTTAATCTCGTCGCGTCAACCGCAGAGGCTGAGCCTCATATTCAGTTAATTCGATCCGTATTCGGTGAACCGGTAATCGTGATTGTCATGCCAAACGACGGCAATCTCGTGATATTCGCGGGCAATGCGCTGCGTAACCCTCGGCGCTTGCTATTGGCGCGCCGAAACGCCGAGCGCGTTGAAAGAAAGCTCGGTTTGCTTTTTCCCAATTTGGTCAAGCACCTCGGCGTGTGCTACCAGCTGCTTAATCGGCGCAACCCGTGACGCCTGGTAAGGGAGCGCCGGTCGTTTTGGACAGCTCAGAGCGACGTGAGCGGACACAGCCAACCGCCAGGAACTACCGAGGCTCGGCTGGGTATGGTAGCAAGAGTGCCAAGCCTGAGCACCGGGAATGCAACCTATCTAACGATACTTGGACTGGTCTGTTCGCTGACGTACCCAGAACCCGTGCGACCGACCGCTTTCGGGCATTTCTTTCGGCAGCCTGACTGACCGCGGTTGGCGTATTTTGTTGAAAAACGTAATCGATTTGCCATCGCGATCTGAGATGCTTACGGCCCAGGACAGTGTGTAGGAGCGCTTCCTGATGATGGGAACTAAGAGCGGCGATCAAGACTGTCCGCATTGCCTCAAGAAGAATGCTACTGAATACGGTTGTTGCCTCACCTGAAATGTTACCGATGAGGGCCTGCCACCATGTCGCCTTCCAATCTGGGAGGCGTTATGGACAAGAAGATGACTTATACCGTGCGGGCCGAACTCACCGACGCTATCCGCCTGCGTTATCGGTCCGCTACAGGCAAGCAGAAGCGAAAGATTCTGGACGAGTTCGTTGCCAGCACTGGCTATCACGAGAAGTCGGCGATCCGGGTACTGAACGGTCAGCCGGTCACGAAGCGTCGCCAGACACGCAGGCGCCCATCGCTTTACGATGAAGCAGCCCGCGGTGCCCTGATCGTGTTGTGGGAGGCCTCTGATCGAGTCTGCGGCAAGCGTCTGAAGGCATTGCTACCGATCCTGTTGCCTGCATTGGAGCGCAACGGACATCTGAAGCTCGATGAAGCGATCCGCGCGAAGATACTCGCGATGAGCGCAGCGACGATCGACCGGCTGCTGCGCGCGCCGCGCGCGGTGACTCGCTCAAAGAAGCGCCGTCGAATCGAGCCAGAGCCGCGCCGGCGCATACCGGTGCGTACTTTTGCGGATTGGAATGAGCCGATCCCTGGCAGCATGGAAATGGATTTGGTTGCCCATTGTGGGGCGGTCAACCGTGGCAGTTACATCAACAGTCTGGTTTTGACGGACATTGCCAGTGGTTGGACGGAAGCCGCGCCCCTTGTCGTACGCGAAAGCCACCTCGTCGTTGAAACGCTCGAGCGTATACGCGTCGGCTTGCCGTTCGCCCTTCGCGCGCTGGATGTCGACAACGGTAGCGAATTTGTGAACGAACGATTGATCGAATACTGTCTGAGCCAGGGGATCGAGCTCACCCGCTCGCGCCCGTATCGCAAGAACGACCAAGCTTGGATCGAGCAGAAGAACGGCGCCGTGGTGCGCAAGCTGCTGGGGTATAAGCGCTTCGAGGGTATCGCTGCCGCCAAAGCGATCACGCGCCTGTATGGCGCCTCGCGGCTGTTCGTAAACTTCTTCCAACCCTCCTTCAAACTGGCGGCAAAACATCGCGAGGGCGCTCAGGTCTCCAAGCGCTACCATCCGCCGCAAACACCGTGTGATCGGCTTCTGCAGGCTGAAAGTATGCCGGAAACTGCAAAGGTGAAGCTGCGCGAAATCGCGGGTGCCCTCGATCCGTTGAAACTCCTGGAAGAGACGCGAGCCATGCAGGCACATCTGACGGCGCTGGCCGATGGCGAGATGCCTCCCAGCATTACAGCCGACCCGCCAGATCTCGCCGCGTTCGTGGCAGGTCTTTCGAGCGCCTGGCGGGCTGGAGAAGTGCGACCGACCTTCTCGGTCTCAGCCAAGCCTCGATACTTGCGCAGCCTGCAAAGTGTGCACCTAAAGGACGTCTCAGCGATGCCCGTCGCCCCGCCGGCTCGCGTCTGTGTGCCCGTTGCGAAGCCGCCAGAGCGGCCTCAACTGATCTATGCCGGACGCGGCAAAGGCCGCTTCCATGCGCTCACGATGGTCTGGCCCCTGGTGTGTCGCCGACTCGAAGGGTTCCCGAACATCAACTCCTGCCAGCTGTTCGAGGAGCTCTGCGCACAGTTCCCTGGTCGCTTCAATCCCTACCAACGGAAAACCTTGAGCAAACGGGTGAAGATCTGGCGCCGGGATGCCCGCGCTCGCGGCGTGATAATCGACCACCTCCAATACCGCAACCTCAACCACAAGCCTCGCGGCGTTCGCCCCGATCCGTTCAGGGCGCACTGGGCGCAGATGCTCCAATGCCTGGAGGCGCAGCCGGATCAGACAGCTCTGGAATTACTCATCGAGTTCCGGGCTCGCTATCCGGAGCACTACAGCCTTCGGCAACTGTGCACCTTGGAGCGGCGCGTGCGAGCGTGGCGCCGTGGGGCCATACAGCGGCTAATGTGCGAGATGACGAACCTGACCCAGAACTGCACCGCGATCGCATGACAATGACTGCTCCTGCTTAAACCAACCCCGGACTTCTGCCGCCTCCGGCGTCAGACTGACCTACTGCTTTGCAGCTTACAATCAGATCGGAGGGAGACGGGAAAAGACCTCCCGGTAACATCGCCGATGAGGCAACCGGTAACAAAATTACGTGAGGCAACACGGACACAAACACAGGCGTTCCGAGCGGCTTGGCTAATGCGCCCCCTGCTGGCGCCGGCATCGATCCGCTCAGGGAGTTCAGCGAGGCAGCACGGGACGAGGTGCGAAGCGTATCTTGGATCGTAAGGACCTGAAGGGACAGTCCTCGCTCCCGTGGTGATAAGCCTCTATGGCGACCGATACGGGTGGTCTGCATCGACTACAACACTCACGCCTGCCACTTCGCGTTGATCCAGATGACATCCGAGAAGTCGGCTAGATTCTCTGGGCCGGTACGTCCCCAACACTGTCACGCACGCCGCCCATGGGCGCGTGGATCTCATCGTTTACGGTCGGTGAATTGACATTGACCATCCGGCCAGGATCCGTAGCGCAAGTTCAAAGGCACATGTTATTCGCTCAGACCGTATCCGTGGCCCTTGCCAGATCCGGCAAGGTGCTGATGCGCCGCGACCTGGCTGGCCCGGCTGCCGGTGGCGTCGTGACCTGCAGCGTTCGCGGCGCACAGAGCGTCGCGATCGTGTCGGGATACGTCGGGTCTACAATTTGGTTGCTCCTGAGATTGGCGGGAGCAATACAACAGTCACCATCTTCCGTCTCCCCGGGCAATTGAGTCCCGCTCGGGGCTGATAACACCTTCGAGGCTCACCCTTTAGGGCGCCGCGCCCCCGAACCGTTCCAAGCACCCGTCCCAGACCCAGGCCCTTAGCAAAGCATGGGGAGGCGCTCGCTAGCCGATCTTGCGGTTCACAAAGTCCCAGACTTTTGAAATCACTACCGATCCTTCGCCCACTGACGAGGCGACGCGCTTGACCGATCCGGATCGAACATCTCCCACGGCAAAGATGCCCGGCCTCGAAGCGCCGAAAGACGAATCAGCTCCGACGGCAGTGCCTGTCATCACAAAGCCTTTATCGTCGAGTCTCACCATATTCAATAGCCATTCGGTATTCGGCGCTGCGCCCACCATGATGAATAGCGCCTGCGAGTCCACATCGCGACTCTCGCCGGTACTGGCGTTACGTATGGTTAGTCCTTGCAGGTGATCGGCGCCGCGCAGCGCCGTGACTTCAGCACCATACTCGATCGCTATTTTGGGGTCGGCCTGGAGCCGCCTGGAGAGGTAGCTGGACATGGAGGCGGCGAGCGAAGGTCCACGTACCACGACACGCACGCATCGCGCCGACCGGCTGAGGAACATTGCGGCCTGTCCGGCCGAGTTGCCCCCACCAATAATGACAGCCTCTGTCCCCTTGCAGTAGCGCGCCTCGATTTCGGTGGCCGCGTAGTAGATGCCTGCGCCCTCGAACTCCTCGAGGCGATCGATCGGCAGGCGCCGGTACTGAACGCCGGTCGCGACGACCACCGCCCTTGCACGCACCCGTTCGTCCGTGTCAAAAGTTGCACAAAAGCTTTGATCCTCGAGCGTTTCGAGACTCACGACTCGCCTTGGCATCGCAAACCGTGTCCCGAATTTCATCGCCTGTACCTCGCCCCGCCAGACGAGGTCGGCGCCGGAGATTCCTGTTGGGAATCCCATGTAGTTCTCTACGCGACTGGAAGTACCCGCTTGCCCGCCGATGGCAATATCCTCGACGACCAGCGCGCGCAAGCCCTCGGCGCCCGCATAGACGCCTGCGGCTACCCCTGCGGGGCCTCCGCCAACGATCAGAACGTCGAATGTCTCGTCGCTCTGGAACTCCAGGTTGAGTCCTAGCATCCGCGCCACCTTGTCCGGGGTCGGATCCGTAATGACCATGTCGCGGCCAAAAATAACCGCAGGTCGCCTCGGTACCAGGGCGCAACCGAGCGCAGTGGCTTCTGCCTCGGCGCTTTGAAGCGAATATGAGGAGTAAGGAATGTGGTTACGGTTGGCGAACTCGGCTATTCGACGCACGCCGCGATCTGCCTCCTCGCCGATCAGTCGCAGGGTGCCGTCCCGGTCCTCGAGTTGCCGCCGGCGGCGCGCGGAAAAGACCGTTATGATGATATCGGACATCTCGGGGATCCTGGACATCAGCGTCAGCATCGCCTCGCGAGGCACTTCGATCACCCGGGTGTCTTTTGCGGCGCGCATCGCCATGGTCCAGGCACCGCCATTGAGGAAGGCAATTTCACCCATAAACTGCGTCGGGCCAAGCGTCGAGGGCAAGTGGCGTTTATTGGTGTAAGGGTTGACGACCTCGATTTCACCTTCCTCGACATAGGTAAATCGATCGATTGGCTGACCGGGCCGCGCGAGCAGCGTGCCAGCGGGATAGCTCACGATTTCGCCCGCCGCGCGCAATGCGTCAACGTGTTGCGCTGCCAGGGGCGTACGCTGCATCTGACGTAGGTCTGCCCCAATGGTCTCCATGTTGCTGTATGCCTCTCTGAATGATGCAGAAGGGTTAACCTAGCATGCTGCGCCGAGTGCATGCAGTTCGGCCCCAAGTCTCCCGCTGGATTTTGATGATATGGTCGCCTGTGGAAGGAGAGACCAGGATAAGCGCGTCCGCATCGAGAAGGACTACGCAATGACCTCACCCCCGTCGTCGTCGTTGGCAGTACGCCGCTCCGCGGCGATGGGATCCGCCTGGGCCCCGTTCCGGTACCGGATTTTCGCGCTGGTGTGGGTTGCCACCGTGATATCGAACGTCGGCGGCTGGATGTACAGTGCCGCCGCAGGCTGGTTGATGACCAACCTGACCAGCGATCCATTGATGGTGTCGCTGGTGCAAGTGGCAAACAGTCTACCGGTTCTGATATTTGCTTTCCCCGCAGGGGCCTTGGCGGACGTCGTCGACAAGCGCAAGTTCCTCATTGGCGCTGAGACGTCCATTGCGCTGCTATCAACCTTATTCGCGTTTCTGGTCTGGCGTGGCTTGGTTGGCCCCCAGACCCTGCTGCTGTTCGTATTCGTCATCGGCGCCGTCGGGGCCCTGACTGCCGCGCCCTGGCAGGCGGTCGTGCCGGAGTTAGTGCCAAAGGAGCATCTCGCCCCGGCGGTGGCCTTGAACAGTCTGGGCGTCAATGTCAGCCGCGCGGTCGGGTCGGCCCTGGGTGGCGTGCTGATCGCAGCAGTGGGGATCTCCGCCCCGTTCTGGGCGAATGGCGTGAGCAATGCGGGAGTGATCGGGGCGCTGCTATGGTGGCGTCCCGTGCCGCGTTCGGTGGATCACCTACCCGCCGAACGCTTGGGCTCGGCCATGCGTACCGGGTTTCGGCACGTTCGCCACAACCCACGGATGCGCGCAACGATGATTCGAGCGACGGCGTTTTTCACGTTCGCAAGCGCCTACTGGGCTCTGCTTCCACTTGTAACACGCCAGAGAATCGCGGGCGGGGCGGAGCTTTATGGGGTCTTGCTCGGGATGATTGGTCTCGGGGCGATACTGGGAGCCCTGTCGCTTCGCCAAGTCCGCGCAAAGCTGGGCAATGATCGCACCGTTGCGCTTGCCTCCATCGGCACCGCCCTGGCCATCATGTTGTTCGGTCTGGCACGCAACCCGGCTACGGCGCTGGTGGCAAGCTTTATCGCGGGAGCGACTTGGGTCAGCGCACTTGCTACGCTGAATCTGTCGGCGCAAATGGCGTTGCCCGATTGGGTGCGCGGCCGCGGACTGGCCATCTACATAATGGTGTTCTTTGGAGCCATGAGTGTGGGCAGTGCGCTATGGGGCCAACTTGCAGGCTGGGTAGGCCTGATCAACGCGCACTGGATTGCCGCTGCCACCATGCTGCTCGCCATCGGGCTGAGCTGGCGTTGGAAACTTCAGCATGCAGTCGGGGTCGATCTAAGTCCATCGATGCATTGGCCCTTACCGCAAGCCTTGCAGCTACAGGATCCCAGTGACGGCCCCGTGATGGTGACAGTCGAGTACCACATCGCCGAGGGAAACAGGCAGGCCTTTCTGGCAGCCGTGGGTCATCTCGGCCACGGGCGGCGCCGCGATGGCGCCTACGCCTGGGCTATCTACGAGGATGCCGAGCGTCCAGGCCGAATGCTGGAAACATTCTATCTGGAGTCATGGGCCGAGCATTTGCGACAGCATCAACGGGTAACCAAGGCCGACAGCGCCTTGCAGCGGGCGATCCGAGAACTTGCTCAAGACGAGCCGACCGTGACGCATTTCATTTTTGCGAAAGCCGGAAGATAGAGCGGCAGCGCGATGGGGCTGGCAATCGCAGCGACGGCATTTTCAAGGACTCCATTTTGCGAATTCAGAGCCTACGACCGCAGACAGCGAACAAGCAGGAGACAACATGGCAACAGACACAGTGACAACCAAATCCGGGGTACAAATCTACTTTAAGGATTGGGGGTCTAAGGAAGCCCCGCCGGTGATGTTCCATCACGGGTGGCCGCTGTCAGCCGACGACTGGGACAACCAGATGATGTACTTTCTGGAAAGGGGGTTCAGAGTCGTGGCGCCTGATAGACGAGGACATGGCCGATCTTCTCAAACCCATTACGGCAACGAAATGGACACCTATGCGGCCGATGTCAATGATCTCGTCCAGAAGATCGAGCTCAGGGGCGCTGTGCATATAGGGCATTCCACTGGCGGTGGAGAAGTGGCGCGCTATGTGGCGAAATATGGTAAGGGCAATGAGGTGTCCAAGGCCGTTTTGGTCGGCGCGGTGCCGCCGATCATGGTTAAGAGCAGCAAGAACCCCGGCGGACTGCCGCTTGAGGTGTTCGATGGATTTCGAGCGCAGCTGACGGCCAATCGGGCACAATTCTATCGAGATGTTCCCGCAGGTCCCTTCTATGGCTTCAACCGCCCAGGAGCTAAGGTCTCGGAAGGAGTCATCCAGAACTGGTGGCGGCAGGGCATGATGGGCGGCGCCAAGCCGCAGTACGATTGCATAAAGTCCTTCTCGGAAACTGATTTCACGGAGGACCTCAAATCGATTGATGTCCCTGTGCTGATCATGCATGGCGATGACGATCAAATCGTGCCGATCGCGGATTCTGCACTCCTATCAGCAAAACTCGTGAAGAAGGGGACTCTCAAGATATACAAGGGGCTTCCACATGGGATGTGCACGACGAATCCTGAGCAGATCAATCCGGACATGCTCGCATTCATCAAGTCGTGAAACTGGACGGGCGGCACAAGTCAGACGAGGGTCCGCCGACAGATAGACGACCGTCCGAATCGCTAAACGGCGACCCGTTGGTAGGTCGTGCGAACATCATCCAGTGCCTGGCCGGTCAGCTCGATGCGCCCTGCCTGACGTCCGATCCACCGAACCCCCGTGCCCCGCTGGCCGCCGCTTGCTGGACATTTGAATGATCGCTGTCAGGCGAAATCGCGCCGAATACGGCCCTGCACGATCTGTCGCAGCGCGTCGGCAAGGGCCGTTTCCGCTAACCGATCATTCAATAGGCGCTTCTGAGTAAAGCCTTGCCTGGCAAGTTCCCGTGTGAACTCCAGGTCTTTTTCCCGGCCGGCGACGTACTTGGAAATGGCGAGGTCATGTACCTCCAGGCACAGACCCGCACTCGCACCCGTGTTCTCGTTTTGTACGCGGATCAGACGCTCCCGCCAGCCCTTAGGTAATATCGCGGTCCGCTCATCGACCCCTTGCGCGTAGTAGCCGAACTCCTCGTGAAAGCTCGAGCCCTCGCCGATGGCCCCATCGATCAGTTCCGCCAGTTCCGGCCGATGCAGCGGGTAGAGATCGGCTTCGGCCGAGACCGACAGCACGCCCGACGCGTTCGGGTACTGTCCGAGAATCGACTGACTGCCGATGATGACGATTTCGGAATCATTCGCGATGGCGCCGGCCGCGCGAATCAGGTGCTCAAGAGCGGAACGCTTCATAAATGCGGTTGCGCTCGGCAGCCGACAATATGCCGGCAAAGGGGGAGGACTGTCGGAGCCTCGCGGCCCGCTCGCCGGGATCGACCATGATGACCGCAATCTCCGACCACGGCCTCTTGAGCAGAGCGCTCCATGTCTTGAGCCATTCGGGGGTGGGTTGATGAGCCTCCAGTCGCCGCCAGCGAATGAGATTGCGCCGGGGAATCTCCAACAGCGCCGGATCGCGATCAATCTTGTGGGCGATAGCCGCATGTAGGGCGAGACTTCGGGCCTCGAGCAGACGGTGTGATGAATAGGGCGCAGGCGTCGGTGATGCTTCCACCCAACGCGTCACGGCCCGGTAGCCGGCGGCTTTCCGACGAGCACGCATGCGGCGCATCCGCTCTGCTGGGGCAAGCGCCGCTCGAACGCCTCGAGGGCGGCCACGGGCTGGGGGCTGTTCGGGCACACTTTAATCGTAACAGGTTACGAGAAATTCAGCGTGCGGAAGAGTGATAATCGTCTGATCCGCTCCAATGGCTGACGCACTGGAGCCGTGACTACTGATGGTTTATGCGGCGACTGACATGAAATATATTATGTGAAGTATAGTGCGTACACCTCTGATATTAGTAGAGTACGGCAATCGAAGTTAGATCGTTGCATTGATCGTCTCCGCAGGGAGACGCGGACGTTTGAGCGCCAGCGCGCCAATGACCACGAATAGCATCAGCGTCAGCAATTGAGCGATGACGAACGGGGGTTCCTTCCCGCTCGGTGCGAGAACTTGCAGAAAGCTTCGGGGGCCGCACGCCGCTAGCAGGAGTCCCGGTCAGAACGCGCTTCTGATCACGCCACCGTCCACACGCAGTGCTGCGCCCGTGGTGGCTGAGGCCAGCGGGCTCGCAATATACGCCACCAAGGAGGCGACCTCCGAAGGGTCAGCAAAGCGCTTGATGAGCGATGATGGGCGCATTGTCTGGAAGAACTCCTTTTCGAAGTCCGCAAAGGACGTGTTGGTTGCCTTGGCCAAGCTGTCAACGAAATCAACCACGCCGCGTGACTTCGTCGGCCCAGGCAGGATGCTATTGACGGTGATGGCCGTTCCAGCCAAGGTCTCCGCCAGCCCACGCGACACCGCTAGCTGTGCTGTCTTGGTCACGCCGTAGTGAATCATCTCGCTGGGGATCTGTACGGCGCTTTCACTCGAAATAAAAATGATCCGACCCCAGTTGGCACGCTTCATTGAAGGCAGAACGAGCCTGGCCAGCCTAACCCCGCTGAGCACATTGACCTCGAAGAACCTCAACCAGTCGCCGTCGGAGATCTCTTCAAACGGCTTCGGTTCGAAGATTCCCATGTTGTTCACGAGAATTTCCACGCCGGGATACTCCCGCACCAAATGCTCGGCGCTGGCCGCGAGGCTGAGATCACCTGCGAAGCCGAAAAGGTGTCCGGCCGTCTGAGATTTGAGCGAGGCCACAGCATCATCAACCGACGCCTCAGATCGGCCGTTGATGATCACCCGAGCGCCTTCGCGCGCGAGCGTCGTGGCGATTGCCAAGCCGATTCCCGCCGTACTGCCGGTGACAAGTGCGAGCTTGCCTTTCAATTGTAGATCCATGGTTACACCCTTTATGGGGAAATCGCAGACGAATTGCGGAGCGTTTCAGAGTCTTACTCTCTCCGAGGCTACTCCTGGCATCGTTCGCGACGCCAAAGACCTGGCGACACATCAGTATACTTGGCGAAGGTGAGGTGAGCCTGATCGGCGAAGCCGCAAGTCGTGCGAAGTCGCAGATGCAAAGCGTTCCCATCAGAAGCTCTTTTGCCCTTTGAATTCGGTGCATGAGCAGTAACGAGCCGTGAAAGCCACGGGCCGCAAGAAACGGTGTCCCGCCGCTATGCAAAATTGCTGATTGTTCCCCACTTCACAAGGAACTCGATGAACGCACGAAGTCGAGGCGTCGGACTCGAGTTTTGCGGATACATGGCCCAAATAGGGGGACTACCTGGTACGCGGTCAGCACGGGCTGTAGTTGCCTGCGCGCGACCTCCGGTGCGGTCACGTAGCTGGAGATCTGGAGGAGTGCGGTTCCGGCCAGCGCAGCCTCCACCATCGCCTCGGCATGATCCAGCTGTAAATTCCCGTGCACCGGCACACTGAGGCGTTTCCCATCCCGCTGGAACTGCCACGGCTGGGTACGACCGGTGTTGGGCATTTCAAACTGAATGCAAATTATGCTGCAGTAGATCCTCCGGGCGCTTTGGCACACCATATCGCTTAAGGTATGAAGGCGTGGCGCAGGTCGTGAGGGTGCCGGTCGCCAACCGCCGCGCCACCAAGCGCGAGTCGCTGAGCTTGCCGATGCGGATGGCCACATCGAACCTTTCTTCGACAAGATCAGCCCTACGATCGGAAACGTGTACCTGGAGCTGAACCTCCGGATACCGACGCGCGAACTCGGGGAGGATGCGCGCGAGGTGTAGTCGCCCTATTGATAGCGGCAACGTGATGCGCAGCAGTCCGCGCGGAGACTTATGTGAGTCAGTTAAGACATGCTCGGCTTCCTCCAAGTCAGCCAAAATCTTCTTGCATCGCTCGTAGTAGCCCGAACCCTCGGGTGTCAGAGTGATGCTGCGAGCGGTTCGTTGCAACAGGCGAACGCCGTGCCGCGATTCAAGCCGTGAAATGGCCTTGCTGATGCCGGAGGGTGAAATGCCCAGCCGATGGGCTGCGCGCGTGAAGCTTCGAGCCTCGGCAGCATGGACAAATGCCAAAATTCCAGACAGGTGGTCCATAGACGAGCTTCTAGAATGACAAAATGTCATTTTAACCTGGACCGCGCTCTAATTCCCTTCGTTGCGGTGGCGACGTACCTTTCGTCCAACAGGCGGCAATACTACGGAGCAAATCTATGAGCACGATTATTCGCAATGCCCTCGTGACGGGTAGCACTTCGGGCATCGGGCAGGCCATCGCCGAGACTTTGGCCGCGCGTGGTGTTCGAGTCATTGTGTCGGGCCGGGATCAAGCCCGTGGCAGCGAAGTCGTAAGGATTATTCGCGCGCGCGGGGGAGATGCGCGGTTTCAAGCCGCTGATCTGGCGACTGCCACCGGCGCATCAGACCTTGCCAAGGCTTCGGAGAAGCTCCTCGGCGGCATTGATATCTTGGTGAACAATGCCGGCGTCTTTTCCTTCGGGCCAACTGCCGAGACTACCGTCGAAGCCTTCGACACGATGTTCGCCAGCAACGTGCGCGGGCCGTATTTTCTTGCGGCGCGCTTGGCACCGGCCATGGCGGCCAGCGGATGGGGTCGAATCGTCAACATCACCACCATGGCGGCACATTTCGGCATGGTGGGAGGAGCCCTGTACGGATCCAGCAAAGCGGCCCTGCAGTTGCTGACTCAATCGTGGGCCGCAGAATTCGGTCCGCGTGGCGTGACCGTGAACGCCGTCGCGCCGGGGCCCATCCGCACCCCGGGGACGATCAGTATGGGTGAGGGCCTGGACCAACTGGGCCAAACCACCCCTGTCGGTCGACCGGGTACTCCTGCCGAGGTGGCTGACGCGGTTGCATTCCTGACATCCGATTCCGCAGCCTACGTCAACGGTGCGACGGTAGCGGTCGACGGCGGACGCACCGCAATATGAACAGCACTACATCGATGACGGCTTGGCCGAACCCGCCAGACTCCTGCTTTACCGCCGCCTCGCGCGCTACTTTCAGCGCCGCCAATGACAGGCTGGCATCAGGCCCGCACCTGGCCGCCGTCAGCGAAGATGGCTTGAGCCGTGACGAAAGCAGAATCCGAGGAACAGAGGGATGAGACTACGCCCACCGTCGGAGGATGCAGCCGCTCCTTTGCTCGCGCATGAGCGGTACGGCCGCACGGGTGACGTTAACCGCGCGATAGATCATAAATTCCTGCCTACCCTCTTGCACTTATTGCCTAGTTTCAGATCGTCGGAGCGCCGCCCTCAACTGCGAGGGTGTCGTCCCTTCCCACGTTCGGAAAGCTCGATAGAAAGAATTCGAATCCTCGTAGCCGAGCAGAAATGCCACTTC
>JBAUYT010000166.1:0-16410 GCA_049584935.1 Steroidobacteraceae bacterium
GCTCAACAGCTTCGCCGCCGAAGTCACGCGCGTGGCGCGCGAGGTCGGTACCGAGGGCAAGCTCGGCGGCCAGGCGGTGGTTCCCGGCGTCGCGGGTACCTGGAAGGACCTGACCGACAACGTCAACTCCATGGCCACCAACCTCACCGGCCAGGTGCGCAACATCGCCGAGGTCGCCACCGCGATTGCGCGCGGCGACATGTCGCGCAAGATCACCGTGGACGTGCGCGGCGAGATCTCACAGCTGAAGGAGACCATCAATACGATGGTCGATCAGCTGCGCTCCTTCGCCTCGGAAGTCACGCGCGTGGCGCGCGAGGTCGGCACCGAGGGCAAGCTCGGCGGCCAGGCGATCGTGCCGGGTGTTGCCGGCACGTGGAGGGACCTCACCGACAACGTCAACTGGATGGCCAGCAACCTGACCGGCCAGGTGCGCAACATCGCCGAAGTCGCCACGGCCATTGCGCGCGGTGACCTGTCGCGCAAGATCACGGTAGACGTGCAGGGCGAAATCCTGCAGCTCAAAGAAACCATCAACACCATGGTCGATCAGCTCAACGGCTTCGCCGCCGAAGTCACGCGCGTGGCGCGCGAAGTCGGCACCGAAGGCAAGCTCGGCGGCCAGGCCGTGGTGCCGGGGGTGGCCGGTACCTGGAAGGACCTGACCGACAACGTCAACGTCATGGCAAACAACCTGACCAACCAGGTGCGCGGCATCGTCAAGGTGGTCACCGCGGTCGCGAACGGCGATGTGCGCCAGCGCCTCACGGTGGAGTCCAAGGGCGAGGTCGCGGCGCTGGCAGACACCATCAACAGCATGACCGACACACTCGCAATCTTCGCCGACCAGGTGACCACGGTCGCGCGTGAGGTGGGCGTCGAAGGCCGTCTGGGCGGCCAGGCACACGTACCGGGCGCAGCCGGTACCTGGAAGGATCTCACCGCCAACGTCAACCTGCTGGCCGCGAACCTCACGACGCAGGTGCGCGCCATTGCGGAAGTCGCCACCGCGGTGACGCAGGGCGACCTGACGCGCTCGATCCAGGTCGATACGCGCGGCGAAGTGTCCGACCTCAAGGACAACATCAACGCCATGATCGGCAACCTGCGCGCCACCACCGATCGCAACACCGAGCAGGACTGGCTCAAGACCAACCTGGCGAAATTCAGCCGCATGATGCAGGGCCAGCGGGACCTGGTCACCGTCGGCCAGATGCTGCTGTCGGAGCTGGCACCATTGGTCAACGCCCAGCAGGGCGTGGTCTACGTGGTCGAAAGCGCCGGCGCAGAATCCTATCTCAAGCAGCTCGCCACCTACGCCGACTACCTCGACGACGGTGAACCGCGCCGTTACGCCCTGGGCCAGGGCATCGTCGGCCAGTGCGCACTCGACCGGCAACGGGTGCTGTTGGTGGACATACCGCCCGACTCGATCCGGATTCGCTCGGGACTCGTCGAAGCGCGTCCTCGCAACGTAATTGCACTGCCGGTGCTGTACGAGGGCAACGTCAAGGCCGTGGTGGAGCTGGCCTCGCTGAGCGAGTTCACCGCCCCGCACGTGGCCTTCCTCGAGCAGCTCACCGGCAGCATCGGCGTGGTGCTCAACACCATCGAGGCGACGATGCGCACCGAGGGCCTGCTGACGCAGTCCCAGCAGCTTGCGGCAGAACTGCAGACCCAGCAGAAGGAACTGCAGCAGACCAACGAGGAACTGGCCACCAAGGCACGCCTGCTGGCGGAGCAGAACGTCGAAGTCGAGCGCAAGAACCAGGAAATCGAGCTGGCACGGCGCGCGCTCGAGGAGAAGGCCACCGAGCTGGCACTGACCTCGCGCTACAAGTCGGAATTCCTCGCCAACATGTCGCATGAGCTGCGCACGCCGCTCAACAGCATCCTGATTCTGGGACAGCAGCTGGCCGAGAACCCGGAAAGCAATCTGAGCTCACGCCAGGTCGAATTCGCCAAGACCATTCACGGCGCCGGTACCGACCTGCTGAACCTGATCAGCGACATTCTCGACCTGTCGAAGATCGAGTCCGGCACGGTGACGGTGGAGACGGAGGAGCTGGGCTTCGCACACCTCAAGGAGACCATCGAGCGCACGTTCCGGCACGAAGCGGAAAATCGCAAGCTGGCGTTCACCACCAACTTCGATCCACACCTTGGCCGCGCCATCACCACCGACAGCAAGCGTCTGATGCAGGTGCTCAAGAACCTGCTGTCGAACGCGCTCAAGTTCACCGAACACGGCGGCGTGCGTCTGCACGTCGGCGTGGCCGCGAGCGGCTGGACGGCGGACCATCCGATGCTTAGCCAGGGTCAGCCGGTGATCGAATTCTCGGTCAGCGATACCGGCATCGGCATCGCGTCGGAAAAGCAGCGCATCATCTTCGAGGCATTCCAGCAGGCCGACGCCGGCACCGCGCGGCGCTACGGCGGCACCGGCCTCGGACTCGCCATCAGTCGTGAGCTGGCACACCTGCTCGGTGGCGAGATCCGCCTCAGCAGCGTGCCGGGCAGCGGCAGCACCTTCACACTCTACCTGCCGGCCATCTACTCCGGTCCGGCTTATAGCAAGGCCGCGGCGCAGCAGAACGTCGCCAGTGCCACTGCGATGGTGAACGCCTATCAGCCCATCGTGCTGCCGGCGCGCCAGGACGAGCTCGACGACGACCGCGAGCATGTGCAGGCGGGTGACGCCCTGCTGCTGGTGGTCGAAGACGATCCGCACTATGCGCGCGTGCTGCTGAATCTAGCCCGCGACCGCAACTTCAAGGTGGTCGTGGCCAAGAACGGCACCGACGCGCTCGAACTGGCCCGCAAGTACCATCCCACGGCGATCACGCTCGACGTGTTTCTGCCGGACATGCTCGGGTGGACGGTGCTCAATCACCTCAAGCGGGATCCGGATACACGCCACATCCCGGTGCAGATCCTGACCATCGAGGAGGAGCGCCAGTACGGTCTGGAGCGCGGGGCGTTCTCGTTCATCAACAAGCCCCTCACCACCGACGGCCTGACGGAGGCCTTCGACCGTATCCGCGCATTCACCGACCCGCGCGTGCGCCAGCTGCTGGTGGTCGAGGACGACGCCGCCGAGCAGCTCAGCATCCGGGCGCTGCTGGATCATGACGACATCGACATCTCCACGGTCGGCACCGGCGCCGAAGCACTGGCACTGCTGCGCGAGCGAGCATTCGATTGCGTGGTGCTCGATCTGCGGCTGCCCGACATGTCCGGCTTCGAGCTGCTGGATGCGGTCCAGCAGGATGCGCGGCTGCGCGAGATCCCGATCGTCGTGTTCACCGGCCGCGACCTGAGCGAGGCCGAGGAACAGGAGCTGCGCCGCAAGGCCAAGAGCGTGGTGGTCAAGGGCGTGCAGTCACCGGAGCGGTTGCTAGATGAGACCGCACTGTTCCTGCACCGCGTGGTGGCCGATCTGCCCGAGGCACAGCAGAAGATGATCGAGCAGCTGCATCAGAGCGACGATGCGCTGCGCGGACGGCACGTGCTGGTGGTCGACGACGACGTGCGCAATATCTTTGCGCTCAACAGTCTGCTCGAACGGCACAACATGCACGTGGTCAGCGCCAGCAACGGCGAGGATGCCATCCGCCAGATCGAGAGCCAGCAGGACCTGTCGCTGGTGCTGATGGACATCATGATGCCGGAGATGGACGGCTACGAGACCATGCGCCGGATCCGCAGCGATGCCCGCTTCCGCCAGCTGCCGATCATCGCGCTGACTGCCAAGGCCATGAAGGGCGACCGCGAGAAATGCCTCGAGGCCGGTGCCTCGGACTACGTCGCCAAGCCCGTCAACAGTGATCAGCTGCTGTCGCTGGTGCGGATGTGGCTGCATCGATGATTGCAATTCCGCAGGCGCCGTCCGACAAGCGCGTCAACATCCTGCTGGTCGATGACCAGCCGGGACGGCTGCTGTCGTACGAAGCCATCCTCATGGATCTCGGCCAGAACCTGGTCACTGCGCGTTCCGGCCTGGAGGCGCTCGAGCGCCTGATGCAGGACGAATACGCGGTGGTGCTGCTGGACGTGAGCATGCCGGGGATGGACGGCTTCGAAACCGCCGGCCTGATCCACGAGCATCCGCGCTTCGAGCGCACGCCGATCATCTTCGTCACCGGCGTGCACATCAACGAGCTCGACCGCATGAAAGCCTACAAGCTCGGCGCGGTCGACTACGTGCTGATTCCGGTGGTGCCGGAAATTCTGCGCAGCAAGGTGGCGGTACTGGTGGAGCTGCACCTGCAGCGGCGCGAGCTGCAGCAACTCAACAGCACGCTGGCGCAGGCCAATGCCCAGCTGTCCGCCGCGCACCTGAGCCTGCAGGCGGAGAAGACCCGCGAGCTCGAGAGCCTCAATGCCTCGCTGCGCGAAGCGGTATCGGGCCTTGAGGAGGCGAACCGGGCGCTGCACGAGGAAATTCTCGAGCGCGCGCGCGCCGAACAGCAGCTCAAGGAGGCCGACCGGCTCAAGGACGAATTCCTGGCAATGCTTGCGCACGAGCTGCGCAATCCGCTGGCGCCGATTCACAACGCGGTGCGCATCATGCGCATGAAGCCCATGGGCGATACCCAGCTCGAGTGGGCACGCGACGTCATCGACCGCCAGGCCGCGCACTTGACCCGGCTGGTGGACGACCTGCTGGATGTCTCGCGCATAACCCGCGGCAAGATCAACATCGAAGCCAAGCCGCTCGACCTGGCCGCAGCCGTGGCGCGTGCGGTCGAAACCGTGCAGCCGATGCTGACGCAGCAGAAGCACGAACTGCAGCTCGAGCTGCCCGAGACACCGCTGGCCGTCATGGGGGATCTCACGCGTGTCACCCAGGTCATCGGCAACGTGCTCGGCAACGCCGTCAAGTACACCGACGCCGGCGGCCTGATCCGGCTCAGCGCACGGCTCGACGAGGGCATGGTTGAGATCAGCATTCAGGACAATGGCATCGGCATTCCGGCGCCGATGCTACCCACGGTGTTCGACCTGTTCAGCCAGGCCGGCATCATGGACGGCCGTTCCCGCGGCGGACTCGGCATCGGCCTGGCGCTGGTAAAGCGCCTGGTCGAGATGCATGGCGGCAGCGTCGGCGTGCACAGCGCAGGCTCCGGGCACGGCACCGAGTTCATCATCCGCCTGCCGGCAGCCACTCCGCAGATCTGGACCCCACCGGCGGCCTCGCCGATGGCGGGGGAAGCGCCGGCCGCCGGTCACTCGTCCGAGCCGGGCGCAGCGCGCGGCGGCAACGGCACCTTCACCCACCGCCGCATGCTGCTGGTCGACGACAACCAGGACGCGCTCATGAGCCTCGCGAGCCTGTTGAGTCTCGAAGGCCACGATGTGCGCACGGCTTCGGACGCATTCCAGGCACTGCAGATAGCACCACACCTGCAGCCGGAAGTGGCCGTGCTGGATATCGGCATGCCCGGCATGGACGGTTACGAACTCGCACGCCGGATCCGTGCCGAACCGTGGGGCAGGCGCATGGTGCTGGTGGCGCTCACGGGCTGGGGCCAGGAAGGCGACCGGCGGCGCTCGCGCGATGCCGGGTTCGACTCGCACTGGGTCAAGCCGCTCGACATCGATCTCTTTACGCGCTATCTCGGCTGCTTCGAGGATCCCGCCAAACCGCGTCCGGAGTCCGCAGCCATCGCCCGATGCGTGCCCTAAGGCCGGCCGGCGCGGCGATCGCGCTGGTGGCGCTGCTGGCCGTGGTGCTGGTGGTACTGAATCGGGGTGTGCTCGGTACGCCCACCGGAATCTCATTCGGCTTTGCGCATGTCACCGTACCGCTGGGGCTGGCGCTGCTCGGGTTTGCACTGCTGTTGCTGGCGCTGTTCTTCGGGCTGCTGCTGCGGATACAGCTGCGCGTTCTCGCGACCCATCGCCGCCACAGCGCCGAGCTGCGCCAGCACCGCCAGCTGGTCGAGAACGCCGAAGCTTCGCGCTACACGGACCTGCGGCTGTATCTGCAGCAGGAGCTGGCCGCGCTACGCGAGCAGCAGCGCCTGTCCGAGCAGCGGCTGCACGACCAATTGGTCAGCACCGTCAATTCGCTGTCCGCCTGCGTCGGCGAGATCGACGAGCGCCTCGAGCGGCATTTTCCGACACCGCCGTCGCAACTGCCCTGAGCAAACGCCCTCGCGTCAGGGTTTTCGCCGGCTGCCCCGGCACCGACGCCGGTTCGACCCGCCATAAGCCCCATGTGTGAAGGCGAACGCGGCTGCCAGCCCCACGCGCGGTCGTACCGTGGTCAAATGGTTGGGAGTTACTCAGCTATGCTTGAGCGTGCCAGCGACGCTGGCTACGGCAATTGCTGAGAATCGGATGACGTGACTGGGAATCAGGGATGATGTGCTCATTTCGAACGATCGCGTATTGTTTCAGCTTATGGCCGCGAACATGAGCGCCGTGTTGCGCGCGCGCCGGACTGCAATTATTGCCTTGAGCGCCGCACTCAGCCGGAGGTTTTTCTGCGCCCTGATGCTGGCACTCGGCGTGGCAAAGGGCGCCTGGGCGGATGATCCGACCGCAGACCCTGCCGTCCAGGTGCCGGCAGGCCAGCCCAATGGGGTCATCAATCCACCCACGCCTGCGGCGCCACCGACCGGATTTGCGCGCTGGCTCAATCCGTCGACCGCGCCGTTTCTGCCGGTGCCGTTGATCGGCGTGGACCCCGACAGTGGTACCACGCTGGGGCTGCTGCCGGTGAAGCTCGTCACCGACGAGAACAGCGACATCCGCCGCATCATCGCGCCCGATATTCTGTACAACCCGTTCTTCGGCTACGGCGGCCACGCGCGCATCTACGACTATCCGTCCCCGGACACGCAATGGTCGGTGGTCGCGGGCATCAACGAGCGCGTACAGCGCCTGTTCGATGCCGAGTATCAGACCGGCCGGCTGCGCGATTCGCGCTGGTCGATCAACGGCAGCTTCGTCTACTCGCACGACGGCACGCCACGCTTCTTCGGCATCGGCAACCAGTCGCCCGCCATTGCCGAGACCGATTACACCGAGCAGCAGGAACTGCTGCAGATCCAGGTCGGCTATAACCTCAACCATGTCTGGCAATTGTTGTATACGGGCCGCGTGCAGGTGGTCGATGTGCTGCCCGGCACACTCCAGGGCATCGCCTCGCTCGAGAGCCGTTTCGGGCACATCCTCGGAGTCGGCACCAATCAGCAGCTGCTCAACCGCATCTCGATCGGCTACGACACGCGCGACGACATCACCGCGCCTTCAACCGGCATGGAATGGGTGGCCTATGTCGGCGGCGCCGCGCGCAATGGCATCGTCAACGATTCGATGTACAGTGAGGCCGGCGTCGACGGCCGCGATTTCTGGCAGATACGCCCCAGCACCGTGCTCGCCACGCACATGTCGCTGCGTTATCTGCCCACCTCGCATGACGTACCGTTCTGGGCGCTCAGCAGCCTCGGCGGAGATCAGAGTGCCATCGGCGGGGATCAGCCCCTGCGTGGCTACGGTCCGGGGCGCTACTACGACCGGGATGCATTCTCGGCCACCGCCGAGTTGCGCCAACGCATCGCCAACATCAACGCCGTCTCCAGCCACGTCGAAATCGAGCTGACGCCATTCGTCGATGTTGGCCGCGTATTCGCCAACAGCAGCACCTTTCCGCTGTCGCACTTGCACAGCGTCGGCGGCATCGGCGTGCGCGGTTTGGCGCGCCCGTTCGTCGTCGGTTATGTCGATTTCGGCTATGGCAGCGAGGGTCTGGCCGTGTTTACCGGCATCAACTATCCGTTCTGACTCTGCCATCTGAGCGCTGGCGGTAACCTTTGGCGCCGGCACGCGAACATTCGCACATGGATATCTTCCGGTCACTCTGTCTGTTCGGAATGCTGGCGTGCAGCGGTAGCAGCCTCGCGGCCACCCGACCGACCGTCGTCGAGCTCTACACCTCGGAGGGTTGCAGCTCCTGCCCGCCGGCGGATCAGCTGCTGGAAACGCTGTCACGTCGTCCCGACGTGCTCGCGCTGGCATTTCACGTGCGCTACTGGGACAGTCTCGGCTGGCCCGATCGTTTCGCGCTCGCGCTCGCCGACGACCGGCAGAGCCGCTACGCGCGTCGGCTGGCGCTGCCCAGCGTGTTTACGCCGCAGCTGGTGGTCGAGGGCGAGCGCTCATTCGTCGGCTCGGATCAGCGCGGCATCGTGCCGGCGCTGGCAGCAACGCATCAGGGTCCCGCCATTACCCTGCAGGCCACTGCAGAGCAATTGCAGATCAGAATCGCCGACGGGCCTGCTGCTCCGGCCGCCGAAGTACTGCTGCTGGCGTTGCTGCCCCAGGCTAGCACCGCCATCGGCCGGGGCGAGAACAGCGGCCGGACGCTGCGCGAAGTCAACGTGGTGCGCGCCGGGATTGTGCTCGGCAGTTGGAGTGGCACAGCGCAGAACTACACGGTGGCGCGGTCTGCGCTGCCCGCAGATGCCGGTGCCCTGGCGGTACTCGTGCAGCAGCGCGACCAAAGCGGAATTCTCGGCGCCCGGATGTTCAGCCTGCGCTGAAGGCAGCAGCGACGGGCTGCCACGGCTTGTCAGGCACGCGCCAGCGCGCATACCCAGGCGATCGCAAGCGATAGCAGTGCCAGCAGGCCCGCCGCCCATTGCGGCAGGCGCGCGAGCAGCGCGGCCACGCGCGGCAATGCCGCTGCAGCTCCGAGCAGGCAGCCGACTCCGAATCCGAGCACGTGCGCCACTACGTCGGTGCCCTCGCCTTCCGAGCCGAACCACCCCAGCAGCAGCGCGCCGGCAACCAACGGCGCCCAGCGCAACGCCCAGCTCTGCTGCAGGTGCAAGCGGCGTCGCCAGGAATATGCAACCAGCAGTCCGAGTGCCGTGAACACCGCAGTCGATGCGCCGACGGAGCGGTGGCTGGCAGGTCCGAGCAAGCCCTCGATCAGATTGGCCAGTGCCGCTCCATTGACGGTCAACAGCCAGGAGGTGCCCGTACCCAGCGCGGCTGCGGCCAGATAACCGAACCAGACGCCGGCGCCCAGATTCGCGAACAGATGCGCGCCGTCGACGTGCAGTGTCAGCGCCGTCCACGCCCGCCACCACTGCCCGCCCTGCAGTTGCTCGGCGTTCATCTCACCGGCATCGAATGCATCCAGGCGCCACCAGCCATTCGCCATCGCCAGCGCCACGCCGGCCAGCACCAGCACGTAGAGCACGCATCCCAACCAGGCATGCGGCTGCACCGGCTCCGGCGCCGGTGGCCGGGGTCGGGGAGCGCCACGTTCGGCATCGTAGGCCAGCAGGTGCTGGCGTGCAGCGGCTTCGTCCTGCGCCGCCACCGACAGCTGGTAGCCGTCGACATCGAAGCCGATGGCGCTGGAAATTCCGACCGCCGCCAGCATGAACGCGCGCTCGTGACATTCCGAGCGATAGCGCGAACGAAAGACTTCCGTTTCAGGATCGGGCATGGTGGGAAACCAGGCATTGTAAAAGGTCAACGCGGCGGTGCAAATGAGCGTATTTTTCGCACCCAGCATGCGAGCGGAACGGACAGGGCCCCCCTTTGGTGAGTGAACGCGCGGCGCTGGGCTGGCTGGCACTGGTCGCCGTTGCCGCCATACTCTGGCTGGCCCTGCCATTTGCCACCGGCATCCTGCTCGGCACACTGCTGGCATTCACGCTCGACCCAGTTTACGTCCGGCTGGAGCGGCGCACCGGTCGCCCGGTTACGGCCTCGCTGATCACGGTGGTCGCCACCGTCGTGGTATTGGTGGGCGCGCTGAGCGCGTTCGTCACGCGCTTCGTCACGCGCGTGGTCGCGTTCGCCAATGCGCTGCGTACGCAGCTGCATGCGGGCGGCGAGCTCGGCCGGTGGCTCGATGCAGTCATGGGCTGGCTCGGACGCTTCGGCATCTCGATCGATGATCTAACCTCGCAGATCGAGTCGGGCGCGGGAGAAATAGCCTCGCGCTCGGCGACAATCGCCGGCTCGCTGGCGACCGGCACCTTCTCGGTGCTGCTGGGCCTGTTCTTCGCGGTGCTGACCATGCACCTGGTGCTGCGCTACTGGCCGCAGATGGTATCGAGATTCATCGTCATCTCGCCGCTGGACCCAAAGCACACGCGCGAACTGCTGGCGGAATTCCGGCGTGTTGGGCGCATGACCATCTCCGGCACCGTGGTCACCGGGCTGGCGCAGGGACTGCTGGCGGCGGTCGGTTTCTGGATCACCGGCGTGCCGCAGCCAATCTTCTTCGGCATCGCCACCGCGCTGGCCTCGCTGATTCCAGCCGTTGGCACGCTGCTGGTGTGGGTCCCCGCCGGGTTGTACCTGTTTGCCATCGGCCATCCGGCCAGGGCCATCATCGAACTCATCTGGGGCGCCGTCTTCGTCGTCGGACTCAGCGACTACCTGATCCGTCCGCGCCTGGTGGGTGACGAAGCCATGCCGGCGCTGATGGTGTTCGTTGCGCTGTTTGGCGGCCTCGAAGTCATGGGGTTGCCGGGCCTGATCGTGGGTCCCGTGGCCATGGCGTTGGCGGTGTCGGTGTTGCGGCTGTATTCCGAAGAACGCAAGCAGGCGCGCCCCGGCTGATGCGGGTTGATGCCGGCCGCAGGCTCGAGACTTAACCGACCGCCGACAATCCCGATTCGTCCTCGCGCGGCAACGCCAGCGACGGCGGTAGCATCGACTCGGGCAGCCGGCGGATGGTCATGCTGCCATTGAGCCAGCCGGGCAGCGCCTCGGCGGACATTGGCGGACTGATGTAGTAACCCTGGGCAATGTCACAGCCCAGGGTGCGCAGCAGCGCGTAGCCCTTCGAATCCTCGATGCCCTCGGCAACCACCTTGAGGCCGAGATTGTGACCGAGCTCGATGGTCGAACGCACGATGGTCATCATGTCCGCATCCTCGGCCATGTTGGATACGAACGCGCGATCGATCTTCAGCTCGTTGACCGGCAGCTTCATGATGTAGCTGAGTGAGGAATAGCCGGTACCGTAATCGTCGATCGCGAGCCGCAGACCGATGGCCGCCAGCCGGTCGAGCACGCGCTGCGCATGCGCAGGATCTTCCATGAAACCGCTTTCGGTGATTTCCAGGCAGATCATCGACGGCGGCACCTGGTGTTCCGCCAGCAACGCGGCGATGAACTCCGGCAGATCGCGCGCCGCCAAGTCGCGCGCCGAAAGGTTCACCGAAATCTCCACCTGGATGTTCTGCCGCAGCCATGCGCCGCACTGGCGGATGGCCTCGGTCAGCACCCAGCGTGTCAGCACCTTGATGTAGCCGGTGTGCTCGGCGAACGGAATGAACAGTCCCGGCGGCACCATGCCACGCGCTGGATGCAGCCAGCGGATCAGCGCTTCGGCCGCATGGACCCCGGCGGAGTTCAGGGTCACCTTGGGCTGGTAGTACAGCCGCAATTCGTTGCACTCGACCGCGCGTCGCAGCTCGCCGAGCAGCGACAAGTGTTCCTGCTGCGAGGTGTCGTAGTGCGGATCGAAAACAGTGAAGCCGGAGCGGGTGCGCTTGGCGACGTACATGGCGATGTCGGCATTGCGTACCAGGGTCTGCGCATCGCCACCATGAGTGGGAAACATGGCAATGCCGATGCTGGCACCGACGTCCAGCGGCTGGCCGGCATAGTGGAAGGGCGGTTCGAGCGCCGCAATGATGGCCTCGGCCAGCTGCGCCACACGCTGCTCGCCCGCGGCAGGTACGAGAATCGCGAACTCATCGCCGCCCAGCCGCGCCACGCAATCCTCGTCCGGCAGCAGTGCGCGCAACCGTGCCGCAACCTCGGTCAGTACGTGATCACCGACGCTGTGGCCGAGGTTGTCGTTGACGTATTTGAAGCGATCGAGGTCCATCACGAAGACGGCCAGATTCTGCCGCTGCTCGCTGGCAGCCTGAATCTGCCGCTGCAGCTGCTCGCCGAACTGCGAGCGATTGGGCAGTTGCGTCAGCGCGTCTTCGTAGGCCAGTTTCAGGATCTTCTGTTCGCGTTCGGCGATGCCGGCACGCATGTGGTCGAGACCCTGCGCCAGCACGCCGATCTCATCGCCCCGATGAATATCGATGGGGACCGAGTAGTCGCCGCGCCGGATGCGCGTCACCGACTGCAGCAGCGCGTCCAACGGCCGGGTGATACCCACCGCGATCAGGATGCTGCCGCCGATCGAGAGCAGCAGACTGAACAGGCCGAGCGCGACCAGCCGCGCACTCAGCATGCTGAAGCTGCCCATGGCGTCCCTGATCGGCCGCTGCAGCACGGCCACGAAGCGCCTCGAGCCACTCTGGCCCAGCGGCACGATGCGCATCTGGTGCTGCTCTGGCATGGCGATCATGCGGGTGTTGACGGCTCGCGCAAACGGTGGCAACTGCTGCAGCAGCGCCCGCGCCAGCTCAGGTGTCAGGGTCGAGGCCTGCAAGTTCCAGCTGCCGGCCTGTTCGGTGACGAACGACACCTGCAGGCCGGTCAGGTTGCGCAGCTCGGTGGCGAGCGCCTGGTCCACCGGAAAGCCGATGACGATCCAGCCGATCGTGAGCGGGGCCTGCACCGGTACTGCCACCAGCTGCAGCACGCGATCGTCCATCATGGCGATCGAGGTGGCCTGCCCGGCTGCCTTGGCGCCGTCGATCAGCGATTCGAGCTCGAAGCGCCGCGGTCCCGTGCTCGTGCTGATGGTATCGTCGAGCACCATCCCCTGAAGATTGACGAACAGCACCGCCGCGGCCTTGACACGCGCACCGTGATTCTCGAGCGCCGATTCCATGGTGGCGCTGTCGCCGGTGGCGATGGCTTCGCGGAAGGCAAAGTCCGAGGCCAGCACCGAAGCCGCCTGTGCCAACCGCTCCGCATTGGCCTTGAGCTCGCTGGCGAACACTCTTTCGCCCACCGCCAGCTCATCATCGATCTTCTTGTGCGCAGCTCCCGTGGTGGCGGAATTGACCAGCGTGAATACGCCCACCTGGACGACGCCGAGCAGCGCCACCAGAAACACCACCATCTTGGAGCGCAGTGTGTTCAGGCGCATCAGTGCTGCGCTGCCAGCGGTTGCGCATCGACGTGCAGCTGGCGCGGATTTAGCGGTTCATTGCCCACGTGCAGCGGTTCGCCGTTCTGCTCGTCGGCCATCGAATTGTTCCAGGCCCGCAGCCGATAGTCGCCCGCTGGCAGCCCGGTGAGGGTTGCCGTGCCATCCGCGGCGGTGCGGGTGTAGTACGGCGTGTCGGTCACCAGCACCCAGGCGACCATGCTGTCATGGATATTGCAGCCCAGTACCACCACCCCGGGCTGGTCGAACACCACCGGGCTGGCCGGAGTGCCCGCATACAGCTTGAGTGTGAAAGTCTTGGCGTGCGAGAACGAGTAGACCGAATGACGGATGTTGTCGCTGTTGGGAAAGCTGACGGCGGTGCCTGCCTGTATGACGCTGAGCTGCGGTACGAACTGCCGATGCACCTGGTCGATCGAAGCCTTGTGCGGCTCGCGCGGCGGCGGATTGACGGACGTGGCGGAGACGACGGCGTCGGCGACGGGCTGCTGCGCGCCGTCGACCACCGCCACACGCAGGTCGGCCGCCTGAGCGCCCGAGGCGGCAATGCAGAGCAGACCCAGGATGTGGTAATGCATTGCGCGTTGCTCAAGGATCAGTGCCGCCAGGAGTCGGGGCTGGCGCGTTGACGACCTCGCGCTTCAACGGCGCCAGCAGCGCCAGCAATTCATTGCGCTCGCGCAGATGCACGTGATGTCGGCGCAGGCTGTCCCGCAGGATCTCGACTAGGCCATAGAACTCCGACTCGGAAATCTGATGGCCGCCATGTGCCTCGCTCATCGAGACACCGCTGTAGTGACAACCGCCGTCGGCGAGCGCGCAGATCTGTTCCGCCAGCAGGCGTTTGACGCGTTCCACATCCACCTCGGCGAACGAACGCTTCAGCTTCGGGTCGGCAGTCACGCGATCGAGCGTATCGGACACCACCGCCTTGACCACCGGCGCGCCGCCCATGCGCTGGTACAGCGACGCCTGCGGGGCCGCCACTGTGGCCGCGGCGGCCAGCAGCAGCAGTCCGCCGGCGGCAAGCAGACGCAGACGCAGACTGTGCGCGACGGGAGGGTTGCCCATTTGACAGATGATAGGAGCCGGCAGTCGTGGGCGGCGTTAATTGGATCACAGCTCCTCGACTCGTGAAGTGTGACGCGGCTCGCGCGCCACCGCGCATGACATAAGGAAGAATGCCGGCATGCGTCTGCCGCTGCCGCTGCTGCTCGGTGTCTGGTGTGCCACACCGATGGCGTACGCCGGCGACCGCTTGCTGGCCACCGGCGGTGTCATGGAAGTCGAGGGCGCTGCGGGCGGCGGCCTGACGCCCTGGGCGCTGATCGCGGGATTGGGGACCGAGACGCAATTGGGTGCCAGCGGCTATTGCACGCGGGTGAATCCGCAGGATTTCGCGCTCGAGAGTTGCGGCGTGGCCGCCGGAATCGCCAATCGCGTCGAACTCTCGATGGCCAGACAGCGCTTCGACCTCGGCAGCACGGTGCCAGGTAACACCATCAGCCAGACTATCGTCGGCGCCAAGTTGCGCGTGCTCGGAGATGCCGTAATCGATCAGGATCGTTGGTGGCCGCAGATCGCGGCCGGCATGCACATAAGCCGTCTCAGCAGGGCAGCTACATATCACTGCAGCTGAGCTGGTAGCCGACTAGACTCGCTGGCCATGAATCGTTGTCCGGGTCTGCTCCGGGCCCTGCTTGCCGTTCTGCCGCTGGCTGCGGTCGGTTCTGTTGGTGCCGACACCGATGCCGGCGACGGCGCGGACATCCGCATCGGCAATATCGCCTCCTACACCGGATCCGGCCAGGACTATGCCGCGGTCGCACGGGCCGAAGCCGCGTATTTCCGCATGATCAACGACCGCGGCGGTATCGCTAGCCGAAAGATCGACTTCATCAGCCTCGATGACGGTGGCGATTCAGGCCGAGCGCTCAGGCAAGCGCAGCGGCTGGTCGAGCAGGAGCAGGTACTTGCGCTGTTCAGCACCTTCGGCACCGATGCCAATCTGGCCATCCGTGAATACGCCAATGCGCAGCGCGTGCCGCAGCTGTTCGTCGAAGCATCCTCGGCCGTTTTTGATGATCCGGCGCATTTTCCATGGACCATGGGGTTCTACCCCACCTATCGAACGGAAGGCCTCGCCTACGCGGCGTACGTTGGCGAACACCGGCCGAACACCAGGATCGCGGTGCTGTACGAGGATTCAGCCGCGGGTGTCGAATTCCGCCAGGGTCTGGTGGACGGGCTTGGCGCCCGTGCCGCGACCATGATCGTGCAACAGGCGAGCTATCACGCGGGCAATGCGGACGCCGGCGATGCGGGCGCCGGCCTCGACGCGCTGCTCGAGGGGTTTAAGCGCTCGCGCGCAGATGTGTTCATGAATCTCGCCTGGGGACACACCGCCAGCGCCGCCATCCGCCGTAGTTACGACCTCGACTGGCATCCGCTGCAGTTCATCCCGAATGCTTCGCTGTCGGTGGCGGCGTTTCTCGAGCCGGCGGGACTTGCCAAGGCCAGCGGCATCATTTCGAGCGCGCGTTCCAAAAGCTGGTGGCGCCCCAACGCCGGACGCGACCCTGAAGTGCGTGAATTCCTCGACTGGATGGCGCGTTACAACCCAGGCGCCAGCCTGCGCGATCAACTTAACGTCGCCGGCTACGAACGCGCCCAGGCGCTCGTGGCAGTACTGCGGCAATGTGGCGGCGAACTGACGCGGGCGCGCGTGATGGCCCAGGCGACCTCGCTGGATCTGAGCATCGGCATGCTGCGCCCCGGAATCCGGCTGACCACCTCGCGCGACGACTTCCAGCCTATCAAGCAGCTGTTCCTGATCCGCTTTGACGGCCAGGAGTGGCAGCCGCTCGACAGCGTCGTGACTGCTGCAGCCGCGCTCAACCGGCCCTGAGCCGGCCGAGCGCGAATATGGCCGCCGCCAGTGCCAGAATCAGCCCCGCCGACGATCCAGCGCTCGAACACCGCGCCGAAGCGCTCGATCATTCGCGCACCGCGGCCAGAATGGCGGCAAACCCCATGAAGATGCCGCCAGTGAGACGATTGAACGTCCGCAGCACCGTGGCACGGCGCAGGAAGCGCGCCAGCTGCCGGCCGCTGCTGGCGTAGATGAGATACCAGCTCACCTCGATGACAGCAAAGGTCAGCAGCAGGATCACGAACTGCGGCAGCTGCGGCTGCGCCGGTTGAATGAATTGCGGCAGGAATGCTGCTGCGAACAGGATTGCCTTCGGATTGCTGGCAGCCACCATGACGCCCTGCCGGAACAGCGCGGCGCGCGCGCGCGTGGCGGCGGGCGCGACCTCGGGCGTCACGACGCCAGACGCCTCATC
>JBAUYT010000167.1:0-3946 GCA_049584935.1 Steroidobacteraceae bacterium
TACTTTCGTCAGGGACAGTGTCGTTTCGCCACTTAGTATCCCCAAGCCAGGTGCCGGTGGATGCGGGTGCTCTTTGGCAACAGCGTCGAGCTGTGCAAGACCTTGTTGATAGAAGGCGGCCTCCACGAGCCGCGCCCGGGAGCTTCAGTGCTTTCCGCTTAGGCGACATCGGCTTGCGGGACATATTCGCGACCGTAGCTGAATCTCGTACAGCTTGCCGCGCTGCGGACTACTGGATGGAACCGCGACCGCGACGGCCGGTAGGGTTTCCCGCCATTCTGCACCCTCCCCGGCCGAGTTGGCGTAATCTCGATCCTCCGCCGACGCCGCAGTCGCAGAAAAGACAGCCTGTTCGGGAATGGATTTCCTTGAGCTTCCAGCCGGCGTCCAACCACTTCAGGGTCGCCTCGACGAGGGCGCCAAGAGAGCAATTGTCTATACCGGTTACATGGGTGACGGCGTATACCGGAGACATGGGCGTCACTTCTTAGGAATGAAATGTCCCCTATCCATCACGAAGGCACAGTGCCACCCATCCATCAGCAAGGGCATAACCTATCCATCAGGTAGGTCACAGAGTCCACTTCTCCGGCGCCTGGCAGCCGCTGTCCAACAGCGGGTAGGGGAGGTGGGCGCTTGAGCAAAAAGGTTCCAGCTCTATCTCAGGCGGCGTTCGCGTGCAGCGGCGTTCCAACTTCTGGAATCATCAGCAATGGGATCGACTATTTTCTGTTCTTCTTCTACAGCCAGGTCGTTGGACTCTCCGCTGCACTGACCGGCCTTGCGCTCGCAATCGCGCTTGCGTTTGACGCACTATCCAATCCTCTGATCGGATATGTGTCGGATAACTGGCGATCGCGACTGGGGCGGCGCCACCCGTTCATGTACGCGTCGATACTGCCGCTGACTGTATTGTATGTGACCGTCTGGTATCCGCCTGGGAACGCGAGCTCGCAGGGACTGCTGTTCGGCTATCTCTTGACGGTGCTGATTTTCTTGCGGCTATCGATGGCGATGTTTGATGTGCCGGTCCGGACGATGGTGGCGGAATTGACGCCGGACTATGACGAACGTACGCGGATTGGATCACTTCCGATTTCGGTAAGCTGGTTCATCGGGTCGGTGATGACGATTGCCATGTACAGCATCTGGCTCAAGGATTCCGCCGAACATACCCACGGCCAGACCAATATCGTCGGATATCAGCAGGCCGCCGTAGCCTGGGGGGGGGATAATTCTGGCGACTTCATTGTTCTCCTGCGTTGGACTGCATCCGGAAATACCTCGTCTGCATAAGAAGCCGCTGGAACAGAGCGCCAGCCTCAATGATATGGCTCGCTCGTTCTTCCAACTTCTGCAAAACCGCTCTATGCGGGCGCTACTTCTTTGCGGCTTGTTCGTGGGAACGGGTCTGGGAGTCACCGCCGCGCTCTGGATTTATCAGTACAGTTTTTTCTACGGAATGCGCAGCGCGCAGATGTCGAAGCTGACCGTCGTCGAGTCGCTCGCATCATTGGCGGTCGCGCCCATTATCCGAAGGTTCGTCGTCAAAGGCGACAAGAAGGCCATGGCGATCCGTTTTCTAATTGCATCGGTAGGCATCAGCATGATCTTGCCGCCGTTGCTCTCGCTGCACTTGCTTCCGGAACGCGGCAGTGACGGTTTGTGGTATCTCCTTACGACTTATGATTTCCTCAGTCAGCTAATCTGGATTGTGACCGCTTCTATTATTTATTCGCTGTATGCAGATGTTACAGACGATGTGGTGGCGCGGACAGGTAAGCGCTTGGAGGCAGCGATATTTGCGTTCCAGACACTCGTTGATAGAGTCGCGACAGCCTTCGGCGCATTGCTTGCGGGTCTGCTGCTCACGGTAATTCGCTACCCAACGGCCGCTGACAACACATCGATTCCAACAGGGGTTCTTACGCGACTCGGCTTGAGCTATACGGGTGCTTGGTTTGTGTTCGTTTCAATCGGAATTTTGTTCTTATCCACATACGACATCACGCGTTCTCTGCAAGCGACGGAAAGTGATGTTCTGGAGGTCCCAAAAGGTGATGTCTAAGGCTACCTCGACGCCGGCTGGTTGATCGCCGGGTTTCACTCCCGTCTGGGAGTGTTCTTCGCTCAGAGGGGTGTCGAGCGCCGGCAGTTCGAGATCACGCCGGCCGAAGCGCCCGAGCAGCAAGTCAGCACGGCAGCGAGCCCCCCCCGGCGGTGTCGAGCAAGCCCGCAACCCGACGGAGGTGAGCTGACTCCCGCTTGAGCCACTCAGCAGCGTTGGCATCGGTCTTCACCGTCTTGTTGCTTTGGCAGACGCGAGCCTGCAGGGCTGAATCGTCCTCCCGCAAAAGTACGGCGGTCAGGCGAACAGCGGCGCCGGGCTTGCGGTCCCAGTCCTTGCCGAAGCGAGATGGATCGAGCTTCATCGGCTTGACCTTTTTGTCAGGCTCGATGACGGCAGGCTTGCCGGTGAGCTGGCGGACTCGAACCCACGACCTCGGCATTATGAGAGCGGTTGTTAGTTTTTAACAGTTTGCAATTCAACAACTTACCGCGAGACGTCCGTTGCAATTGGCACCACTGAGTACAACAGAGCATCACCGAGTCACGGAGAACTCACGCAAGCAGGCATCGGCGCAAGCGCGCATGTATCCTGGAAACTAGGCCGCGCGGCTAGGAAATCGCTGTTCACGCGAATGACCCTGAGCGAGCGACGGTTGTGGCGCAATTGGGTGTCTGAGCATCGCCGCCCTAACGAACCGCCACTGCCCGGCGCAGCCGCTATCGTCGCCAACTATCGATTGTTTCAAGTCGAGGTGGGCGCCATCATCAGCTCGACCCACACGCACGGATACCGGGGCGAATGGGGGCATGATTACACGAGTTTTATCGGATGCGCTTCCCTTGCACGAGAGCAAACATGGCCGCGGAGCGCTTGGCAGGAAGCCCTCCAATACATGAGTGACGAGAAGATTGTTCGTAGAGCGTGGTACCGCCTTCACAAGCCGCTTGAGAACGCCCCCCGCGGAGGCCCTTCGATCTCTATCGTCGGCGCTCACCTGGTGGCTGCAATCGCCATCGAACGCGCTGCCCCTGCAAGCGGAACCGGGATTCCTGCGACTGATCGACAAGATACTGGGTGCCCGCGGCTGGGTGGTAACTGAGTCGACAGCTCTCCCTCTGTCTCAGGCAATCAATGATCCAATCGGTCATCTCACTGAAGCCTTGCTTCGATGGTGGTACCGAACGGGCCCGAAAGTCGGTGGACTGCTCCCCGCACCTATCCGCGATCGATTTGCCCTGCTTGTGACTTCAGATGCCACGACCGGCGCGGCTCGTGTCGCGCTCGCCGCACACGTGGCGAATATGTTTATCGTCGATTCCGTGTGGAGCGCGGAGTACCTGCTCCCCTTCTCGGCGTGGCCGCGCTCCCACGACCGGAGATTGGCAGCCACCAGGCCTCTGACGTAATCGCGTAGGCTCTCGCAAATCCGGAGCATGGCCCGCAGCTCCTCCCGTCCGGGACCTGCCACGCGGTCCCCCTGGTTGGCGGCCCGGGCAATCTGGTTGAGGTTCCGGCCCAATGCTCCCGAGCTCGGAAACCGAACGCTTAAGCGCCTGCAGCTCCTCCTTAGGTAACGGCGCCAGCGACCGCAGGTGTGCGCGCGTCAGTACAGAGATGTAGGTCGCGGGCGCCATCCCCCGCGCCGCAGCGCGCGCTCGCAGCAGGGTCTCGTCATCAGGGCGCAACCGCACCGTCAGGCGGGTCGAACGGGCAACTTCGGTCGCCGCAGTGGCACTCGCATCGTGTGTCGCCGGATCGGTCGACCGCAACATGAGATCGCACAAGCGCTTGAGCAACGCCGAATCCGACAGTCCTTGATGCCATGCGACCGCCAACCAACGCTCCTTCGTTTCGCGTGTGACCCAAGTCTTGAGT
>JBAUYT010000168.1:0-1889 GCA_049584935.1 Steroidobacteraceae bacterium
CGACCACTTCCATGTCAAGGAAGTGCTCTACCACTGAGCTACGCGCCTAACGTCCGCCCCTTGAGGGCGCTGAAAGATACCGGAGCCGTCCGGCTGCCGCAAGCATCCACCCTCGCCTTAAGGTCAGGATTTCACGAGTCTTTCCGCAGCCTTCGCTCGCCTCGTGGTGCCGGCCCCACCGGGCAGATCGTATGAGGCCACAACGCCCGTCGTCACCTCGAGTTCGAGCTTACGCAGCTGATCGAGCTGATCGCGCAGCAACGCGGCCTGCTCGAATTCCAGGTTGCGCGCCCGCCGGTACATCTCGGCCTCCACGCGCTTGAGTTCGCGCGCGATGTCGCTGGCGGTGCGCAGCTTGCCGATGTCGAGCGCCGCCGCATTGCCTTCCCGGCCCTTGCGCTCACCGCCGCGACCCGAAGCCGCGCCCGCCACGCGCGCCCCTTCCATGATATCGGCCACCGGCTTGATGATGCTCTGCGGGGTCACCCCGTGCGCAATGTTGTATTCGACCTGCTTCTGTCGGCGCCGGTCGGTCTCGGCAATCGCGCGCTGCATCGAGCCGGTCATTTTGTCGGCGTAGAGAATTGCGCGGCCGTGCACGTTACGCGCAGCGCGACCGATGGTCTGGATCAGCGACCCTTCCGAGCGCAGGAAGCCTTCCTTGTCCGCATCCAGGATCGCCACCAGGGCGACCTCGGGCATATCCAGTCCTTCGCGCAGCAGATTGATGCCGACCAGCACGTCGAAGCGGCCCAGGCGCAGGTCGCGAATGATCTCGACCCGCTCCACGGTCTCGATGTCGGCGTGCAGGTAACGCACCCGCACACCGTGCTCGTGCAGGTATTCAGTCAGGTCCTCGGCCATGCGCTTGGTCAGCGTCGTGACCAGCACACGCTGCTGCAGCTCCACGCATTTATGAATCTCGGATAGCAGGTCGTCGACCTGCGTGCGCACCGGCCGCACCTCGACTTCAGGGTCGACCAGTCCGGTGGGCCGCACCACCTGTTCGACCACCTGCGACGACATCTTGGCCTCATACGGCCCGGGCGTTGCCGACACGAAGATCATCTGCGGCGCCAGGTGCTCCCACTCCTCGAACTTCAGCGGCCGGTTATCGAGCGCCGACGGCATGCGAAAGCCGTATTGCACCAGCGTTTCCTTGCGCGAGCGATCACCGCGATACATGGCGCCGAGCTGCGGGATGGTCTGGTGGCTTTCATCGACGATCAGCAGCGCGTTGGGTGGCAGATAGTCGTACAGGCACGGCGGCGGCTCGCCCTGTTGTCGCCCGGACAGGTAGCGCGAATAATTCTCGATGCCCGAGCAGTAGCCGACCTCCTTGATCATCTCCAGGTCGAACAGCGTGCGTTGTTCGAGCCGCTGCGCCTCCACCAGCTTGCCATCGGCATGCAGCACAGCGAGCCGTTCGCGCAATTCCTCGCGGATCTGATCCATTGCCTGCATCAACCGATCGCGCGGAGTCACGTAATGCGAACCTGGATACACCGTGAAGCGCGGAATGCGGCCGATGAGGCTGCCGGTCAGCGGGTCAATCAGCGACAGGTTCTCCAGCTGGTCGTCGAACAGCTCCACACGTACCGCATCACGGCCGGATTCCGCCGGGAAGATGTCGATGATGTCGCCGCGCACGCGATAGGTGCCGGGTTGCAGATCCATGTCGTTGCGGGTGTACTGCATCTCGGCCAAACGGCGCAGCAGCTTGCGCTGGTCGATGCGCTCGCCGCGCACCAGGTGCAGCACCATCGACAGGTAGGCCTCGGGGTCGCCCAGGCCGTAGATCGAGGACACGGTCGCAACGATGATGGTATCGGGTCGCTCCAGCAATGCCTTGGTGGCCGACAGCCGCATCTGCTCGATATGCTCGTTGA
>JBAUYT010000169.1:0-1598 GCA_049584935.1 Steroidobacteraceae bacterium
GTCGAAGGCTTTCTCGGCGGCATGAACCTCGGTGGCCGCGAAGCGGGCGGGCCCGGGGGCGGGGGCATGACCGACATGCATTTCTGCCTGCGCGGACCGGCGTTGGCACAGCTCGAGGCCGTATTCGCCGCCGACTGGAAGTTCGCCAGCGGCGAGTCGCTGCTGCCGCATGAGGGCCCTGCGGCGTATGGCTCCGCGGTCTGTCGCGCCGTCACCGGCGGTCCGGACGAGAATCTGGACAAGCTGCTGCTGCTGATCCTAAGCGCCATCGCGGTGGCCCAGCGGCAGATCCTGGTCATGACGCCGTACTTCATTCCGCCCCCCGAACTGGTGGCTGCGCTGCAGGGAGCGGCGCTGCGGGGCATCGAGGTATCGCTGGTGCTGCCCGAACACAGCAACCTGCGCTACAGCGACTGGGCCACGCTGCATTGGCTGCCGGCGCTGGTCGAACGCGGCGTGCGGGTACACCTGGTGCCCCCACCCTTTTCCCATGCCAAGCTGTTCGTGATCGATCGTGAGTACGCCCATGTCGGCTCGGTCAATCTCGATACGCGCAGCCTGCGGCTGAACTTCGAGATCGCACTCGAAGTATTCGACGCTGCGCTCGGCGGCAATCTGGCTGCTTTCATCGAGGGATACCGGAACCGGGCGCCTGCGCTGACGGCCGCGGAACTCGCGAATGCGCCACCGCTGGCACGCGTGCGCAACAGCCTCTGCTGGCTGATATCGCCCTATCTCTAGCACGTCAATGTTGCGGAAAAGCATATGATATAAGTTACAAAAATGGCTGTTCTCTAAGCCACGCACGCTGACAAAACTATAGATGTCGCTAAGTAGCCACATACTTCGAAGTCCGTTATCTTAACTGCACCGTGAGCATCGGAGGACTTCCTCATGAAGCGACTCGCCCTGATCGGTCTGGCCGCGCTGGCGCCGTTGGCTGTCCGCGCCGGCGACGACGTCGGACAGTTTTATTTCAATCCGCAGATTGGCGGGATCATTCCCGACAGCAAACGGCAGCTCGATGACAGCCTGATCTGGGGCTTGGGGCTAGGTCTCAACATGACGCCCAACTGGAGCGTCGAGGCCAACTTCAACGACTCCAGGCTCGGCTACAAGCAGCTGCCGGGCCATCAGAATCCCTACGCGGTCTCGATCGATGTGCTGCGCGTGTTCAACCGCGATCGGGTGTTTGCGCCGTTCATCACCGGCGGCATCGGCGGACTGCAGAATTTCAATGCCAACGGCAACTCCAACGATTTTCTGGCGCAACTCGGTGTCGGCGCGCTGATCAAGCTGTGGGAGAACAGCGATGGCACGGCGAGCTTGGCGCTGCGGCCTGAGATCAAGGCGCGCTACGACTCGGACAACACCGACTCGCGCAGCCTGTTCGACTACATCGGCATGCTCGGCTTCCAGATCGGGCTGGGTGGTCCGCATCCGCCTCCGGCTGCCGTGATAGAGCCGCCACCCCCACCTCCACCGCCACCACCGCCACCACCGCCGGCAGCGGCACCACCCGCAGCAGCGTTCTGTCCGCCATTCAATATTTCCTGCGCCGTGACGACAGTAAAGAAAGTGCTGCTGAAGCGTTCCTG
>JBAUYT010000170.1:0-3069 GCA_049584935.1 Steroidobacteraceae bacterium
CCGTGCGCCCAGACCTGATCAGCCCCACCATCTGCTGCTTGAACTCCGGCGTGTACCGGACACTCCGCTTCGCCATAAGCACCTCCGTTCCTTACGTTGAGGTGTCCACGAAACCGGGTCAACTCCAGGTTGACTGCCACCGATGCGTTAGCGCGCTCGTTTCTCGAACCACTTCTTCGCGCTGGGTCGGCGATGCGGACAGCCAGGCCAGCAACAGGGGCGGCGTTTGCCCGCCTGAAGTTCCCTGACCGCGCGTTGGATTCTGCGGCTACGCGTTGTTTCTTGTTTGGCCGAGATGACCCAACAAGTCCATTCGTGCAGGATTTCGCGCTTAGGGACCGGCCGATTTCGCGAGTTGGGGACCACCTGAAGGGGTCACCGGCGGAGCCGTAGGCGACGATTCTTAACTGTCTTTCTTCTTGCTGGCAAGTTTTCGTGCTTTGACGCCCCGGTAGCTCTCTCCAGTGATGTGGATGGCCAGGGCCGAGTGCTCGAGGCGGTCGCGGATGGCATCGGCGATGACGGCATCGCCGATGACCTCGCTCCAGTGATCGAGCGGCAACTGCGTGGTGAAGAGCGTGGATTTGTTGATCGATCGTTCTTCGAGCAGCTCGCACAGGTCCTGTGCTTCGGTGGCCGAGAGCTTGCGCATTCCCATGTCGTCCAAGATGACCAAGTCGGGTTTGGCGAGCTTGTCGCGATATCGTAGGTAGGTGCCACTGGTGCGCGCGAGCGCCAGATTCTCGAGCCAGGTCGTGAGTGTCATGTACAGCACCGATTTGCCACAGGCGCAGGCGTGCAGCCCCGCGGCTTGAGCGATGAAGGTCTTGCCGACGCCGGTCTGGCCGATCAGCAGCACGGGTCTGGCATCATGCAGCCACTGCAGGCTGTAGAGCTCTTTGATCTGCGTCTTGCTGATCGAGCGACTGGCGGTGAAGTCGATGTCCTCGAAGGCCGGGCGCAGCGTGAACTTGGCGGCCTTGATGCGATAGCCGGTCTTTCTTTCCTGCCGATAGTCGGCCTCGGCCTGCAGCAACGCATCGAGCAGCTCACTGTAACTGGATTGATCGCGGGTGGCGTCGTTGAGGACTTTATCGAACGCGCCGAGCATGCCGAGCAGTTTCATCTCGGCCATCAGGTTTCTGGCAATAGCGGTACTCATAGATCCAAGCTCTCCTGGGTTGATGTAGAAGGAACGGGGACGGCGTCGCTGGCAGGGGTGCCAGCGGCGTAACGCAGCATGGGATTGCCGGGTCGGCGCACGATGTCACGGCCCTGCTGCGGATGGATGGCTTGCTTTCGAGCTTGGGCCAGCAGCGCCTGGAAGTACGGCACACGAAAGCGGTTGTAGCGGCGCATAGTGGCGATCGCCGCGGCGATGCGCTCGCTGGCGATCTCGTGCCCACTGTGGTTGATCTCTTTGGTGCAGCTACGCACGAAGCCCTGACAACGGCGGATGTTGCCGTAGACATCGATGTTGAACAGCTCCACGAACAACCGATTGAGTTCGGGATGGATGAACCGCGACTGAGATAGCAGTCTTTGTGGTGTCGCTTCGTAGTACGCCTGAGAGGCCGGCGGGAAGTGCGAGTCGATGAAGATACGCTTGCCATTGCGGTGGCGGCTGCGCGGATGGATCGCCAGGCGCTCGAGTTTGAGGAAGATCTCGACATGATTGTCCGTGATCTTGATGCGCAGCTTCTTGTGCCGATGGATGTGCGGAGCGCTGTAATAGTCGCCCTCGACCGCGACGTAGCAATCGGGGTGTAGCTTCGCCTCCTTCCATTCCCCACAGTCCACATCGCCGATCGGCAGCGGCTTGAGCGCGGCTCTCTCCACGGTCTCGAAGCGCTCGCGGCGCGAGACGCCAAAGCGCGTGTGGCGGCGATCATTGATGCGCTCGATGCACTCGGCGAGCGCCCGGTTGATCTCGAAGAGAGAGGTGAAGCGATGGCGCCGGTGACGGAAGCGCACGTAGCGCATCAGGATTTTCACCAGTCCTTCGACGACGGCTTTATCCCGTGGTTTTTTCGCGCGTGCTGGGACTACTGCCGTAGCGTATTGCGCCGCCAGATCGGCATAGCCGGGGTTCAGGTCCGGATCGTACAGGTGGCACTTGAGCACGCCTTGCTTCAAACAGTCCGGCACCGTCACGTGCGGCACGCCGGCGTAGTAGGCGAACATGCGTCGATGAGCACCGAGCCAGTTGCGGCTCTTCATGTCCTCGGCGGCCCAGGCGTACAGCAGATGGCTGAAGCCAAGTCCTGCGACGAAGATCCAGGCTTTGCGGATCTCGCCGCTCTTGAGCTCGATCCACTCGATGGGATCCCCGGCGTAATCGACTTCCACGCGTTCCCCGGGCTCGAACTCGCGCGCCGTGACGGACGCGGTTCGATACTGCGGGAACTTGCGGTAAAACTGCTTCCAGAAGTTCGGGTACGTGATCAGGTGTTGCGCCTTCTCCTCCCACAGGAACTTCAGCGGATGGCCCAGGCCCAGATCGTGGATGATCGCCGGCCAATCCAGCTGCGCCATCCACAGTGGATCGCCGATCGACCTGGGCGCATCGGGCGAACCTCTTTCACCGTCGCGAACTTCGCGTACTGTGCGGCGCGAACAACCCAGAGCACGCGCGATCTCGCGCAGGCTGCGGCCCTCGGCCAGCCGCCGCCGGATCTCCTCGTACCGATGCACCGTCATGCTCCGAAGCGCCATGCTGCCGTCTCCTTCGTGGTTGCCCACGAAGGTAGCGGCAGTGGCGGCCAGGAATCCGGCGACGAGGGCTCAGGAGCCCGAAATCCCCGCTTTGATTGCCGCGGCCGGAAAATCGGCCGCCGGAGAAGCCCGCAGAGGGACGCTACGAGCCCACCCCTGGCCTCGGTTACCCCCAAAAACCCCAGGGAAATGACATATCTCGACATCGGCGGACCACTCCCATGCATGGGCTCGGTGCCCGGAATGGCGCCGACGGTGGTCCCCAACTCGCGAAATCGGGTGGTACCGAACTCACGAAATCAGGTGGTACCCAACTGACGAAATCGAATGGGTCCAATCCGAGGAAATCCTGCA
>JBAUYT010000171.1:0-12549 GCA_049584935.1 Steroidobacteraceae bacterium
CGAACAGGATCGGTGCATATGTAAAATCCAGTTTACGCATGACAGCGGGATGCAGCTCTCCGATGCAGCCGATTTCGACGCCGCCGCGCACAATGGCGGCGCTGCGACCGGGACGCAGTCCCGCCACCTCCGCCGGCTCGAAGGAAAACTCACCGCCCGCGCCGCCGAGCGCCAGCAGCGCCTCGAGATCCGCCTTCACGTCGTAGAAGTCCGCCGCCGTCGTCGGCGCACCCCACTGCTCCGGCAGCCTGGATCCTAGCGCCAGCACCGCCAGTGCCTTGTGCTCGCCGTGACCATTGCCGCTGGCGTCAGTCAGGAAGCGGTTGGCGATCTCGAACAACCGCACGCGCGACTGCTGCCGCCGCAGATTCTCGCGCGCCACCCGCAGCAATCCCGGCCAGAGCGAGCGCCGCATCACCGCCATGTCGCTCGCAATGGGATTGGAGAGTTCGATCATCGGCACCTCACCGAGCAAGGCGCGTTGCAGTGCCGGATCGACGAAAGCGTAGGTGATGGCCTCCTGGTAGCCGCGCGCGGCCAGGGTGCGCAGTACCAGCCGCTCATCCACTTGGGCAGAGGACAACGGCCGCGGCGCCGCCGGCAGCGGCGCATCACGCTCGGCCAGACAATCGAAGCCGCCGATACGCGCCACTTCCTCGATCAGGTCGGCTTCCAGCGCAATGTCGAAACGCCACGAGGGCGGCTCGACCCGCCAGATCGTCGCGGCACCTGCGTGGCTCTCGGCGGCCACGCGCATGCCGAGGGCCCGCAGACGCTGCTCGACCGCGACGGGCGCCACCGGTTGCCCCAGCAGAAGCGTCACGCGAGTCTCGCGCAGCTGCACCGCGCTGCTGCTCGGCAGCGACTCCGGTTGATCGAGCACGCTGACCGGCCCAAGTTCCGCGCCGGTGAGCTCGGCGATGAGCGTCATCGCCACTTCGAGCGCGCGCTCCTGAATCCGATAGTCGACGCCGCGCTCGAAGCGTTGGCTGGCATCCGTCATGAGGCCGTAGCGGCGCGCGCGACCGGCGATGGCCGCCGGCAAAAACCAGGCGACCTCCAGCGCAATCTCGCGCGTGGCGGCCGAGATGGCGCTGCGCTCGCCGCCCATGATGCCGGCGAGTCCCAGGATCGAGGCATCGTCCGCAATCACGAGCACGTCCGGTTCGAGCGCAATGTCGCGTCCATCGAGCAACCGCAATTGCTCGCCGGCGCGAGCCCAGCGCGCCACCAGGGTGCCCGACAGCGCGGCGCGATCGTAGGCGTGCAGCGGCTGGCCAAGTTCCAGCATGACGTAATTGGTGACGTCGACCACCGGGCTGATCGATCGCAGGCCCGAACGCCGCAGCCGCTCCTTGAGCCAGAGCGGGCTCGGCGTGGTGTTGTCGACGGCGCGCATGACACCGGCCACCAGCCGCCCCGCCCCGCCCCGCGCCGGCAGTCCCAGCGGCAGCGGTGCGATGGCGGCATTCGATGGCGCGCAACCCGCCGCGACAGCGCCAGCCGCGTTGCGGCCGAACGCCGGCGTCTGGAGCGGTGCACCGCTGAGAGCCGACACCTCGCGTGCGATGCCAAGTACCGACAGGCCGTCGCCGCGGTTGGCAGTGACGTTGACTTCGAGCACCACGTCGTCGAGATCCAGCGCGCCGCGCAGATCGGTGCCCAGTGGCAGATCCGCCGGCAGCTCGAGAATGCCTTCGGCACTGTCTCCCAGGCCCAGCTCTCGGGCCGAGCACAGCATCCCGAAACTTTCCACGCCGCGCAGCTGCGCGGCCTTGATCTGCACATCGCCCGGCAGCCTCGCACCCTCGGTGGCGAGTGCACTGACCAGTCCGGCGCGGGCGTTGGACGCGCCGCAGACGATCTGCACGGTCGGCGCGTCAGCCGCGCCCGATGTGGCCACGGTGCAGACCTGCAGCTTCTCGGCCCTGGGGTGCCGTTCCGCCTTGAGGATCTTTGCCACCACGACGCCACTGAATGGGGGTGCCGCCGGCTCCAGGCCCTCGATCTCCATGCCGGCCATGGTCAGACGCTGCGCCAGCTCGCGCGCGTCCCACGGGAAGTCGACCCAGGCACGCAGCGCCGAGAGCGGCAGCTTCATACCTCGCCTCCGGCGAAGGCGCTGAGGAAGCGCAGGTCGTTGTCGAAGAACAGCCGCAGATCGTTGACGCGATAGCGCAGCATCGCCAGCCGCTCGATGCCGGCACCGAAGGCGTAGCCGGTGTAGCGTTCCGGATCGATGCCGCAGGCTTCGAACACGCGCGGATGCACCATGCCGCAGCCGGCGATCTCGAGCCAGCCGGTCTGCTTGCAGACGCGACAGCCGGCGCCGCGGCAGAGCACGCAGGTGATGTCGACCTCAGCGGAGGGCTCGGTGAATGGAAAGTACGACGGGCGCAGCCGCATGGAGAGGTCCTGCTCGAAGAAGGCCTCCATGAAGTGATGCACGATCGCCTTGAGGTTGGCGAAGCTGACCCCTTCATCGACGAACAGGCCCTCGACCTGATGGAACATGGGCGAGTGGCTGGCATCCGAGTCGACGCGGTACGTCCGTCCGGGTGCGATCAGCGCGATCGGCGGCTTCTGCGCCAGCATCGAGCGGATCTGCACCGGCGAGGTGTGCGTGCGCAGCAGGTAGCCGTCCTTCAGATAGAAGGTGTCGTGCATGGCGCGCGCCGGATGATTGGCCGGTATATTCAGCGCTTCGAAATTGTAGAAGTCGTTCTCGATCTCCGGCCCCTGCTCCACCGCAAAGCCGGCGCGACGGAAAATCTCCTCGATGCGCAGCCGCGTCAGCGTAATGGGGTGCAGACCGCCCAGGCGCTGGCCGCGCCCGGGCAGGGTCACATCGATGGCGCCGGCGCGCAGCTCGGCCTCCACGGCCCGCTGCTCGAGCTCACCGCGACGCGCCTCGATGGTCGCGTGCAGGCGCGCTTTGAGACTGTTGATGCGCGCGCCGGCCTGGCGACGCTGCTCCGGGGGCAGCTTGCCGAGCGCCTGGAGCTGCTCGGTCAGCAGCCCCTTGCGGCCCAGCCAGTGCACGCGGATCTCCTCGAGCTCAGGAACACCCGTGCTCGCTGAAACCCGCGCCAGCGCGGCCTCGACCTTGGCCTCGAGCTCTCCCACAGCCCGAACCAGCCGTCAGGCCGCTACTTCGAGACCGGCCTTGGCTCGCTCGGCGATGACGCCAAAGGCGTTGGCGTCGTTGACCGCCAGATCCGCCAGCACCTTGCGATCGATCTCGAGCCCTGCCTTGTGCAGCCCCGCAATCAGGCGACTGTACGACAGGCCGTGCACACGTGCGGCCGCATTGATGCGCATGATCCAGAGCGCGCGGAACTCGCGCTTCTTGGCGCGACGATCTCGATACGCATACTGGCCGGCCTTGATGACCGCCTGCTTGGCGGCGCGATAGACCTTGCGCCGCGCGTTGTAGTAACCCTTGGCCTTGCCGAGGACCTTCTTGTGACGGCGTCCGGCCGTCACACCACGTTTGACTCTTGCCATGTTCGGACTCCGTTATTTGGTGTTGGGCAGCAGCTGATCGAGACGATGCACATCGCTCTTATCAACGAGACTGCTGCCACCCGAGCGCAGATGACGCTTGCGCTTGGAATCCTTGTGGCCGAGGTTATGACGACGGGTAGCCGAGTACCGCTTGAAGCCCTTCGCCGTTTTGCGAAAACGCTTCGACGCGGCCCGGTTGGTTTTCAACTTGGGCACGATTCAACTCCTCATTGTTGCCAGAGCTCACAAGGCCGGCGCTTTGCGGCGCCTGCCCGCTTGCTCGCGGATCACGCGCGCGGCATCAGCCGCGCGGCGCGATCACTTCTTTTTAGGTGCAAACAGCATCACCATTTGCCGGCCTTCCATCAGCGGCTGCTGTTCGATCACGCTGTGGGCAGCGAGATCTCCCTGCACCCGGTCCAGAAGTTTCCGACCGATGTCCTGATGCACCATTTCCCGGCCGCGGAACCGCAAGGTCACCTTGGCCTTGTCACCCTCGGACAGGAAGCGGATCAGATTACGCAGCTTGACCTGGTAATCCGCCTCTTCCGTTCCGGGACGAAACTTCACTTCCTTGACATGAATCTGCTTCTGCTTACGCTTGGCAGAGTGCGCCTTCTTGTTCTGCTCGAACAGGAATTTGCCGTAGTCCATGACTCGCACCACTGGCGGTTCCGCCATCGGCGAGACTTCAACGAGATCCAGTTCCGACGAGGCTGCCAGCTGCAGCGCTTCCGCGCGCGTCATGACACCTGCCTGCCCTCCGTCCGCTCCGATTACACGTACTGTTGGTGAGACGATCTCCTCATTACGTCGGATCCGCTTCGCTGAAATGGCTATATATCAATCCTCCATACTTCGGCGCCCGTGGCTTTCGAGCTCGATGCGCAGACGTTCCACGAACGTCTGCGGCGTCATCGCGCCCAGATCCTTGCCACTACGGGAGCGCACAGAAACAAGATTCGCTGCGACTTCCTTGTCACCCGCTACCAGAAGGTATGGGACGCGTTGCAGCGTGTGTTCGCGAATTTTAAAGCCGACCTTTTCGTTGCGCAAGTCGGACTGGACCAGAACCCCCTGATTTTTCAGGAAATCCGCGATTGTGGTGACGTAATTGTGCTGGCGATCGGTAATCCCCATGACCACCGCCTGCACCGGCGATAGCCAGGACGGCAATTTGCCGGCGTGATGCTCCAGCAGAATGCCGAAAAAGCGCTCGAGCGAGCCGAAGATGGCCCGATGCAGCATCACCGGATGGCGCTTCTGGCTGTGCTCGTCGATGTAGTGGGCGCCCAGGCGCGCCGGCATGTTCAGGTCCACCTGCAGGGTGCCGCACTGCCAGTCCCGCCCGATGGCATCCCGTAGGACGAACTCGAGCTTCGGGCCGTAGAAGGCGCCCTCGCCGGGGTTGAGCGTGTACTCGATGCCGGCGGCCTGCGCCGCGGCCTTGAGGGCCGCCTCGGCCTTGTCCCAGACCTGGTCCGAGCCGACCCGCTTGGCCGGCCGGTCGGAGAACTTGATGCGCACGTCGTCGAAGCCGAAATCCCGATAGATATCCAGGATCAGCCGGGTCGAGAGCACCGATTCCTCGGTGATCTGATCCTCGGTGATGAAGATGTGGGCATCGTCCTGGGTGAAGGCGCGCACGCGCATGAGCCCATGCAGCGCACCCGAGGGCTCGTAGCGATGCACCTTGCCGAACTCGGCAAAGCGGATCGGCAGCTGGTGGTAGCTGCGGATACCCTGTTTGAAGATCTGCACGTGTCCCGGGCAGTTCATGGGCTTGATGGCGTAAACGCGCTCGTCGGGCGTGCGCGTGATGAACATGTTTTCGCCAAACTGCGCCCAATGGCCCGAGGCCTCCCAGAGACTGCGGTCCATGAGCTCCGGGCCGTTGACTTCCTGGAAGCCCACCGCGGTCTGGCGCTCGCGCATGTAGGCGATCAGGCGCTGAAAGATCTGCCAGCCCTTGGGGTGCCAGAACACTGCGCCCGGGGCCTCTTCCTGCATGTGGAACAGGTCGAGCTCGCGGCCGATGCGGCGATGGTCGCGCTTCTCGGCCTCTTCCAGACGATGCAGATACTCATCGAGCTGCTTCTGGTCGGGCCAGGCGGTGCCGTAGATCCGCTGCAGCATCTCGTTGCGCGAATCACCGCGCCAGTAGGCGCCGGCCAGCTTCATGAGCTTGAACGCCCGCAGCTTGCCGGTGGAGGGCACGTGCGGGCCGCGGCACAGGTCCACCCAGTCCCCCTGCCCGTAGAGGCTGATGGGCTCGGCGGCCGGAATCGCCGCAATGATCTCGGCCTTGTACTTCTCGCCGATGTTGCGGAAGAAGGCCACCGCCTCATCGCGCGGCATCACCCGCCGGTGCACCGGCTGGTCGGCCTTGGCCAGCTCCTTCATGCGCGTCTCGATGGCCGCCAGGTCCTCGGGCGTGAAGGGCCGTGCGTACGCAAAGTCGTAGTAGAAGCCGTCGTTGATGACCGGGCCGATGGTCACCTGGGCGTCCGGAAACAGCTGCTTGACCGCCTGGGCCAGCAGATGCGCGGTGGAGTGCCGGATGACCTCGAGGCCGTCGGGGTCCCGGTCGGTGACGATGGAGACCGGCGCGTCGTGATCGATCACGAAGGAGGTATCCACCAGCTTGCCATCGACGCGGCCCGCCAAGGCCGCGCGCGCCAGGCCCGCGCCGATGCTCTGTGCCACCTGCGCGACGCTGACGGCGCTGTCGAAGCTCTTTTTGCTGCCGTCCGGCAGGGTGATGACTGGCACTGAGAGGGGCGGTGTGTCGCGTGGAAATCCGGGGGCGCGAAGTGTCACACACGCCCGCACGTCGCTTCAACCGCCGTCCGATTGCAAAAGCCAAAAAGCTGCTGTTTCATGCGGCCATGAACCTTCCGTCGGCAGCGCGGATCCACGTGGCAGTGCACGACAACCCGCAGCGCCACCGTTTCGAGGCCGAAGTCGAGGGTCGGATGTCGTTTGCGGAGTACGAACTCGGCCGGGGCACCATCACCTTTACCCACACCCTGGTACCCGAGTCCCAGCGGGGCCGCGGCATCGCCACGCAGCTGGTGCAGGCGGCCTTGACGGCGGCGCAGGCGCAGCATCGCGGCGTCATCCCGCAGTGCTCGATGTTCAGCCGCTACATGCGCCGCCGGCCGGAGACTCAGGCGCTGCTGGCGCCGGCTGGGCGCGCCTATTTGCACATGTGATACTTGAGCGTACGGCGCGGCCACCCCCACGCCGTACGCAGTCGAACCCCCCAACGAAACGAATTTAAGCGAGGAGCCAGAGCAATGAGCAACGTCAAGCCGATCAGCAACCACAAGGGTGCCAAGCAGCGCCGCACGGCCCCGCTGCAGACCACCAACGACCTGGGCGAAGAGGCCCGGCGCGTTCTTTCGGCCGAGCTCAACGTGCTGCTGGCCGACACGTTTGCGCTCTATCTCAAGACCAAGAATTTCCACTGGCACATGTCCGGCCCGCACTTCCGCGACTACCATTTGCTGCTGGACGAGCACGCCGATCAGATCTATGCCATGACGGACGATATCGCCGAACGCGTGCGCAAGCTCGGCGGCACCACCATTCGCTCGACTGGCCACATCGCGCGCCTGCAGCGCCTGTCCGACAACGACGCCGACTTCGTCACGCCCGGCGGCATGCTCGCCGAGCTGCGCGAGGACAACATGCGGCTCGCGGCCTGGATGAGAGAGACGCATGAGGCCTGCGACGAGCACGGCGATGTCGCCACTGCCAGCCTGCTCGAGAACTGGATCGATCAGACCGAGCGTCGCGTCTGGTTCCTGTACGAGGCCGGACGCCACGAGTAAGGGCCGCACTGAAACGGGCGGGTCCGCGCTCGTCTGAGGCGCGGCTCGCCCCGGTGCGGCTAAATCACGTTAGATTTGCAGCGTATCGGTTTGATTTACAATTTGTTTCTGAGCGAAGAGCAGCCTGGCCGCGCCCGCTGCGCTCCTGGGACCGATCAGCGGCGCATTTCAATCCGGCGGTTAGCCTGGCACTGGCTCTGGGGCAGCGCCTGAGCGTAAGCGCTGCTCTCGCCTACTGCGCCGTGCAGGTGATCGGCTGCTGTGCCGGCGCATTGCTGGCGCATGCCATGTTCGAGCTGCCGCTGGGCCAGCGCCCCAAGCGCGGCGATGATTTGCGCGGTGCCGCTAGTCCTGCTCCTTGACGGCATTCGACTGCGCGCCCATTGCATATCTCTCGAGTGACATCGACGGCGCGGCCACCGGCAGGCGCGCGCCGCAACTCTTTGGCGGACCGGGTTCGTTGGCATTGAACGCGTTGGGATCGACGAACATGACCGAGCAGCCCGCGCACTCATAGAAACAGGTCGGATAGTGCGTACCATCCGGCCGCGGTACGAGAATAGGGCGGAAGAAGCCGCTGCCACAGACGGAGCACCGGAAAGCCAAATTCCCCATGGGGGCATCGTACTGTATATCCGTACAGTCGCAAGTGACTTGCCACCTCGGTATTACCTGACTAAAGTCCGATAATGCTTCCGGAGCAGATTGGCGAGTTTCGAAGATTCAATCGGGAGGTCGCGCGCCGGCTTGGGGTCCTGAGCGAAGACTTCCTCGGCCGCGGCCGGCCCTACGCCGAAGTACGCCTGCTCTACGAGATCGGCGGGGAAGGCGCCGACGCGCGGCAATTGCGCGCACGGCTGAGCCTGGATTCGGGTTATCTCAGCCGCCTGCTGCGCTCGCTCGAGCGGCAAGGCCTGGTGAAATCCCGCCGCGCCAGCCACGACGCGCGCGTCACCACGGCGGCCCTGACCCGCAAGGGACTGCTCGAGCTGGATGAGATCAACCGACGCTCCGATGCCTTCGCGCAGGCCCTGCTGGATCCGCTGAGCGCGCGGCAGCGCATACGATTGATCGAAGCAGCCACGGAAGTGCAGCGGCTGCTGCGCGCTGCCAGCGTGCGGGTGAGCCAGGTTCCGGCGCGCAGCGCGGCCGCCCGCTGGTGCCTGGAGCAATACTTCCAGGAGATCGGCCGGCGCTTCGAGAGCGGCTTCGATCCGGACAAGAGCGTCACCGCCACGCCGGAGGAGCTGACGCCGCCGGCCGGCCACTTTCTGCTGGCCACGCTGGACGGCAGCCCTCTGGGCTGCGGCGGCCTCAAGGTGGCGGCAGATCGCGGCGAGATCAAGCGCATGTGGGTGGCGGATTCGGCGCGCGGGCTCGGCATCGGGCGCCGCATCCTCGAATCGCTCGAGGCCGTGGCGCGCAAGGCCGGCGTCACCGTGTTGCAGCTCGACAGCAACGCAAAATTGAATGAGGCACTGGGCCTGTATCGCAATGCGGGCTACGTCGAGGTGCCGCCGTTCAATGCCAACCCGTACGCCCACCACTGGTTCGAGAAACGATTGCCGGCGCCGGCCTGATTACCGATTTGCCTCGAATTGCTGCCGAGCGGGCAGCAAAATAATGAAATGTGCGGATCGCCATGGCCCGCAGGCCGTGGATGGGCCACTATAAAACCGAGGCGGCACGTGGCCGGTTCAACGGGAGGGAGCAATGCCCACTGCAAACGAAGTCAACCCCAAACTGATCAAGCGAGCCGCCCTCGTCGGCGCTGCGATCATCGTGCTCTATGTCATCTGGCCGTTCTATTCGGTTCCCACCGGCAGCCGCGGCGTCATCACTCAGTTCGGCCGCATCGTGGGCATCGAACCGGAAGGACTGGCGGTATTGCCGCCGTGGCAGAAGATCACGCTGTTCTCGATCCGCGCGGAAAGCGCCAACATCGATAGCGCGGAAGGATCCACTGCCGATACCCAGCCCGTCTCCACATCGCTGACGGTGCGCTACTCCATCGCACCGGACAAAGTGGCTGAGGTCTTCGAGAAATACTCGCACGACGGCGACCTCTCCTCCTATGTCAATACCGCCACGCACGAAGTGTTCAAGGCGGTGACGGCGCAGTACACGGCGCCGGACCTCATCGGCAAGCGGCCGCAGGTATCGCAGGATATTTACGCGGCGCTCGGCATCAAGCTCGCCAAGTACGGCGCCCAGGTCATCAACATCGACATGCGCAGTTTTGCGTTTTCACCCACCTACATGGCCGCGATCAACGACAAGGTGACGCAGGAACAACTACGCCTCGCCGCCGAGAACAAGCTGAAGACAGTCGAAGCCGAGCAGAAGCAGAAGGTAGCGATCGCCGAAGCAGAGGCCAGTGCCGTCAAGGCCCGCGCGGACGGCGATGCTTACGCCGTCAAGGTGCAGGCCGAGGCCCAGGCCGATGCCATCAAAGTTCAGACCGCGGCCTTGTCGGGCGGCCAGCAGATCCTGGAATTGCGCCGCATCCAGGTGGAACAGATGAAGGCCGAAAAGTGGAACGGACAGCTGCCGCAGAATATCTATGCCTCGGCGCCCATCCCTTTCTTTCAGGCCCACTAGGGAAGCGTCCGACGCGGGCGATGCTGCCGCCCTCCTATGCTCTGGATTCTCGGCTCGCTGTTCTTTCTCTATTGCGCCTGGCGCGAAGTGCGCCGGAGCATGGTTGCGCCGCCCGGCTATGATTTTCCCCAGCCGCCGTCGAAGGCCTACCTGATTATCGCCCTGAGCATGGCCGCACTGCTCGCCTGGACACCGGTCCATGTCCGGCTCTTCGAACGCTTCCTGTCGGCCAAGGCCACCGAACTGGCAGAGGGCCACCGCGCCAAGGTTCATTGCAACACGATCTTCGACACCATGATGGACCCCGACATGCTGTTCGCCGGCCACGCCAATTTCGAGACGGGAGAGATTGGCATCCAGCATCCCTGGTGCGACCGGTTGATGGCCTATCTGCGCCATCCCGGGCGCGCTACGACGGAGGAGCTCGTGAGCCTGAACATCCTCACGCACGAAAGCATGCACGTGCGGGGCGAGCACAATGAAGCGCGAACCGAATGTCAGGCCGTGCAGCGCAACTACCGGACCGCCACCCTGCTCGGCGTTCCCGACCGGATCGCTAGGCAAAATGCCATGGACTACTACACCGGTCCCTATCTGCAGCGCGGCGTCATCGGCGGCATGCAGGGTGAATACTTCTCCCCGGAATGTGCGCCCGGCAAGGCAATGGACGAACACCTGAGCGATTCGACGTGGGCAAGACCGTAGCAGCCTAGGAACGCAATCGAGGCGATCCGGATGCGATGGCTGTCCCAGCAGGCTGTACGAGGTCCCATAAATTGCCATAGAGATCTTCGAATACCGCCACCGTGCCATAGGTTTCCATCAGAGGCTGCCGAACAAATTTCACACCTTTGTCCTGGTATCTACGAAAGTCCCGCCAGAAATCATCGGTGTGAAGAAACAGAAAGACACGGCCTCCGGTCTGATTGCCGATTCGCGAACACTGTTGCTCCCCCACGCCGCGTGCAAGCAGCAAACGGCAATCCCCGGAGCCCGGAGGTGCCACGATCACCCAACGCTTGTCCTGAGCGGCGATGAAGTTATCTTCGATGAGCGTAAACCCCAATGTCCCGACGTAAAAATCGATCGCCTCGTCGTAATCCCTCACCACCAGCGATACGCATGCAATCGATTGCTTCATGGCTGCGGAGGAGCTTGGCGGTCCCGCCCGCGCAACCGCGCGGTTGCCGTCCGCAACCGAATGGTTGACGCTGCCGCGTGGGGCTGAGGGTGTTGCACAGTCAACCAAGCGGTTGCGGGCTGCAACCAATCGGTTGACTGCTGAGCAGCATCGGCATCGTATCGGTCTCTATAACTAGTTGATTTTATTAAAAACGCAAAGTGTTGATGGTAGGCGCGAGTGGGATCGAATGTCGGGAGAATGGGGGCCATAAATCCGGATGGGGGACGTCGGCGCGAGCATAGATGTACTCAAAGGGCGTCACCGGAAAATCCCAGAGCATATCGAGCCCGTTCACCGAGAGAGCCGCCATTGCCAAATGCCAGGCAGTAAAGCTACTCCAAGACATCGAGGAGGGCACACTGCAATGGCGCCAGTCCGGACGCTGGCAATGAGCTTTGACCAGTGCTTTGCCAAGTGCCGGGACTCGATACGTTAACTGACCTTTGTGAGAGACTACGGCGAAGGATTCGTGGCATTTTGCTGGATGCGGGGACGAAAGACTGGCTACCCCATGTCGGGTCACCGCCTATTCGACAATCGCAAGCTCGCCGACGCCGACGGTTCCGTAAGGGAATTGCGTTCCCTGACCACTCAAGGTGGCAGCTCCGGCGTTGGCGCCGCTGGTAGTGATGGTGAATGAATCCAGGTCACTCCAGCTTTGATTGTGCGGGCTAAACGATGCTGCTGCGGAATTGCCGAGAAATAAGAAGGCGCCTGAAGGATCGCTAACCGCGGCCTGCGGCGAGCCACTGATGGGCACCGCGGCACCGATCTGCGACAGCGCCCCGCTGGATGGATCGACGGCGAGGGCGAGGATGTTGCTGTAAGAGGCGCAACAACCGGAGTAGATGGCGTAGAGGTATACGCCGGTCGGATCTGGGGCCATCAAGCTGGCGCCATTAGCGACCACTGTAGTTGAGCCGGGCGCGAGCGCACCGGTGATCGGATCGAGGATATAGGACACCACCGTTGCGGATTGAGACGTTCCGTCGGAAATCCCGTCTGGTGACACTGCCTTAGCCACGTACAGAAACCTGCCCAGCGGATCGATCGACAAGCTCGTGCCCGCGGCGTTGGTGGGGAATGTGATGGCGGTGCCGCCTGTCAGGCCGCCCGTTACGGAATCGATCGCGTAGGGGGTCACGCTGCTGGTGTTGTTGACCCCGTCGTAAGCGAGAACATAAAGGTACTTGCTGTCAGACCGGATCGAGAAGTCGCCGGCCCCCGGACAGGTCGCGGCGGTGCAGTTTGTGTTCTGAAGCTGCACCGTGCCCGCGGGAGTTAACGCCCCGGTGGCCGAATCGACTGTGAAAGTCTGAACGGTCTGGATGTTGTTCGTTTGAATGTTGTACACGAATAGGAAGGAGCCGTTCGGACTCATCACCATGTGCACGGGTCCCACGCCGGTGCCAACGGGAATAT
>JBAUYT010000172.1:0-3132 GCA_049584935.1 Steroidobacteraceae bacterium
GGGTGTCAGCAGTAGGCCCGTATTGGGAAAAATCATGATCAAGTCCAGCGCGTATTCAAATCTCTTCGGTAAGGGGGAAAACAGCGGCATCGTCGGCCCGGTCTCGGCGCGGGCCGCGTCGAATGTGGGCATCATGTAGCCGAAGATGTCGGCAGTCAGGGGCGCCGGCTCGGATTGGAAGACCGCCTCGGGTCCTCCCAACTGCGCGTGCACCCAGGGTAGATGATACAAATCCAGCAGATTCTCGGCGACGAATTTCCAGTTGGACGCCACCTTGAACTCGGTTGAATCCGCAAGCCTGAGTTGCGAAAGATTAAAGCCGCTCCAGCGCTCCGCGAGCGGTTTTATGAATTCCTCAAACGGCTGTGCGTCGCCAGAAATATTCACGAATACCGTGTCCATCCAGACCGCAGAGCGCACCGGCAGAAGCCCGAGCTGCGACCGCATGTTTTCAGGAGGTGTGCTCTTGGGCGTGCCATCGAGATAAGGTGTTCCCTTCAGGCTGCCGTCGAGTCCATAACTCCAACAGTGATAGGCGCATGTGATAACGCCCGGACTGTGACCCGGCTCGGTCACTAACTTGACGCCGCGGTGGCGGCAGACATTGTGGAATACGCGAATATGATTCTCGCGGTCCCGGAGCACCAGCAACGGCCGACCGGCCACTGTGACCGGGCATAGATCGCCGGGTTTTGGCAGTTGTCCCCCGGCCAGTATGCTGACCCAGCCGTCCTCGAAGAGCTTCTTTTGCTCGAGCGCCAGGACGCCAGGGTCCGTGTACGTGACGGCCGGCAGGCCGATTGCATCCGCCGTGGGCCGATTCAAATCCTCCGAAATTCGCCTTGAGTCGATTGCAACCGTATTCATGGATGGATCACCTGACTGAAGTGTGAGTTAAAGTGGGATCGGCGGCGGCAACAGGTTGTCCGGATCGTACTGGGCGCGAATCTGTCGCAGGCGCTGCAGGTGTTCGGCCGATAAGCATCGCTTCGCTCGCTCCGGTCGCCGCAGAATATCGCATTCATTGACGTATGCGCCCACCGTGTACGGCTCGAGCAGCTGCGCGGCGGCCTGCACCCAGGCCTGATTCTCGGCATCATGATCCGCTCCCTGCCACTGCCCGAGCCACTGCACGAAGCCGGATCCGGACATCGTGAAAGCCGCAGTGGTCGGCAGCTGAGGCTTGGCGCGATAGTTGATAATGCCCACGGTCGCGGCGGAGGGCACGGACTCGAAGTGTCGCGCCAGTATCTCGGTGGCCTGGATGGAATCATTGGTCCAGGCGGTGTCTGCGCCCACGCGGCGGGCGGGGCCGGTCAGGCTTTCCGCATACAGGTCAGCAAAGCTGACGGGGACCAATTCCTGCCGATCCAAGATATCCGCCGGCGGCGCCGCGTGCGCCACGCGCCGAAGGGTTTCCTCGGCGACCGATCGATCAGCGGCATAACTGAGCACGTAAGCCAGGGCGGTCTGCCGGCGCTCGGAGCCTCCATCCGCCTTCGGCTTGTCTTCGGACAACATCAGCAGAAACAGATCCAGGTCGGGTGAACGCACATCAGCAATCCGCTGCAGCCACCGTCCAATTGCGCCCGATGAGCTCAGAGGGTAGGTAAATTGGGTCGAGAGAATCTGCGGAGGGGCGGGGTACGTCTTGAGGCGGAATTCGGTCGCAATGGCACAGAAGAATGGGCCGGAACCACGCGCCGCCCAGTAAAGGTCTGGATGTGAATGGGCATCCGCCAGCACCCTACTGCCGGCCGCCGTCACCACATCGACGGCCGCCACGTTGAAACAGGCGAACTGTCCCCAGGTTTCACCGTTCCACCCCATGCCGCCACCCAGCAGGTAGCCCCCCAGGCCGACGCCACCGTGATGGCCGGTGGGAAAGGCACGACCGTGTTCCGTCAGGGCCGCGGACAGCTCGCCGCTGGTGATGCCCGGCTGCACCAGCGCCTCGCTATCCCCGGCGACGAACGTCACTTGCTTGAGCCTCGATAGATCCAGCAACACGCCGCCATCGCGCAGATAGGTCGAGGTGTAGTTATGGCCACTTCCCTTGACCGCGACCGTGGTGTGATGGGCACGCGCATAGCGGACCACATCGCGCACTTCAGCGATGGAATGCGCCTGCACGATCAGATCGGGATAACGCTCTGGCGTCGAGGTCTGCCAAACGCCGCTGCGTCGTGCCTCCTCGTAGCCTGTGCTGCCTCGGGATAACATTCGGCTTACAACGCTGCTCTGATCGCCGGGCGAGCCGGGAGCAGACTGGGCAACCAACGGCGCGGTTGCTACCGAGGCCGCCAATCCGGCCATGAGCGTGCGCCGTGTGGCAGAGGCCGGCTGGTTGGATACGCTGTTTCGTGGCCCCCGTGAAGGCGTGGTCATGTCGGCAGTCCCTTTGTGAACGCCATCGTCAAACGAAGCTCGCTCATGCGCCTTCAACGCCAGCCGGCAGATAAGCGCGCACCTCGGGTCGGGCGCTCGAGAGGGTGGATACTGCTTTGAAGAAGGAGGCGGCCTGCTCCGTCTTTACGGCCTCTGCATGCGCCTGCGCCGAACTCCAGGTTAAGATGACGGCGATTTCATCGCTGGCCTGGGTAACCAGCAGCGAGACTGCCTGGCAGGCTGGCGCCGCAAGATATCCCGTCCGAGCCCCCTTCAGAGCCTGGATCAGCTCCAATACACGCGCCGCATTCACCGGTATGCGCACAATCTCGACTTCCAGCGTCATGGCGGTCTCGCTAAAAGAAAATGCTGAGGTTGTGGCTCTCGATGACAGTCTGATCGAGCAGTATCAGCCGGCGAGCGAGCTTCAGTAGCTGACCGTCGCGCCGTAATGTGTCCTGACGCTCGCCCGTGAATATGTCCAGAGGTCTGTTGGATCGAAGGCGCGACAGCATGAATGCCGCTGTGACTTTCAGATCGGCGTTCGATTGGCGCTCCACGATGATATTGGAGATAAAGTGTCGGGTACGGGATCGGGGTTGTTCTGCCCACGCCTGATCGGTGTTCAGTCGTGCTACACGTGCGCTCAGCGAGGCATGGTTCTCCGCAAACAGGCCGAAATCATAGTCGAACCCTTGGCCGTCTTTGGGGTTGACGGCAGTTCGGGTTGGCATGGTGTAAATA
>JBAUYT010000173.1:0-2121 GCA_049584935.1 Steroidobacteraceae bacterium
CTCTTTAGCGACTCCACCATCGAGATCATAACGCCCGGCATTGAATTGGGGCAGGGAGCGATGACCGCCCTGCCGCGATTGGTGGCTGAGGAACTGGATGCGGACTGGAATGAGGTACGAGTGGTTCGAGCCCCGGCCGATGAAAAGCGATTCGGCAATCCGCTGTTCTGGGATATGCAGCTCACCGCGGGCTCTCGCACCACACTGGGCTATTTCGATGTGTTGCGCGTCGCCGGGGCGCAGGCTCGCTATGTTCTGATGGCTGCCGCGGCCAAACACTGGCACGTTGAGATCGGCGAGTTGAAGACCGCAGACAGCGTCGTGTCTCATCCCGCGAGCGGCCGGCACGCCAGCTATGCCGAATTGATTGCAATGGCCGAGGTGCCAGCGGCATTTCCTGCCTTCGTGGCGCCCGACGACAAACCGCAGATGGTGGATGATTTCTTTGGTGAGCCCCCGCCCTCCCCGGTTGCGCCGAGCGCAAAAACCGCGGGTGCCATTCCGCTCAAATCCAAATCGCAGTACAAGCTGGTAGGTATCGATACCCCGCGACTTGATATTCCATCGAAGGTGAATGGATCAGCTCAGTATGGGCTGGATGTGCAATTGCCCGACATGCTGTATGCGATGGTCGAGACGGGTCCGGTCCAGAATGGCGAGCCGGAGAGCATCGACAGTATCAAGGCCCGCGCCATACCCGGCGTCATCGACGTCTTCGCTCTGCCCTACGGAGTGGCCGTGGTCGGCACCAGCCTCTTCGCCGTGCGTAGTGCCAGGGAGCAGGTAAAGATAGTCTGGAAGGCCGGCGCCAAGTCCCGGGCGTACGATAGTGCTGCCACGCTGGATGATTTCTCGCGCATCGCGGGCGACAGGCAGCGGCATCCTGGTGTCCGCGTCTTCGAACTCGGCGATGCAGCGCAGACCCAGCGTCTGTTCGACGCCCCCACACACACTGCCGCATCAACGCTGGAAACCTTCGAGATCCGATCCGAACTGGTTTATCACGCGCCGCTGGAACCCCAAAATGCGACCTTGCGCATTGCCGAAGACGGCAAGTCGGCTGAATGTTGGGTGGGCACCCAGTGGCCCAGGCTCGAGCAGGACTTCGTCGCCAAGGTCCTGCAGTTGAAATCCGAAAACGTGAGCATCAATACGCTCTTCACAGGGGGATCCTTCGGCCGCCGCCAGGAACCGGGCGCCATTGTCGATGCCGCCTATATCGCCAAGGCGGTGAAGAAACCCGTGAAAGTAATCTGGACCCGGGAAGACGATCTCAAACGCAACCCCTTCCGGCAGGCCCTGGTGTGCCGCGCCGAGGCAGCGGTGAGCCCCGACGGGCACATTCTGGCTACCCGGCATCGCGTGGTCGCGGACTCCTGGTTCGCACGCATGTTTCCGGACTTCTTTGAGCAATACAAGCAATCAGATCCCGGCAACTGGGTCGGCAGCCTGCACCTCTACGACGTACCGCTGCAGACGGTCGATAATGTGACTGAGCGGCGCGCAATCGGCGTCTGCTATCTGCGCGGCGTTGGGGTAACACAAACCAAGTTTGCACAGGAATGTCTGATCGATCTGATTGCCACGCGTCACCATAAGGACCCGTTGGCCTACCGGCTGGAGATGCTGCAGGCAGTGCCACGCGCCGTGCAGGTCATAGAGACGGTGGCCGGGATGGCGCAATGGCACCGTCCCCGAACCGGCACCGCCCTGGGCATGGCTTACGTGCCCTATTCGAACAGTCACGTGGCACTCATAGCCGAAGTCTCAGTCGATCGACCGACCGGCAAGATCAGCGTCCATCATGTCTGGTGTGCCGTTGATTGTGGATTCGCCATACAACCGGCCATTGTGAGTTCGCAGATGGAGGGTGGGATTCTGCAGGGACTCAGTATGGCACTGTTTGAGCGCATCACGCTCAAGCACGGCCAGATACAACAGTCCAACTTCCACGACTATCGGCTGCTTCGAATGTCCGAGACACCCGAAGTCTCCATCAAAGTGTTATCGACCGACAACGCCGTGACGGGAGCCGCGGAGATCGGTGTCATGCCGATTGCGCCGGCGGTCAATAACGCGGTGGCGAAGCTCATCGGCAGACCTCTGCGCGCCCTGCCGATG
>JBAUYT010000174.1:0-42735 GCA_049584935.1 Steroidobacteraceae bacterium
GCCGATCAGGCTCCTGGCATTTTGTGACAGCTCCTCGAGCGAAGCGCCTCGTTGCTGATCCATCTGCACCAGCGAGATCTGCAATTCGCTGAGCTTCGCTTCGTCGGCGCGCATCTGCGTAACCCAGGTTTCTCCCTGGGATTGCGTAAGATCGCGGGCACTCTTTTCGAGGGTTTCGCTGAATGCCGTCTCGCTGGCGGTAACGGCCTTCAATTCGCCACGATCATAGTCTTCGGTGGCCGGCAGGCTGGCGAAGGTGCGGCGTATATCGTCGAGCGAGGTCTTCAGATCGATCAGCGATTTGCGCGCAATCACGCGGCCCATGATTTTCCAGGCATGGTCGAGCGCGCTCTGCGCCCGAGCGTCGAGCGCCTCCAGGTGACTTGAAAAATTGTTCAATGCGTCCTGGCGAACATCGGCGTTGTGCGAGAGGTCCTCACCGCGCGAGCGGATTGCATTCAACTGTTCGCGCAGGTCGCGGAGCTGCGTGGCGGCTACGGCGCCATTGGCGCGGGCCGAATAGCCGTCTGCCTCATTATGCAGCTCGCGCGCGGCATCATCGAGGCGGTTGTCGCTTTCCTCGTTGTGAACCTCCACCTGGCTGCGCACAGCATCCGCGTACTGCTCGATGGCGGTTATCAGTCCGTCGGACTCCAGCGGCTTGACGACTGGCGACGGCACCGGAGTGGCGGCGAGGACAGGCGCGGGCTTGGGAGCGGGTGCGGCTGGTGGCGCCACTGGAACTTCGACCGGCACGATGCGCGTTGTATTGACGACGGCGATCTCGTGCTCCGCAAACAGGTTGGCTGCTACCGCCAGCGCTGCGACTGCGGCAAAGGCGACCCCCAGCCTCGCGCCGATTCCCCAACGCACGCTGGCAGAGAATGCGAACAGTCCGGGTGGTTTGATACCGTTTCTCCAGCCAATCCAATGGTTTGGATGCAGAGCATGGTATCGATGCGTTGGCCGCAAAACCTAGACGCAGTCGCGTAGGAGGCCGTGACACGGAGCACGGATTGGGGCGTCTGCGAGGGACGCAAGCTCGACGCCACCGGATCGTGATACAGCTCACGGCGTCAGCCGGCAATTCCCTCTAGGCGGATCCGTACGGCCGCGAGCGCTGGATGGCGCGCCTGCCGCAGCAGGCTGGAAATGGCACGGCGGAGTTCAGAGGTGCCCGAGCTCGCTGCCGCAAAAAACCAATCGGCAGCCTGCGATTCGAAGCCGTGTTCGCACAACAGCACCGCAAAGTTGAATTGTCCGCGAAAATATCCGGCCTGCGCCGAACGCCGGTACCAGTCGAAGGCCGCAACCAGGTTCCTGCGACAACCCCACCCTTCCTCGCAGCAGCGGCCGATCAGATTCATCGCTCTCGAGTTCCTTTGGCGAGCGGCACTCGCGTACCACAGCACCGCCCGCTCGGTGTCCTGTCCGACCCCGAGTCCGTCGAACAGCATGTTGCCGAAGTTGTACTGGCCCCAATTGTGACCGCGCAGAGCCGACTGGCGATACCAGTGCGCGGCCAATGTTATATCCACAGCGATACCCCAACCATTCTCATAGCAGCGGCCCACCATGTTCATGGCCTCGGCATCGAGCTGTTCTGCCGCGCGCCTGAACCAGTAGAGCGCCCGTGCAGGGTCACGATCGATACCGCAACCGTCGAGCAGCATGCGGCCGAGGCGCAGTTGCGCCGCCGGCAAGCCATGCTCGGCGGCGCTGGTGACCCAGGCGGCAGCCTCTAAGGGATCACCCGTCAGCAGCGCGCGCAACTGGTAGTGGCTCATGCGCTGCAGCCGGTGCATGCGCAACTGACTCGCCTCTGCGGCCGCCACCCGGGCAAGATCCTGTGCGGTCAGAGCCATACAGTCAGAGAGTGGCCCAGCGCCGCAGCAGATTGTGATAACAGGCCGTCAGGCGCACCAAGGGCTCGGCGGCAACGCCGGCGCGGGTTAACTCGCGAATCGCTGTGTCGAGTTCGAACATCAGCGTGCGCGCGCCGTCGTCCTGGACCATGCTCTGAATCCAGAAGAACGCTGCGGTACGGGTTCCGCCTGTCACGGCCTCCACGCGATGGATACCGGTCGCCGAGTAAACGACCATATCTCCCGCCGGCAGCTTGACCGATTGCGGTCCAAACGTGTCCTCGATCACCAGCTCGCCGCCGTCATAGGAATCGGGAGAACTCAGAAACAATGTCGCTGCCAGATCCGTGCGCAATCGATGGGGCGTTCCGGGGATCTGACGAATGGCATTGTCGATGTGTGCTCCAAAGGTCATGCCGCTACGGAAGCGATTGAACAGTGGCGGGTAGACGTGCCGCGGCAGGGTGGCGCTGATGAAAAGCGCGTTGCGCTCCAGCGCCCTCAACACCTCCTCCGACAGCGCGCGCGCCGTCGCATCCGTCTGCGGCAGCTGCATATTGTTCTTGACCTGCGAGGATTGATGGCCCGCAGTAAGGCGGCCATCCTCCCAGGCCGCGCTCTCGAGACGCGACTGCATGTTCGCGAGGTGGTCGGCAGGCAGCACGCCGGGGATGCGGACTATCATGCGTGCGCAGCCGTCAGAAGTTCAACCGCACCGATAGCCGCGCGCTGCGGCCGGCGCCCGGGATGACGTGGTTCTCGGCGGCGCTGGTGTAATACGAACCATCGTAGTAAAGCCTATTGGTGAGATTCAGCGCGTTTAGCTGCAGGTACAGCACCTTGTTAACGCGGAAAGAGGCCATCCCGTTCCAGACCACGTAGCCCGGGATTCTGGCGGTCTCGCCATAGTCGCCGAAGCGGGAGCCCAGCCAGTTGCCTCCGGCACCAACCTCGAATGCCTCCGTGAATTCGTATTCGGTCCAAAGGTTCAGGGCGTTGTGCGCCGTGTTGGGTAGGTCCTTGCCAACATAGGCGGCAGTACCGGAGGCAGTGGTGCAGCCGTCGAGATAGGTGTAGCCGGCCGTGATCTTGAGCTGTCGGGTCAGGTAGCCGGATGCTCCGATCTCGGCGCCGTTGACACGCTGATTGCCGTTAAGCATCGTAATCGTGGGGTTTTCGGGGTCGTTTGTCTGCGCGTTACCCACCTCGGTGTGGAATACGGCGCCCGTGAGCGTGAGCGTACCATTCATCACGCCGGCCTTGGCGCCCGCCTCGTAAGTGCGGGCCTTGACCGGCCCGAGGTTGGCGGTCTTCGTTGTCAGTGCCAACGCTTCCGCCGATGGATCGAATGAGGTGCCGTAAGACAGGTAGTAACTCTGAGAGATGGTTGGCTTGACGACTAGGGCAGCTCGAGAGCTCACGACGTTGTCGACATGATCGAGCAGCAATCGTGCACCGCTGCTCACCGTGAGTTGATCGTAATCGGCGGAAAAACGGTCGAAGCGCAGGCCGCCAATCAGGTCCACGTATCGCCCCAGGCCCAGCGTGTCCGTCGCGTAGACGGCGGAAGAGTGCGCGTTGGTGTACTGCTGTGACGTCAGTGGCTCGGGCCCCGGAATCGCCTCGGCGGGCTGGGGATCCAGCAGTGGAGTCTCTGGGATCCAGGTGTTATTGCCATTGAAGGGATTGACGTAGCGGAACAGATTGGACGTTTGCCGCGACCACTCCACACTCGTGACCAGCGCGTGAGAAACGGGCCCTGTGCTGAAACGGGAGATCACATCGGTCTGGTTGGTCAGATTGGTCTGCAGACCAGAACTCCAGGGCGCATCGCGGCCGGTGACGATGTCGGTCAGCGGTGTGCCGGCACCGGGGACGTCGCCACCGAAGTTCGGCATGGTGTCGAAATAGGCGAATTGGTAGTTCGCGTAGCGCAACGTGTCGACGATGCCGACGTGCTCATCGAACTGGTGGCGCAGGCGCAACGTGCCGATGTCGTCGTAGGTAGTTACCCGATCCGCGAGCAGGCCGAAATCGGCGGCGCGCGGTACCGGAGCGGGGCGGCCATCGAGGAAGGGAATGCCGGCATCGGGCACGTTGTCTTCCTGCTGATGCAGGTACGCCAGTGTCAGCGAGGTATCGTGGCCGAGTCCGAGCGAGAACGAGGGAGCGAAGCCCCAGCGTCGATTCTTGACATCGTCACGGTCGGCCACCTCGGATGATTCCGCCATGGCATTGACGCGCAATGCGGCGCTGCTACTCAGCGGCATATTGACGTCCGCCGTGGCGCGATAGAGATCGTTGGTGCCGAACACTGCGGTGACGGAATCGAGCGGCGTCAGCATTGGCGCTTTGCTGACCTGGTTGATGGCACCGCCGGTGGAACCGCGACCGAAGAGGATGGCAGAAGGGCCCTTTACCACTTCCAGCGATTCGAGATTAAAGCTATCCCGGCTGTAGACCGCTGCGTCGCGAATGCCATCGAGAAAGAAGTCGTTGAATGCCGAAAAGCCGCGCAGATTGACGGTGTCTCCACGTGCTGCGCCCTCGCCGGCATTGAGCGTGATGCCGGGGACGTTCCTCAACGCGTCCTCGAGTCGCGTTGTCGCCTGCTCGTTCATGAGCTTTTCGCTCACCACGGTGATCGACTGCGGCGTGTCCTGCAAGTCCTGCGGCAGTTTGTTCTCAAGCAGTGAGCCGATGCCCTGGACGATTACCTGTTCGAGCGTGGCGTCGGAATTGGCTGCGGTTGCCGGGTCGGCAACCGGCTGGCTATCCGCGTGCGCTACGGGCGCGACGGCTGCTGAAACCAGAGCTCCCAGCGTCGCCACGTGGCTGCGAGTGTCTTCGAAGGAGTACCTGCCCATAAGCGAGACCTTCAAGTAATTAGAGCTTGGCGGAAAACGCTCAGTGAATCAGAAGCTAAATGATAATCAGTCGCATTCACAAGTCAAGACGGCAATTCCTCGATGAATTCGGGATGCCGGAGCTCACTGTGCTGACTGCTCGGTGGCGGTCGCTTCCGATGGCAATGCGAAACTCAAGACGTAGTCTCCTTGTCGGCTGCCGATCTTGCCGTGGCCACCGGCCACGATGACGACGAACTGCCGGCCATGCAGCACGAAGCTCATGGGCGTGGCCTGTGCGCTGGCGGGCATGGTGTAGCTCCAGAGCTCGTGTCCATTGTCGGCATCAAAGGCGTGCAGAGTCTGATCCATGGCGGCTGCCGTAAATACCAGGCCGCCAGCGACGATCATCGGTCCGCCGAGATTGATGGCCCCGGTCGGTTGGCCGGGTATGAGTGTGCCAAGCGGCACATCCCAGACGCGCATGCCGGTGAAGACGTTGACGGCTTCGGTGGTACCCCACGGCGGCGCGTTGCATGGGAGATTGCTCGGCGAGAACAGAAAGCTGCGATAGAGTCCGTAAGGGGCGCCGCGTTGCCGGGCGAATTCGCCAAAGATGCGATTGTCCGGCTGCGCCGTGGTTTCGCGATCGTAATCAGCGCTCGGAATCAGTTTGACCCAGGCGATGAGCCGATTGGTATCAGCGATCATCAGGTGTCGTACTGGATCGTAAGCGGCACTGCCCCAGTTGACGCCGCCGATATTGCCCGGAAATACCAGCGTCCCCTTGAGGCTCGGCGGCGTAAATATGCCCTCCCACCGCAGCTCAGCCATCTTGCTGCGGCACCAGGCCACGTCGTCCGCGGTCGGCCCCCAGGCGTCCGCCACGGATATCTGTTCCGGCACCAGCGCCAGACCAGAGAACGGTTGTGTCGGCGAGGCTGTTTCGCCCGGAATATCGGATGCAGGAACCGGCCGTTCCTCGACTGGCAGCAGCGGCGCGCCCGTGAGCCGATTCAGCACGAATACGTGGCCCATCTTGGTGTTTATGAGTACCGCGGGCGTGCCGTCCCGCCACTGCATCAATACCGGCTGCGAGGCCACGTCATAGTCCCACAGGTCGTGATGCACCACCTGGAATCCCCAGACGAATTCGCCGCTGGCGGCGCGCAACGCCACCACCGAGTCGGCCCATTTGTCGTCGCCAGGACGAATTCCGCCGTAGTAATCGGGCGCGGAGCTGCCCGTGGGAACGAACACCAGCCCCGATTCCAGATCTACCGCAAAAGTCGACCAGGCATTGCCGCCGCCGGTTCGTGGTTCGGTGCTGTCGGCCCAGGGCGTGGGATTCCAGGTCCATCGCAGTTTGCCGCTGCGCGCATCGAAGGCGCGGACGATGCCTCGCTCCGTGTCGACTCGCCAGTTGTCGGCTATGGAGGAGCCGACGATCACGAGATCCCGATAAATCGCGGGCGGTGAAGTCAGTTCATAGCCACCGCGCCAGTCCTGCGCCAGCGCAACGTCATGCGTGAGATCGACCTGGCCACGCCCACCGAAGTCCCGACACGGTTTACCGGTCTCCGCGTCGAGCGCAATCAGGCGCGCATCGAGAGTGCCGGAAAAGATCCGCAGGCGACAGGGTTGATGCAGTCGCGCACGTGCGTCGAGCCAGACCGCGACACCGCGCGACGTGACTTCCGAATAGTTCTGCGTCAGGTTCACACCGGGGTCGAACTCCCAGACCTTCCGACCCGTCGCAGCCTCGAGGGCAATGACGTGACTGTAAGGGGTCGTCAGATAGAGCTTGTCATCCGCGAGTACCGGGGTGCTTTCGAAGGCTGCCTTGTGAACCAGATCCGTAGTCTGCGCTGCCGTGCCGGTACGAAACGACCAGGCAAGCTGCAGGTGTGCGACATTGCTCCGATCGATCTGCGTGGCGGTCGAATAGCGCGTTCCGGTGGCATCGCCGCCATAGCTCGACCAGGAGGTGCCACTGTCAGGCGGGGGATCCGCGCGAGACTCGCCGGTCGCATGCAGTGCCAGCACGCCGATCCCTATAGTCAAGATGGCGCGCAAGCTCAGCCAGTGACGGACCATGCGGCAACCCCCGAAGTTAGCCAGTGTCAGTATAGGGCCGTCAGGCGCGCAGTCTGCGTGCCTCGGTCCACTGCCAGCTCAGCAGCGCCGGCACGCCGCATAGCACCTCGCGCATTCGCTTGGCCATGGACAGCGCCAGCGCCAGTTCACCGCTGATGCCCAGTGTCTCGCCGATCAGGATTAGCCCGGCTTCCTGGACTCCAAGGCCCGCCGGAACGAAGAATGCCAGGTGCCGCACGGCCTGCGTCATGCTCTCGAGCACCACGGCCACACCGACGCCGACTGGATGACCGAACAGCCGCAGTGCCAGCCAGACCTCGAATGAGCCGGAGACGAAGGCCGCCAGTTGCAGGCTTCCCGCTGCGGCGAGGCGCCAGCGCCGCCGCAGTCCAGCCTGCAGTTCGGCGTCCAGGGACGCTGCGGTTTCCGCTGTTCCCTCGGCCCAAGAGGCTCCCACGAGCGCGCGCAACATGCTCTGCAGACGCCGGAATACAGAGCCATATCGCAGCACCAGGGTTAGTCCGATCGGGACTGGCAGGCTCAGCAAAAATCCGAGCAGCAGCCGATGGTAATCACTTGCGTGCGCGTTCAGGCGCAGCAGCCACAGCAGTCCTGTGGCAGTGAAGAGATATGCGGCGAACAGTGTCAGCAGCACTTCGCAGATTACCGAGGCCGCCACGGGCGGCGCAGCCAGCCCTCGCCAACGCAGCATCCGCACCGCGACCACGCCGCCGCCGACGCTGGCGACTGGCAACAGACGATCAATCGCTTCGCGGATCGTCGTCACCCAGAAGAGATAGCTGAGGTCAGCGCGGCGAGTCGGATCGCTGGGCTCCAGCAGGCAGCGCCAGCCGATTGCATACAGCAGAAAGAACAGCGCGCGATACGGAACCAGCCACAACAGTCGCCAGCCTGCCTGCTCCAGCGTCTGCAGCATCGCTGCCAGATCGGTCCGCAGCACCAGCGCAAGCAGCAGCGCGAGACCCAGCAGGCCGCCGATATAGGCAGCCGTCCTCAATCGTCACCTTCAATAAGGGCGATGCATGATGCCGTCGGTGTCGACGTCAAATTCGCCGCCACGCCAAGTGACACGGGCGGTGAAGAAACTTTGTAGCCAGATCCAGCATAGCAACAGGTCGCGCGGCGGCACCAGCCAGAGGTCGGAGAATAGCGGACGCCGGTTCCGAATTCGATGCGCGAAATGCAACGCCATCCGAGCGCCGACGGCCGTGGCGAACAGCGACCACGCCAGCGTCCACATGGCCGAATCGGCTGCGGACAGCAGCAGACCACAGCAAGCCATCGGCAGCAGAAAACTTAGAAACATGACGCGAAAACTGCGCGGCCGCAATGCGCGGATGGTGCGCATCCAGCGCAGTTCGTGTCGCATCAGGCAGTCGAGGCTCGGTTCGTCGTGCTCGGCCATGACGACGGTCGGAGACAGTTCGATGCGAAGGCCGAGTCCGCGGATCAACTCTCCGAGGCGATAGTCGTCGGCAAGGTGATTCGCCATGACAGCGAAGCCTCCCAGTGCGCTGAGCGTCTGACGCCGCAGGCAGAGCGTCTGGCCCGAGGCGTAATTCCGGTGACCGAACAGGGCGGCCAGCAGCGCCGACGGTATGTACCACTCATTGATGTACATGGCGCCCAGCCGTGACCAGATACCTTTGGTCGGGACGTCCTCGTAGACGCAGGTAACGAGGCCGACGTTGCGATCGTTTAGCGGCGCGGTGACACAGGACAGATAGTCGGGGGCGACGAAGGTGTCGCTGTCGGCGATGATCAGGACATCGTGTCGCGCTCGTTCGAGCATGTTGATCAGGTTGCCGATCTTGTAGTTACTGCCATGCAATTGCGGATTGACGACCACGTCGATGGGCAACGACGGAAACTCCGCCACCAGGCACTGCACCACCGCCAGCGCCGGATCCGCCAGATCTCGCACGCCAAAAACGATCTGGTATTCGGGGTAGTCCTGGCAGCAGAACGATCGCAGGTGCTCGTACAGGCTGGGCTCGGCGCCGCATAGCGGTTTCAGCAGTGTTACCGGCGGGCGCGAGGAGCTGCCGGGTGCAGGACGGCGCAAATGCCAGCCAACCACCGCGATCACCGTTAGGATGCCGTAGCAGACGGCAATCGAAAGACACACCAGTCCGATCACCGCTACGGCGACACTCACGCCTCAGGCCTCGTGCGCGCGCAGGAAGCGGAAGAATTCGACCCCTTCACGCAGTCGCCGCTTGGTCATGTCCCAGCTGGCCAGCATTTCCCTGACAATCTCCCAGATCTTTCCAGGGCGGAAGTAGAACCGCCGGTAGAACAGTTCCATGCTGTGGAAGATTTCCTCTTTCGACAGATGCGGGTAACTGATCGCCGCAAGCTGCACGCCGCGATCGTTGACCAGATTGGCGGCGTTGTTGGCTTCCAGCCACCCATTCTCGATGGCCTGCTTGTAGAGCGTGGTTCCCGGATAGGGTGCAGCGAGGGATACCTGAATGGTGTGCGGGTTGATTTCCTTGGCGAACGCAATGGTCTTTTCGATGGTCTCGCGCGTTTCTCCCGGCAACCCGAGGATGAAGGTGCCGTGGATGACGATGCCGAGCTTGCGGCAGTCCGCGGTGAAGCGCCGCGCGATGTCGACACGCAGTCCCTTCTTGATGTTGTGCAGGATCTGGTCGTCACCGGATTCGTAGCCGACCAGCAGCAGGCGCAAGCCATTGTCCTTCATGATCTTGAGCGTGTCGTAGGGGACATTGGCCTTGGCGTTGCAGCTCCAGGTCATGCCGAGCTCCCCCATGCCGCGCGCGATCGCTTCGACGCGTGGCAGATTGGAGGTGTCGGTGAAGGTGTCGTCGTCGAACATGACCTCCTTCACTTCAGGCATGTTCTGTTTGATCCAGCGCACCTCGGCCAGCACGCTCTCGGTCGATCGCACGCGGTAGCGATGGCCGCCGACAGTCTGCGGCCAGAGGCAGAAGGTGCACTTGGAGCGGCAACCGCGTCCCGTATAGAAGCTGACGTAGGGATGCTTGAGGTAGCCGATGAAGTAATTCTGGATCTTGAGGTCGCGTTGATAGATGGGCGCTACGAAGGGCAGGGCATCCATGTCCGGGATCATGGCGCGCGGCGGATTGTGAACGATGCGGTCTTCCGCATCGCGGTAGGACAGTCCGGTAATCTCGGGCAGCGGGCGGCCCTCGGCTACTTCGAGACAGGTGTAATCGAACTCTTCGCGGCAGACGAAGTCGAGTGCCGTGGTCGCCGCCAGCGAGCCCTCCGGATCGACCATGGTCTTGGCGCCTACCAGGCCGACGAGGACGCTGGGATTCTGCTGCTTGAGCATTTCAGCGAAGCGCGCATCGGTTGGGAACGACGGTGTGCTCGTATGCATGATGACCAGACCGAAGTCGCGCGCAATTGCCAGCGTCTGCGCCACATTCAACCCGTCCGCGGGCGCATCGAGCAGGCGGGAATTGGGTACCAGCGCCGCCGGCTGTGCCAGCCAGGTTGGAAACCAGAAGGACTTGACCTCCCGCTTGGCCTGGTAGCGCGAACCCGCGCCGCCATCGAAGCCGTCGAAGGACGGGGCCTGCAGGAAGAGTGTCCGGATCGTCATGGTCGATTACCTCAGGGTCAGTCGGAAATCGCGGGCGCGGTTGCGAACGCGTTACATTTGCAAAACTTCGCTTTGATTGCCAATCCTAAGTGACATCCGGCTTGGGCGCCGGGGATTGTGAGCCGATATGTTTTGTATTGCAAAGCACCATCCAGACAACAGGGATACGGCATGCCGATGCTGATTGGCCCCGGATCAACGAGCTGGGTCCACCTGACCGAGACGCTGCTCCTGCTGTCATTGGCGGTGGCAGTTGCACCATTCGGCCCTTCGACAACTCTTTCATAGAATCGCTGCCGGCCAGCGTGGCTGTCCCACTGGGCAGGTCGGGATGGGCCGTCGACTCGATTTGGACCGCGCTCATGGCTGCCGGATTCGTGGCTATGCTGGCGGGGACGATTGCGCAACAATCCGGTCACGCGCGCAAGCGGAATATCTCTGATATTGCTGGCACTGTTGGTCCGATGGCACTCCCGGTGGTTGGCGCCTGAGAGTGTGTAATCGCTCTCTGTATTGCGTCCGGCTGGGGGATTCGGCGGAGTTAACGGGTCGCCCGAGATCTCGCACCGCTTGTGACCGGGTGGCCCGCATTACACGGGTTATCCTGCGTCCATGGCCCCCATTCACTGCGACATCGCCATCATCGGCGCCGGTGTGTCCGGACTGATCGCAGCGCGAAGTCTCGCCACGTCCGATCGTTCCGTGGTGGTGCTCGAGGCCAGAAATCGCGTGGGCGGGCGAGTACTGACGGCTCGCGTCCCGATTCCCACCGCAGCGACGCCAGCCGTCGTCGAGCTGGGTGCCGAGTTTATCCACGGCTTGCCGCCGGAAAGCTGGACGCTGCTGCGGACGGGAGGTCTTGCTACTTTCGAACTCGGCGGCGAGCCGCTGCGCTCGGCCAATGGGCGCATTATGTCCGCCTCCCAGGATTATGCCGGCAGCGGTAGCGTCCTCCAGAGAATGCAGCAGTGGGCGGACGGGGACCTCGGAACTCGCGACATTACGTTTTCGGAATTCCTGCGGTTTGCGCGCATCGATGGCGTAGAGGCACAACGCGCCATCCAATACGTTGAGGGCTTCAACGCCGCCGACAGCCAGCGGATCAGCGTTGCCTCGCTGGCGCAGCAGCAGCGGGCGGAGGATGCGATCCAGGGAGAACGCCTGTTCCGTCTGACCGATGGTTACGACCTGCTGCCGCAGTTCCTGCGGCGGCAGTATGAGCAGGCTGGTGGCCGGGTGCTGCTCGGGCACCACGTGGTTCGAGTTGAATGGCAGCGGAGTTCGGCGCGCATACAGGGTACGTGCGCCGGCGGGGCCGAATTCGATGTCCGCGCGCGCGCGGCGGTGGTTACGGTGCCGCTGGGCGTATTGCACGCTGGGTCGATCGACTTCGCGCCGGCGCCGGGCGACATGCTGGTTCAGGCGGCCCGAATGGCAATGGGCTCGGCGCTGCGTGTGACTTTGACCTTCGAGTCGCCATTCTGGCATCAGGATCCGGCGCTTGAACGCATGGGCTTTGTTTTTGCGGATGACGAACTGCCCGGTGTCTGGTGGACTGCATCGCCACAGCCTGCGCCGACCATCACCGGCTGGAGCGGCGGCGCGCGCAGTGTCGCGGCTGTTATGAGCCGCGCGGCGTCAGGCACCGGTTCTGATGCGATGACGCAGTCGCACCTCGAAATCCTGGCAAGAATGCTTGGCCGGGACACGGGCACTCTGCAGCGCCTGCTGGTGAGCGGGCGCTGGCACAACTGGGACGCCGACGAGTTCAGCCGTGGTGCCTATAGTTTCGTCCCGAGCGGCGCTGTCAATGCCTCGGAACGCATGACCGAGCCGGTCGCCGATACATTGTTCTTTGCGGGCGAGCACACCGACACTTCGGGGCACTGGGGGACCGTGCACGGCGCATTGCGGAGTGGTCTGCGCGCCGCTGCTCAGCTTCAGCGCGCCTTAACCTGAAGCAATCGACAGCAGCGCGTCCAGTAGCGGCACCTGACCGCTCAGCAACCTGCTGCGAGCTTCGTCAAGGTTGAACCACGCGCCACGGTCCACTTCCGGGAAAGATTGCCGACGCCCCGATTTCGGTGGCCATTCCAGTTCGAACATGTTGCTCCGCAGTTGCGCAGGGTCGAAGTCCCCTTCCACGGCCCAGGCCGTGACGAGCTTGCCGCCGCGCTGCTTTACCGGTGGTAGCCCGAGGAATGTGCCGTCGATCGGCGCCCCGGTCTCTTCCAGGAACTCGCGTCGCGCCGCCTGCAGCGGGTCTTCGTCTGCCTGCTGTTCGCCCTTGGGGATTGACCAAGCACCTTCATCCCGTCGTGCCCAGAATGGGCCACCGGGATGTACCAGGAATACCTGCAGCTCGCCGGCGCGGCGGCGGAATAGCAGGATGCCGGCGCTTCGCCGGCGACCAGGCGCGTCAGTTGGCTTCATTCCAGTCGACACCATTGACATCGTGGCGCCCGCTCGAACCGGTCTGGTCCGATGAATAGGGTGCAATCGCTTCCGCCTTGAGCACCGGCAGTGTTTTCACGCTGCGAATGACCGGGATTCGCCAGGCTACCATCGCCAGCAGCAACGCCGAGATGCCGGCAAACTCGAGCGCAGCCCGAAGACCAAAACGCTCCCCGAGCCAGCCACCGAGCAGCGCGCCGGGACCGGCCGGCAGCAGGATCAGCCAGCGCATGGTGCTGGTCATGCGCCCGAGCATGCGCGCCGGCGTCACCGACTGCCTCAACGCCAGGAAGTTGATGAACATGAACACTGCACCGACGCCGTACAGCAGCAGCATGAGCGCAAACGCGGCGACACCGAGTGCGTTTAACGGTGCGAACGCGAGCAGCAACCAGCCGACACCACAGACTCCAAAGCCGAGGACGAGCACCGGACCAGGTCCAATGCGACGGCCGAGTCGGTGAACAACAGCGCTGGCACCGATGGTGCCTGCGCCCAGTGCCACGTAGCAAAGACCGACGCCGCGCGCGCTGAGCCCAAGTTGGCGCGTGGCAAACAAGATCTGCACCACCACCGCCGCCTGGCTGCACAGCTGCCAGATGCCCACACAGGTGGCCATGGTGATCAACAGGCGGTTGCCGCGGACGAATTGCAATCCCTCCCGCATGGCTGGCCAGAAGGGCGGATTGCTGGCGCTGGGAGTCTCTCGCACCCGTACGCCGCGCAGGATGGTGGCGGAAATCAGCAGCAGCAGCGCGTCGGCGAGCAGCGCGACCGGCGCGCCGGTAAGCTTGATGAGCGCACCGGCCGCTCCCGGGCCCGACACCTCTGCCGTGGATGACGCTAGCGAATTCTTGGCATGTGCCTCCACCAGGCGCTCGCGCGGTACGATCTGCGTCAACACGATCTGCGCGGCGCTGCCGGCGGCGGTATTCACGGCACCGATGACGAAGCCGACCACGTAGAGCCAGGAGATCGAGAGGTGCCCGAACCACCATGCAACTGGCACGGTGGCCACGGCGCAGGAGATGCACAGCTCGCCGACAACATACACCGGGAGCTTGCGCACGCGGTCGAGCCACACCCCCGTGGGCAGCGACAACAGCACGAAGGGCACCACCTCCATCGCCGTCAGCAGCCCCATCTGCGTCGGCGAGGCTTGCAGCAGTATCGCCGCGGTCAGTGGCAGCGCGAGTAGTGTCACCTGACCGCCAAACGAGGAGATCAGTATCGAGGTCCAGAGACGTCGATAGGTCGGATCCCGCAGCAGATCGGTCTGCGACAGCGGAAGGCGTTGCAAGAGTGCGTTCATAGAAAACGGCCGTGTCAGCTGACCCGGCACGGTGGAGCAATTCCGCTCAGTCTATCCGACGGGAAAGCAACACCACTGGCTCAAGCGCGCGCGCTACCGCCAGCACGTGCGTATCCCGCATGCCCGTTCCCGCGACCGACAGGCCGATCGGTGCCGCACCGGTATCCTGACAAGGCAGTGTGACTGCGCATCCGTCGAGGAAGTTGAGCAGTGACGTGTTTCTGAGCACCTTGCGGTTGATGGCGAGATAGTGCTCGTCCGTATCGAATGCCTCGAACGGCGGGGCGACGACCGCCACGGTCGGTAGCAGGAACGCGTCATATGCAGACAGGGTCAGTGTCGCCACCTGCTGCACTTCGCGTCGAACCTGTGCCGCGGCCGCATAGCGCTCCGCGCTGATGTCTCGACCCTGCTCAAGACGGTGGCGGATGCGCGGGTCGTACAAGGCTCCCAACGGCTCCAGCATCTTTTCATGCACGTGGAAGGCTTCGTAGGTCGGCATTGTGATGCCGGCCTGCTCACGTGGAATGCGCTCGAGTTCGGGGATGCTGACGTCGACGATCTGTACGCCGGCCGCAATCAGTCGCTTGAGGGCGGCCTCGTACGCTTGTTCAACTTCCGCGTCGAGGCCGGACTCGATGTAGGCGCGCAGCCGTGCAAGCCGCAGACTCTTCAGCGGCGGCGAACCCGTCGGGCCCACGGTTCCGGTCAATACCGCGTCGGCATCGATACAGGTGTCCAGGCGTCGGGCCATGACCCCGATCGAATCGAAGTTCGGTGCCAGCGGCCATACGCCCGCGAGGCTGATCCTGCGAGCGGTGGGTTTCCAGCCGGCGAGACCGCAGAGCGCAGCCGGTATGCGCACCGAACCGCCGGTATCGGTACCGAGCCCCACGTCTGCCATTCCATCAGTGACCGCGATAGCGGCGCCCGAGGATGAGCCGCCTGGGATTCTGCGCTGCGACTTTCGCTCGAAGGGGTTCGCCGGCGTGCCGAAATGCGGGTTCAGGCCTACCCCGGAGTAGGCAAACTCGGTCATGTTGGTCTTGCCGATGATGACGCATCCCGCACGCCGCAGATTCGCTACCGCAACAGCATCCGCAGCGGCGGCCGGGGCGTTGCGCAGTGCCACAGACCCGGCCCAGGTCGTCCGCCCCGCGACATCGAACATATCCTTGACGGCCACGACGCAACCGTCCAGAGGCGACAGCATGGCGCCGCGGCGCCTGCGTTCGTCGGCCGCTGCGGCTTCCTGCAACGCTGAGATCGAGTAGACCTGAGTAAACGTGAGCCTGCCCTCGCCATCGGGCGCGGCGATGGCTGCGAGGCAGCGTTCGGTATGCATGCGGACCGTGGTTTCCACAGGCGCGGCAGTGTGCGAGCGGGATCAACGAGCGTCAAGCCGTGTGAGCGCCTGCGCAGTGCGCTACTCTATGCCGTACTCGTCGCGAGCAGGAGAAGACTTACTATGGCGCGTGTCGCCTTTCGCCTTCGAGTACTACCCGACCGCATTGAGGAGTATGACGAAGCCCACAAGCGGGTGTGGCCGGAACTGCTGGCGCTGCTCAAGCAGGTCGGAATCTCGGAGTACTCGATTTTCCGGCAGGGATCGGATCTGTTTCTCTATATGCACGTCGAGGACTTCGAGCGCGCCTGGAACGAACTCGATCGCAGCCCGGTCAACCAGCGCTGGCAGCAGGAAATGAAACCGCTGTTCGAGTCGCTGACCGACCTCGCGCCGGGCGAGCGGTTTCCGATGATGCGAGAAGTGTTCTTTCTCAAGTAGCTGCCGGGCGCGAGGTCGGTCAGCATAACGTAGAAGGAGGCGGGGTGTGGATTTGACCAATCGGGTTGCCGTCATAACGGGCGGCGCACGGGGCATAGGATTTGCGTGCGCGGAGCGGCTGCTCCAGGGAGGCGCAAGCGTGTCGCTTTGGGACCTGGACGGCGCCCGCCTGGCGCGGGCCGCAGCGGAACTGAAGCCACTCGGAGCGGCTGACGTTCGCGAGTTGGATCTGACGCAGGAAGCCAGGGTGTCCGAAACAACGGCGCAGGTGGTCAAGTCCCTCGGGCGCATCGATATCCTGATAAACAACGCCGGTATCACCGGCGGCAACGCCCCCTCATGGGAGCTGACCGCCGAAGTCTGGCGCCGGGTCATAGAAGTGAATCTGATTGCACCCTATCTGGTCTGCCGTTCGGTGGTGCCAGTAATGATGCGCCAGTCGTACGGGCGCATCGTCAACATCGCCTCAGTGGCAGGCAAGGAGGGCAATCCCAACGCATCCCATTACAGTGCCTCCAAGGCCGGGTTGATCGGCTTCACCAAATCTCTGGCCAAGGAGTTGGCCAGGCACAACATCCTGGTCAATTGTGTGACGCCGGCGGCGGCGAAGACCGACATCTTTGCGCAGATGACACCGGCGCACATCGAATTCATGTTGTCGAAGATTCCGATGCAGCGCTTTGTCGAGCCCCGCGAGATCGCCGCCATGGTTTGCTGGCTGGCTAGCGAAGAATGCTCCTTTTCGACCGGCGGAGTGTTCGACATATCCGGCGGTCGTGCTACCTACTGAGCAGGCGCGGCGCTTGACGATGCCGCGCATTACACAGGTTCGCGCATACATCATGCGTGGTGGCGGTGCCGACTATCACGACCAGGTCGCCGCGCATTGGATCGATGATCACATCGCCACGCCGATGAGCCGATATCCGGAATACCGGCAGAGTCGCCGCAGTTTTGGCATTAACGTGCTGGGAACGCTGGTGGTCGAAATCGAGGCGAGCGACGGTACCGTGGGACTTGCGGTAACTACCGGCGGCGAGATCGGTGCGTACATTGTCGAGAAGCATTTTGCGCGCTTCCTCGAGGGGCGAGCCGTGACCTTGGCCGACATCGAGATCATCTGGGACCAAATGTACAGTGCCTCACTGTTCTACGGGCGCAAGGGGATTGCGGTCAACGCTCTCTCCGGTGTCGACCTGGCGCTGTGGGATCTGCTGGGCAAGCTGCGCGGTGAGCCGGTGTTTGCGCTGCTCGGCGGCGCCGTGCGGCGCGAGATCGAGTTCTACGCCACGGGGGCGCGTCCCGATCTCGCCAAGGAAATGGGCTTCATCGGCGGCAAGATGCCGCTACATCACGGACCGGCCGAGGGCGAGCTCGGTCTCGAGCAGACGCTCGCTGAGCTGTCGAGCATGCGAGAGCGTGTCGGTCCGGACTTCTGGCTGATGCTCGACTGCTGGATGTCGCTGGATCTGGAGTACGCGGTGCGGCTGAGCCATGCGGCCAGCGACCTTGGACTCAAATGGATCGAAGAGGCGCTGCCGCCTGATGACTATTGGGGATACGCCGCGCTCAAGCAGCAGGTGCCAGCGGGGCTGATGGTGACGACCGGAGAGCACGAAGCCACGCGCTGGGGTTTTAGGATGCTGCTCGAAATGCGGTGCTGTGACCTGATCCAGCCAGACGTCGGCTGGTGTGGGGGACTGACCGAGCTGCGTAGAATCTCGCAACTCGCGGATTCGTACGGTGTGCCGGTGGTACCGCACGGATCCAGCGTCTACAGCTACCATTTCGTCGTCACGCAGCCAAACAGTCCATTCGCCGAGTTCCTGATGATGGCGCCCGCGGCGGATCATGTGGTGCCCATGTTCACACCGTTGCTGCTGGACGAGCCAGTGCCGCTCAATGGTCGACTGGTAGTACCGGAGCGGCCCGGATTTGGCGTGGGGCTCAATCCCGAGTGCGAGCTGCGCCGGCCGTACACTCACTGATGGGAGATCAGCGTGCTGCTCGAAAATAAGGTAGTCATCGTCACCGGCGCGTCGCGCGGCATTGGCCGGGCCATCGCAATCGAGTGCGCCCGCCATGGTGCCGACGTGCTGGTCAACTACTGGGGTCGGAACGACGCATCATATGGTCGGAAGTCCGCTGTCGAAGAGGTGGTGGCTTCGATTCAGGCGCTGCACAGACGCGCCATTGCAGTCGAGGCCGACGTTGCCGATCCGAACGCGGGTGAGACCCTGGTCGCCGCAGCGCTCGAAGCCTTCGGCAAGGTCGACGTACTGGCCGCCAATGCTGGCATTTGCACCTTCCATGCGTTTCTCGATCTGCCGCCCGATTTGCTGCAGAGAACGGTGGACGTCAATCTGAATGGCGCGTTCTACGTCACCCAGGCGGTTGCGCGGCAGATGCGCGCGCAGGGCAGCGGCGGCGCCATCATCGCAACCAGTTCGATCAGCGCGCTGGTTGGCGGCGCCCAGCAGACTCATTACACCCCCACCAAGGCGGGCGTGTTGTCGCTGATGCAATCCTGTGCCATTGCGCTCGGGCCATTCGGTATCCGATGCAATGCGGTGCTGCCCGGGACGATTGCCACCGACCTCAACAAGGATGACCTATCGTCACCCGAGAAGCTGGCGTACATGCAGCGCCGCATACCGCTCGGACGGCTCGGGCAGCCGAAGGACGTGGCCGATGTCGTGGTTATGTTGGCGTCCGATCTGGCGCGTTACGTCACGGGCGCCGCACTGCTGGTGGATGGCGGACTATTCGTGAATCTGCAATAGGCGGCAAACCGTGCGTTCCCTGGTCAAGCCAGCGCTGGCGGTGGTCGATCCGCATATTCACTTTTGGAACTCGCGCACGGTGCGCTACCCGTGGTTGGAACAGCGCGGCGAGGCGTTTTCGGGTGACAACCGCCTGCTACCCGATCCGTACGGGCCGCCGGAGCTGCTGCGCGACGCTATGGAGATCGAGCTGCGCATGACCGTTGATGTCGAGGCCAATTCCGCCGATCCGGTGGCCGAGGCGCAATGGCTGCAGTCATTGGCTGATGATCCGGCGCACGGCGGACATCCGCACGGCATCGTGGCGTTTGCCGACCTTTCGGCGGCGGATGCGGCTGCGACACTCGAACGTCTGGCTGCCTGCCGCAATCTGCGCGGCATCCGCCAGATCCTGAATGTCCACTCGGACTCGAGGTTTAACTACGTTCAGCAGGACTATCTCCGCGATCCGCTCTGGTGCGGCAACATGCGCCGGCTGGCCGAGCGCGGCTGGAGTTTCGATCTGCAGCTCTACCCGCACCAGGTGACCGCGGCCCTGGCGGTGATCGATTCGACTCCCGACCTCGTGTTCGTACTCAATCACACCGGCATGTTCGTGGACCGCAACCAGGCGGGGGGATGGCGAGCCTGGCGACACGGACTGCGGGAGCTGGCGAGTCGCAGCAACGTGGCCGCGAAGATCAGCGGTCTGGCCATGTTCGATCATCAATGGACCATCGAGAGCTTCCGGCCGTACGTGCTGGAGGCCATCGATGCCTTCGGCGTCGATCGGTGCATGTTCGCATCGAATTTTCCAATTGACGGGCTGCACGCACGCTACGCGGATCTTTGGCTGGCCTACGTCGCTATCATTAATGGCGCCACAGAGGCGGAGCGCCACCAACTGCTGTGCGCCAACGCCACGCGTCTCTACCGGCTGGAAGGATCCGCATGCACCGTATGATCGCCGTACTGCTCGGGGCGCTGTCGCTATTGGCCGTGGCACAGGGTGCGGAACTCGCGCCCCTGGCGGCCGCCGCACGCCAGATCGTCGGGGCCGGCCAGGGTGTGTATGTGGAAGCGGCGGACGGTACCGCGCTGGTTTCGCAGGCGGCGGCCATACCGGTACATCCCGCTTCGGTCTCGAAGGTGCCCACGACCCTGGCGCTGCTGCGCAAATTCGGTTGCGACCATCGTTTTACCACCACGTTTGCCACCAACGGGTCGATTCGTGACGGCACGCTTGAGGGCGACCTGATCGTCGAGGGCGACGGCGATCCTTTCTTTGTGGATGAGAACGCGCTGCTGGTGGCCGAGCACCTGCGCCAGCTTGGCGTCGTGCGCGTTGCCGGGATTCTGCGCGCGAGCGGTCTGACCTTTGACTGGGATCACGATGACGGTACACGCCTGCGCCAAACGCTGGTGGGAAGCGTACCGGCGGCGGCCTGGGATGCGGTGCGCACGGAATTGGCGTCTCCGACCCTGCCGCTGCCGGTGCTGCAGTTCGGCGGCGATACCGTTACTGCAGATGGTGCTTTGCCCGCTCGAGTCTTGCTGCGGCATTACTCGCAACCGCTGCTGTCGATGGCCAAGGCGCTCAATGATTACTCCAACAACATTTTCAAGCCCTTTGCAGAGGCTGCAGGCGGCGCGGCCAGTGTGCAGGCACTGGCACGGTCGCTGCTGCCGGCGCAGATGAGAAACGAAATCGCACTCGGGGACGGCGCAGGCACGGATCCGGCCAATCGCCTGAGTCCACGTGCGGCCGTCAAGCTTTTGCGCGCGCTCGAAGCGGAGCTCGTGCAGGCGGGCCATTCGCTGGTGGATATCCTGCCTGTGGCGGGCGTTGATGCGGGGACGCTGCAGAAGCGGCTTGCCGGTGCCGGGGAGACCGGACACGTCGTTGGCAAGACCGGTACATTTGGTGATTACGGCGCCAGCGCGCTGGTTGGCGCCGTGTCGACGACCGCTCACGGCACCGTTTACTTTGCCATTCTCAACCACGGAGTTCCCGTGCCGGAGGCCCGCCGACGCCAGGATCGATTCGTGCGCGCATTGCTGTCGAGGCTGAAGACCCAGCCCTGGGTCTACACGCCGGATCTGAGGCCGGCAATTGCGCGCGCTACGGTCGACGTGGTCAGCGGCCAGGATGGTGATCGCGCCAACTGATCCAAGAAATCAGGCCTTGAGACGGGTGACCAGCGCCCGGGTAAATTCCGAGGTGCTGGCGGTGCCGCCGAGGTCCCGGGTGCGCACTCCGTCGACGTTCAGCGTGTCATCGATGCCGCGGCGGAGTTTCGCCGCCATTTCCGGCCGGCGCACGTGATCGAGCATCATGGCTGAGGCCAGCATCAACGCCACCGGATTCGCGAGCTGCTTGCCGGCAATGTCCGGCGCCGATCCGTGCACGGCCTCAAAAATGGCTGCATCCGCGCCGATGTTGGCCCCGGGCGCCATGCCCAGTCCGCCCACGAGCCCCGCGACCAGGTCGGACAGGATGTCGCCGAACAGGTTGGTCGTCACCAGTACGTCGAACTGCTGCGGATTGAGCACCAGCTTCATGGCGCAGGCATCGACGATGATGGTCTCCATGATGATACGGTTCTTGTATTTCTCCTCGTAGAGACGCTGCGCGGTCTCCAGAAAGATACCCGTCAGGGCCTTCATGATGTTGGCCTTGTGCACAATGGTGATCTTCTTGCGTCCGGTCGCAATGGCATGTGCGAAGGCGTAATCGAGCAGTCGCCGACCACCGGCGCGGGTATTGATGCCGGTGGCCATGGCGACACCGTGTGGATCGTCGTCGATCTGAACGTAGTGTTCGTAGCCGACGTACAGGCCTTCCAGATTCTCACGGATGACAACCAGGTCGACATTCTCGAAGCGGCCCCCGGGAATCAGGGTTCGTGCGGGCCGCAGATTGGCGTAAAGCTTGAATTCCTCGCGCAGCCGGACGTTCGAACTGCGGTAGCCGCCACCGGAGGGCGTCTCCAGCGGACCCTTGAGGGCCAGGCGCGTGTGCCGGATGCTTTCCAGAGTCGCCGGCGGCAGCGGGTCTCCGGCGCTCTTGACGCCCTCGAGTCCCGCGACCTGGCGGTGCCATTCGAATGGCGCGGCGAGTGCGCTGAGTGCGGCCAGCGTGCCATCGACGATTTCCGGACCTATGCCGTCTCCGGCGATCAGCGTTACGGGTATGAGCATGGAGCGCGATTATGCCATTCGTGCCGAGGTTAACGGGTCCGATTCCGCGCTGCTCCAGGACTTGCTGGTCTTGGTCGCTTCCGGACTGTAGATGTTCAGCAGATGCTCGAAATCCTCCCGCGGGATGGGCTTGCTATGCAGGTAGCCCTGCGATTCGTCGCAGCCCGCTGCCACCATGTAGTCGAGCTGGCTCTGTGTCTCGACGCCCTCGGCGACCGTAGTCATGTCGAAGGCATGCGCCAGGTCGATGATGGTGGACACCAACGTGCAACCGCGCTTGTCGCCCGGCACGCGGCTGGTGAATACCCGATCGATCTTGAGCGTGTCAATCGGCAGCTCCGACAGGCGTCCGAGCGAAGAAAAGCCGGTGCCGAAATCATCGATTGCAACGCGGACACTCGCCGCGCGCAACAGCCGCAGTGTGTGCACACATCCCGATGTATCGCCGATCAGGGCGCTTTCGGTGACTTCGATATCGACGCCCCAGTTGGAGCTGCTGGCCAGATCGCCGATGGCGCCGAGGATTTCGCTGGCGCCGTTGCGCCGGCGCAGTTCGAGCGGCGAAATGTTTACCGCGATACGCACTGGCGGCAGGCCCATGAGCTGCCAGTAGCGGCAATCCGAGGCCGCACGCCGCAGCACCCAGGCGCCGATGGCCGGCATCAGGCCGGCGGATTCGAGCACGGGCAGGAATACCCACGGTGCGACCAAGCCATTGTCGCCGTCCCGCCAGCGCAGCAACGCCTCGGCTCCGGCAATCTTGCCGGTGGCGAGCGAGATTTTGGGCTGATAGTGCAGCACGAACTGATCACTCTCGAGGCCGCTGCGCAGGCACTGCTGCATGCCGACGCGCTGCGCGAGCTCCGAACTGGATTGTTGGCGGTGATGCAGGTATTGCTCACCTGCCAGCTTGGCTTCCTTGAGTGCAGCCTCGGCGTTCTGCACCAGCTTGTCGGGCTCTTGGCCATCATCTGGAAAGATGGCCACGCCACATCTGATCTTGAGCGGGATTTCCCGGCCATCGACCTCGAAGGATCGGTCGAACGTGGCGGTGACGTCGCGATGCAGCAGCGCCATCTCCGGGTCGTCCCGCACCGGCAATGCGGCGAGGCAGACGAAGGTGCCCCCCCTAGGTGCGCGAGCTGTTCTGTGTCCGGAAACTGCGCTTTGAGCCGATCAGCGACGCATTGCAGCAGCCGATCCCCCGTATGACGCCCATGAGAATCGTTCACTACGCGCAGGTGCTCGATGTCGAATACCGTGATCGCAAGCTTCGGCAGCCGGCCGGAGCCACGGGACAGCAGGCGCTCGAGTCGCTCGCAGAATAAGGCTCGCTTGGCGAGTCCGGTCAGGGGCTCGAAATACGACAGGAACTGCACGGCTTCCTGCTTCTCCAGGTACTGCAGCGCAAACGAAAGATTCGACGCCACTTCCTCGAGCAGCTTCAGCTCATCGTGGCTTATGACGCCCGTGGCCATGGTGCCGCAGAGGAAGGATCCGATCGGAGTGCCGTCGACGATCAGCGGCAGGCAGGCCAGGGAGCGCACACCGCCTTCGGCCAGCGCAGTCCGCCGAAAGATGGGAAAGTCCGGATGTTCGATGTCCTCGCAGAGTGCTGCTTCACCGGAGCGGATCACGCGGCCCATAAGGCTGGTGTCCCCGGCCTCGCTATCGGCCACCGGAAAGTCGATGTTGGGTTGACGCAGGAACTCGAAGCCTGCCCAACTCACCGGCCGTGCGGTACGCGTCACCGGTTCGATCAGCGCGACCATTGCCACGGCATAGCCGCCCACTTGGTGTGCCAGGCGGCAGGTCTCGACCATGAGCTCTTTGCGGTCGCGGATGCGCACCAGCGCGGCATTGATGCCGGAGTGCATGTGCAATACGCGCGTCAGGCGCGTCACCTGGCGCTCCGCGGCGCGACCGCGGCGGCGCGTATCCGCCTCCGCGAGTGCGCGCTTCACGACCGCCACGAGGCGGGCCGGGTTGCTCTTGACGATGTAGTCTGTGGCGCCCGACTTCAAGGCCTCAACGGCGCGTTCCTCACCCATGGTCCCCGAGAGGAATATGAAAGGCACGTCCGGGGCGTGCTCGCGCGCTATCTCCAGGGCAGACAGGCCGTCGAACGATGGCAGGGTAAAGTCGGCCAGGATCAGGTTAGGCATTTCCGCGCTGAGCGCGTCGTGCATGTCCCGCTCGTTGGTCACGCACCGATAATCAAACACGAGTCCGGACGCGCGCAGGCGCCGGACCGCAAGCTCCAGGTCCTGCTCGGAGTCCTCAATTATCAGCAGGCGCAGGGACCCGGTAACCGCCTGCTCAGGAAGTCCATCCATGCACGGATTGCGCGCCAATTACGTCGCCAATACTGCGCCGCCGGTCACATCACGACATTTATCGCAGGCCGCGCGGCGCGCACGTCGGACACGGACTACACCGTCCGTCAGAATGACGTAGCATGCCCGACATGGATGCGGAAAAGCTCAAGCGTCTGCGGGACCGTTATACGGATCGGGGCGTGTTCGACGGAGATGATCCGGTGCTCACGCGGGCGGCGCGGGATGTGCAATCACCGGACGGCAAGCGGTCATTGCCGTATTCCGGTGTACCGACTTTTCTCGGACTACCCTATGCCGGCAGTGCGGCTGGTCTCGACATTGCAGCGGTCGGCGTACCCATGGATCTTGGTGTTTCCAACCGTTCCGGAGCACGCTTCGGGCCGCGTGCTGTCCGCAGCATCGAACGTATCGGGCCTTACCATCCGACCTTCAGGGGTGTACCGAAAAGCCGCGCTCGAGCCGCTGATATCGGCGATGTGCCGTTTCGCAGTCGCTACAGCCTCGAGCAATCGCTCGAGGACATCGAGCGCTTTTACACGGACCTGACAGCGGCGAAAGTGCGACCGCTGTCCGTGGGCGGCGATCATTCAATTACCTACCCGATTCTGAAGGCGCTGGGCCGGGACGCGCCTCTGGGCTTGGTTCACATCGACGCACATTGCGACACCATGGGGGCTTACGACGGTTCGAAGTTCCACCATGGGGGTCCGTTCCGACTGGCGGTGCTGGACGGGGTACTCGACCCGGAACGCACCATCCAGATCGGCATCCGCGGCTCATCCAACATGTTCTGGGAGTTCTCGCACACCTCGGGTATGACCGTGGTCTACATGGAAGATTTCATGGCGATGGGCATTCCTGCCGTCATCGAAAAAGCTCGTGCGGTGGTGGGTGATCAGCCTTTGTACGTGTCGGTCGACGTCGATGGTTTCGATCCGGCCTACGCACCCGGCACCGGTACACCCGAGGCCGGCGGACTCGAGGCGCGCGAGGGGCTGGCGCTATTGCGAGGCCTGCAAGGTCTCAACGTTGTGGGCGCGGACGTGGTGGAAGTGGCACCGCAATACGATCCCACCACTAACACCAGTCAGCTGGCAGCGCAGATCCTGTTCGAGGAATTTGCGCTCATGACTCTGGGCAGGGACTGAAGCAGTCAGCTGGTCGGCGCGTACTTCCAGCCCGTGGTACCGGCAATTATCGCCAGCAGAAGCGCCAGCACCAGGTGGGCTGTGGCGGCACCTGAAGTCCGTGCCAGCAGCCCGACACCAATGACTGGCAGCGAGTTGGCGCCGGCGGCGACACCATTGAGTATCCGCGCCGCGAACAACCAGGCGGTGGACGTGGCCGATAGGAAGCAAGCGGTGCTTAGGAAAAGGATGCCGAAGGCGACCAGCGATGTCGGACGCCGGCCCAGCTGATCCGATAGGCGTCCGAGTGTGAACAGCACTACGAGATTGCCGATGATGTAGCTCGCATATATGGTCGTGACGGTGAGTTCCGAGAACCCGAAGCTCTGCCGATATAGCGGATGGAGCGGCGTCGGCAGCGTGCTGCAGACATAGAGAACTGTAATTCCGGCCACCGCGACCCACATCCAGGCCGCACGTAGCCGCACTTGCACGCCGTGCGCTGCGGTCGAGTAATGCATGGGATGGTGATACGCCGTGTGGCCAGCCGCGGCGAGGGGATAAAGGCCGGCAGACAGCTGAAGAATGCGCCTTCACGCTACGAACCGCGACGTGCCAGGGCGATTCCGCCGATAACGATAAGTCCGCCGACGATCTGGAAGCTTGTCAGCGGCTCATGCAGCAACGCCCAGGCGAGCAGCGCGGCCACGACCGGCTGGATGAGCAGGGTCAGCGCGGACAGCGTTGTCGGCAGCCAGGCGAGCGCGAATGCGATCAGACTCTGGCCCCCAGCCTGGCTTACCCAGGCCAGTCCGAGCAGGATCAGCCAACCGCGACCTGTTACCGGTAGCAGCTGCGGTTCGGTCAGGACCGCTAACAGGCCGGTGCAGCAGGCCGCGGAAATCGTGCTCCACAACATGATGGTCGTAGTCGGATAGCGCTTGCGGGCGCGGCCAAGCAAAAGGATATAGCCGGCATAGAGCGCTGCCGCGGTTATCGCGACGAGGTCACCGCGTATGTCGCCACCGCCAAGCGCGGTGGGCCCCCCCTTCAGCACGATGATGCCCACGATGGCGACTCCAAGTCCCGCCAGGAACACGCCACTGATCCGCTGCCCCAGCGCCAGCCAGCTGAACAGCGTCACGAAGATGGGAGCCACATTGACCAGCAGAGTCGCGTTGGCGACCGAGGTTATGTGGAGCGAGATGTGCCAGGCGGCAAGATCCGCTGCCAGGAACAAACCGGGTGCCGACACCTCGAAATATTCCCGTAGGGTTTGAGGACGATGCCCCGGCGCCCCCGATCGCCTCCGCTGATAGACGACCAGCAGCGGCAAGAGGGCCAATACCAGTCGCCAGAATGCTGTGGCTATCGGGCCTACCTCGGACACTCGCACAAAGATGGGCGAGCAACCGATGGCAACACCACCTAGCAGCAGGGCTGGCAATGCACTGCGGTGAACGGCGTCAGGGAGCGAGGCGTCTTGCCGGACGAGACGATTCAATTGCCCGGTTCACCCACGGCGATGAACACGCTGCAGTTGACACGCTCGGTCAGGGCGGCGCGATCTTTTCCCGACCACCACCGTCCACCACCCGCCTTGGGGTAGTGGCCAATCACTATGAGATCTATGCTCAAGCGCTCGGCGTGTTCGACAATTTCATCGATGGTATTGCCGTGCGCCAGGTGGCCCTGCGCTTCGATACCGCGTGCAGTCAGCCAGTCAACACACTGCTGCAGCGACGCCTGGTGCTCCGCCTCGAGATCGACGACGCACTGGACACCGATCACACTGGCCGCCATAAAGGCCTCGGAATGATTGCCGGAGTAGAACGACAGCACGTGGACCTTGGGTTTGAGCAGGACCGCGAGTTCGCCGCCGCGCTTCAGGGCTCGCAGTCCTGCCGCTGAGCCATCGTGACAAATCAGTACCCGCTTGAACACCGCTTCCCAACCCACGGCAACCGCCGTCTGACCCTCTCCTTATTATAGACGACGGGCCCGGAAGCGGTCCCGATGCCTGTCTAGACGGCCACTGCCCAGGCAGCGAGCGTTACAACGCCTTCTTTTTGCGTGCGTCGACCACAGTCAACGCCGTCATGTTGACGATGCGGCGCACGGTTGCGGCGGGTGTGAGAATGTGCGCCGCCGCGGCGCAACCCAGGAGGATTGGACCGATCGTAACGTTCTGCCCGGCGGCTGATTTGAGCAGGTTGTAGGCAATGTTGGCGCTGTCGAGATTGGGGCAGACAACCAGGTTGGCGCTGCCGTGCAGGGCCGAATCGGGCAGGAAGGCGCCGCGCGTGGCCTCATCGAGTGCCGAATCGCCGCGCATCTCTCCGTCAATTTCGAGATCCGGCAATCGTTGCTGCAGCAATGCCAGCGTGGCACGCATCTTCAATGCAGAAGGTGCATCGCTGGATCCGAAATCAGAATGCGATAGCAGCGCGACCTTTGGTTTGAGACCAAAGGCATCCATCTGTTCGGCGGCGAGCTGGGTGATTTCCGCCAGCTGCTCGGCGTCCGGTTCCAGGTTGACATCGGTGTCGGCGATGAATAGCTGCCTTCCCGGCAGGATCAGACCGCACATGCTGCCGTAGACGTTCACACCGGAGCGGCGACCCAGCACCTGGTCGATATAGCGCAGGTGGCGCAGCGTCGTGCTGATGGTTCCGCAGATCAGACCGTCGGCCTCGCCCTTGCGGACCAACATCGATGCTATCAAGGTCGTGCGCCGGCGCATTTCGAGCTTGGCGTACTGGCGCGTGACCCCCTTGCGCTGCGTAAGTGCGTAATACGCCTGCCAGTACTCGGCAAAGCGCCGATCGAGTTCCGGATTGACCACGGTGATGTGCTCGTCGATGCGGAGACGCAGGCCATGACGCTGAACTGCGCGCTCGATGACATCGGGCCGTCCGACCAGGATGGGCCGCGCCAATTGTTCATCGACCACTATCTGAACCGCGCGCAGCACGCGCTCATCCTCACCCTCGGCGTAGGCAATACGGCTGAGGTCGGGTGCAAAGTCACGCGCAGCAGCAAAGATCGGCTGCATTAACGTGCCGCTGCGGTAGACGATTTGCAGCAGGCGCCGGCCATAGGCATCGAAATCGCCGATCGGCCGCGTCGCGACGCCTGAGTCCATGGCGGCGCGCGCCACCGCGGGAGCAATGCGCAGGATCAGGCGCGGGTCGAATGGTTTTGGAATCAGGTATTCCGGGCCGAAGGCGAGATCCTTGATACCCCCGTAGGCTGCGGTGACCTCCTCGCTCTGCTCCTCGCGTGCCAGGCCGGCGATTGCATGCACCGTGGCAATTTCCATCGCGCGCGTTATCGTGGTGGCGCCGACATCGAGTGCGCCGCGGAAGATGAATGGGAAGCACAGGACATTGTTGACTTGGTTGGGATAGTCACTTCGGCCCGTGGCGATGACCGCATCGCTCCGGACTTCCTGAACTTCGCTCGGCAGAATCTCCGGCGTCGGATTGGCGAGCGCCAGAATCAAAGGTCGCGCGGCCATGGCGGCTACCATGTCCGGCTTCAGCACGCCGCCGGCCGAGAGCCCCAGAAACACGTCCGCGCCGCCGATGACCTCGCTCAGGTGCCGTGCCTTGGTGGGTTGTGCAAAAGCCTGCTTGAGCGGATCCATGAGTTCGGTGCGGCCCTGGTAAACCACGCCGGCGAGATCCGTCAGCCAGACATTCGAACGGGGAAGCCCCAGCTCGACCAGCAGCTCGACACAGGCGAGTGCGGCAGCACCGGCCCCACTGACCACGAGCTTTACCTGCCCGATGGACTTCCCGACCACGTGCAGACCGTTCAGTACCGCCGCCGCCACGATGATGGCCGTGCCATGTTGATCATCATGGAATACCGGGATCTTCATGCGCTCTCGCAGCATGCGCTCGACCATGAAGCACTCGGGCGCCTTGATGTCCTCGAGATTGATGGCGCCGAAGGTCGGTTCGAGCGCGGCGATTACTTCCACCAGCCGTTCCGGATCGTTCTGAGCAATCTCGATGTCGAACACGTCAATGCCTGCGAACTTCTTGAACAGTGCCGCCTTGCCCTCCATGACGGGCTTGCTCGCCAGCGGACCGATGGCGCCGAGACCGAGCACGGCCGTGCCATTGGTGACGACGCCGACCAGATTGCCGCGTCCGGTAAAGCGGACGGCGGCCGCAGGATCCGCCGCAATGGCCTGTGAGGCCACGGCGACCCCCGGGGAATAGGCCAAAGAGAGATCGTTCTGGTTGGAAAGCTGCTTGGTGGGGGTGACCGACAGCTTTCCCGGCACCGGAAACTCGTGGTAGTCGAGCGCGGCCTGGTGCAGGTCTGGTTTGGGGTTCATGGTCGGCCGATTGTGGCTTTTTCGGCTAGGAAATGTCGAACAGGCTGGTGGCCGTGAGGTCGAGCACGCGAGTGTCCAGCTGGTTATCCAGCAGCCATTGCCAGCGCACTACGCCGTACTTGCCAGACTTTGACACGCGGGATTCCAGAACTTCCACGGTAAGGCTCAAAACGTCGCCCGGGCGCACAGGGTGCAGCCAGCGGAGATGTTCAATGCCCGGGGAACCGAAGCAGTTAGAGCCCTCGAGGATCTTGTGGACGACCATCTCCATGGCGATACAGCAGGTCATCCAGCCGCTGGATATAAGCCCATTCCACCGGCCGGCGCGCGCTCGCTCGAGATCTGTGTGAAACCATTGAGGATCGTATTGGCGCGCAAAGTTGACAATCTCGGATTCGGAGACTGTTCTGCTGCCACAGTCGATGCTCATGCCGGTGCGAAGCTCGGAAAATCTCACGTCGGGCCTGTTCCAGCGTGGAAACCAGGCACAGATGAGAGCACAACAGTGCTGTCGGCGTCGACCTAAGTGGAGCGTTGCGCGGCCGGCCCGCGGTCGAGCGACAGATTGTGGGCCGTATTAACCAGGGCGATGTGAGAGAAGGCCTGCGGGAAATTACCCAGGAAACGCCGCTTCCGCGGATCATATTCTTCGGGCAGCAGGCCTAGATCGTTGGTTAGTGCGAGCAGCTGCTCGAAGAGCCTACGCGCCTTCGCCCGCTGGTAGAGCAGCACGTAATTGTCCGCCAGCCAGAAGCTACAGGCCAGGAAGGTTCCCTCACCTGGCGGCAGTGCATCGATGCTGGCACGTGTCTGATAGCGCCGCACGAGACCTTCGGCCGTCAGGTCACGCTCGATGAGCGCAATCGTGCTGCGCATACGCGGCTCATTTGCCGGCAGGAACCCGACCAGCGGCATGAGCAGGACGCTAGCATCTAGAACCCGACTTCCATAGCTCTGCACGAAGGCACCGAGCCTGGCGTTGAAGGCGTGCCGGCAGACCTGCCGATGGATTCGGTCTCGCAGCGCGCGCCAGCGACTCACAGGACCCCGCAGCCTGAATTGCTGTGCGCTCTTGATGGCCCGGTCGAAGGCGACCCATGCCATCACTTTGGAATGGGTGAAATGTCGCGGTGGTCCGCGTACTTCCCAGATACCCCGATCCGGCTGTTGCCAGATGGATTCGAGACGCTCCAGCAGCTTGAGCTGCAGTGGCCAGCTTTCCTGGTGCGGTTGCTCATCGCCGCAGCGCGCCTGATGCAAAGCATCCATGAGCTCTCCATACATGTCGAGCTGGCGCTGGCCAGCGGCGGCATTGCCGAGACGCACTGGGCGGGATTGCGCGTAACCCGGCAGCCAGGGAATTTCCCATTCCCGCGACAGACGCTCGCCGTCGATGCCATAGAGAATCTGTGCCTGAGCGGGATCGCCCGCCACTGATCGCAGCAGCCAGCTTCGCCAGGCACGGGCTTCATCGTAGTGACCACCGATCATCATGGCCTGCAAGGTGAACGTGGCGTCTCGCAGCCAGCAAAATCAATAATCCCAATTGCGCTGGCCGCCGATCCGCTCCGGCAACGAGGTGGTCGGAGCGGCGACGATACCTCCGCTCGGACGGTAGGTAAGCGCCTTGAGCGTGATAAGTGAGCGACGAACGGCACTCGAGTACCGCCCGGATGCGACGGTTCGGGCCGACCATTTGCGCCAGCCGCGCTCGGTAATCCGGAGCGCCCGCTGAGGCGCTATGGTCTTGGGAAGGTCCGCGTGCGACTGCGAATAGGTCAATGTGAAGGTTGCCTGCTGGCCAGCCGCCAAGGTGAAGTCAGCGTGCGTCTTGAAGTCCTTGCTGTGGAGTGGGACGGAGCTGCGCAGAATTACCCGATGTGGGCCGGCGATGGCGCAAAGTGCGCCATCGGACAGTTTCGTCACCCAAGGGATACGCGAACCGTAATCGAAGCGCAGGATGAGTTCCATCCGCATCCGGATTCTGCCGCGCTGCCCCGTGGCGATGCGAACGATGGTGGAGTGCCGATCACGTATCGGCATAAAATCCACAACCTGGGCGGCGCCGCGGATATCAAAGAAGTCGGTTTCCAACACGAGTGTATCGCGGCGATAGCGGCGCTCGACCATGACATTCTCGCGGGCAGCGGTAAGCTGCCATCGACCGAACTGCGCACCCCCCCAGCAGGCTGGCGAAGCAAGCCTGGCTGTCGAATCGCGGCCAACAGAGCCAGTCGATCGAACCTTGACGGGATACCAGTGCAGCCGTCTCGCAGTCGCCAATCAGTCCGTAGTCTTCTAGCCGAGTCTCTCCCTTGGATAACAATCTCATCGTACTGCGTCTAATGTGGGTCGCCAGTCGGTCCTGTCCTACCGCGGCAGTTGCCGAATCGCGATGGCACCCGCTCTCCATCTGGCGCAGATTGAGCCGTAATTCGGCCCCTGAGCCCCGGAACCAGTTTGACAAGGAGATGTCATGGACCTGCTACTCATCGTGATCGTCCTTCTGCTGCTGTTCGGCGGCGGAGGAGGCATTTACTGGGGGCTGGGAGCCGGCTGGGGTGTGGGACCGATCGGCTTGATTGTGCTGATACTGGTCGTAGCCTGGTTGCTCAATGGAGTGCGTGGGCGCCGGCGATAATGGTTTTCCGCCTCAATATCGCTTTCGCCGCATGGCTACACTCATGCCTTCCAATGCGTCTTGCAACTTCTGGACTTGATTAACTTAGCTTGCGCGTAGCTGGCGGGTGATCGGCATCGCGCAGCTCGCCGCACCTGCGGATGTGAGATCGTGCAGCTTGTTCATCGGGTCTGCTGCAGGAGTGGCGCGACGTTTATTCATTGCCCGCTTGCCGGCAGTCGCCTTCTTTTTTTTCCATTACGATACCTCTCAATAGTAGAAGCCCCCAAGGCCATGAAACTAATGCACGCAGGCGATCACTTGTTCTTCGGTATCGGCTGCCGCAAGAAGAAGTCTACCGCGCCCTGCCGGTTGTGAACGTCGGCGTCCTGATTCGGTCGACGCGCGGTCGTCTCGACAAGGTCGATGTTGCAGGCTGCGAGGTCGTGCGCGCCGCCAATGCGGATGGAATGCCCGCTGATCCATAAGATTCCATAATGGCGCCGTGTAAGGCGCCGTACACGGCGACCGCAAGCCGTCTTAAATGACTTCTCTTGGGCCCATAGGGGAGGGTCGAGACGGCCGATTGTGTAGCCTTTCTGGTGTTCACTTCTGGCGTGATCTGCGCTTTAGCAACCTGGCCATGCCCGACTCCTGAGCTTCGAGTTCCCTCGTGTAGTAGCGCGGCATCTTGGCATCACTCCAACCGCCAGACTGCATAATGCTGGTCAGATCGATGCCGGCGGCTGCCAAATCATGCGCGCCGCCAATGCGGATGGAATGGGCACTGAGTCCCACTCGAGGCCATGGCGGCTCGGTTGCCGGAGCGGTCGCGTTTAGAGTTTTCCCCACTCGCTGAATGATCCTAGCGACTTCCTGGGCATTGAGCGCAGACCCCGCAGCGGCGCCGGTGTTCAGCAATCGCTGGAACACCCAGCCATTGTCGATACCGGCGTGCGCCATCCAGGCTTTTAGAGCGTTGACCGCGGCTCGTGACAGATAGCGGGAGTCCTCGCGGCGGGCCTTGGTGTTGCGGATGAGCGCGACCCCATCCCCGCCCTTGTCGTTGAAGACAAGATCGCCTACTACCCGGAGCGCCACGAGCTCGGCGCGGCGGGCCATGGTGCAGTAAGCCGTCGCGAGCAGCGCCTTGGCGCGCAGGTCCCAGGCCAGATCGTCAGTGTGGAGGTGCTCGAGGGCGTAGTCGATGTGAGCCCCGCGCAGGGCGGCTTTGGGCTGCGAGGCGGGTAAGCCGCGGGTCAGGTGTCGATGCGCGCCTCGGATGGCGGCGGTCTTGGTGGGATCGGGGTAGTCGGTGAGCGCGTGAGCATGGGCGATGGTCGCGAGATAGCGCTCTAGCGTCGCAGCTGATTTGGACTTCGCAGGTTCGAGGCAGTCTTCCAGAAAAGCCCGCAGCACCGGGACGGTTGCCGGGAGCGGCGTGAAATGCCGCTCCCGGCAGAAGGCGCGGAAGACCCGCCAGTCCGCGCGGCGCGCCTTTTGAGTATTCACGGGCGCGGAGAGTAGATACGGATCGCGGGTGAGCAGCGGGGAGTTCGCTTCGAACAGTCGCTCGATCTCGGCCACCGTGAAGGCGGAGCCGGGCGCGATCAGCTGGGCTTGCTGGCGCACGGGAAGTGACTTATCGCTTTCTGGCGGCTCAGATTCCACGTCTTTAGAGGGCCCTTCAGCTGGACAGCACCCCCCAATTCTACCCCAACGGCCGATAATAGAGCAGATAAGCGGCCTCAAAAAGCGCTCTAACGCGTAGCTGCGGACTGCTGCTGCCACATGTGCATGCCCGACTTTGATCCTCAGGCCACGCAACGTCTGTCGAATTGCCGCTGTTTCGGATCGACCCCGATCCTCGCGCGGCCTGCAGGCCTGTGGGGTGTGTTTGGCAGATGCTTTACACCGTCATGTCCCGTGATCAGCAAGGATGCCGGCCCAGCATGAAAGCACCGTCGGGATCGGATGTGACAGGCAGGCCGGATGCCGTAAGGCCCAGGCGAAGCGATCTCATCAGTCGGTCAGGCACGCGCATCGCGGGCGCGCGCAGCGGTCCCCCGTTGAAGCCTGCCAGCCAGTCTTGATACTTCCAAATCGTCCGGTTCAGCACGCCAGTACCACCCGCATAGGCTTGTGCGGCGGCGCCATTGGCATTGCGTGCGGGATTGACCTTCCAATACATCTGCATTGCCTGCTCCCACTCGCCCTTGCGCGCAAGATGGAACGCTTTGGGGTAGTAGTCACTCATCCACTGCGTGTTGCTGGTGCCCGAGAACTGCAGCTGCATCAGGCTCATCAGCGGGATCGCGTCGCCCTCGATCGGGCAACTGATCACCACTTCGTCGCGGAAGTGGTGGTACATTTCGCAAAGCCCGGCGGGTAGCGGGAATCCCTGTTCGGACTTGATCGCGACAATATTCGGGCAGCTCTTCAGCAGTCGGCGCACGAGTTCGACGGACATGCCGGCCGGATGCACCCGTTCGAAGCCCCATAACGGGATGGGAAAGAGCATCACCGCCAAGTCGGTGGCATCGCAGAAGGACTTCGTGTAGTCGTAGATGTCCTGTTCGCTCGTCGGCCAGAACTGCGGCGGGTACGACAACAGCGTGATGTCGGCGCCCGCTCTTTCGGCTATCTTCACGGCCTCGATGTTGTCGGTCAACGTGCCGAATGCCGCGTGGAAGAACAAGCTCAGTCGGTCGCCAGCAGCATCGCGCGCCCATGCGGTAAACTGCGCGTTTTCCTCGGGGGTGATAGCCACTTCGGCGCACAGCAGCGTGTAGGTATATCCGAGCTTGATCGCCAGCTCAATGTCGTGCCGGATGCCACGCTCGTTTAGGCGCTTCAGGTCAGCGCTGTAGCTCGGGATCGTCACGGCGGAGCAGCCGACCAGGTACTGGCGCGCCCAGTCGCGGGAGTCAGATCTGTGGTATTTGGCCATGGTGTAAGTTGCGATGTGGGGAAGGTGATCAAAATTATTTTGCGTTCGGTCGGATGCTAACCGGCAGCGGTGTGCCCATTCCCATGCTGCGCGCACGCTCGAATAGCATCTCACTGATCACGACGTCCTGCAGCGCTGAGCCGACTGACTTGTAGATGAGAATGTCTTCGGGATTGTTGCGGCCCAGTGCGCGGCCCGACACAACGTCGGCGAGCGAGACGAGTTTCGCGCCGAGATCTATGCCAGCGCTCGTGGCCGCGATGGCGTCGCCGGTTTCGTACGCGACCTCGTCCTTCATATCCGCCACGACGCGGCGTGCTCGCGCCAGTGCCTGCTCATCGAGCTCCCGCTGCTCAGGCAGCGTAGAGCCTACCGAGACCACGGTCATGCCGGGTTCGAGCCACGCACCAAGCAAAACCGGTGACTCATCACGGCTGCGCGCCGCGCACAGTACGACATCAGTGCCACACAGGGCGGTCGGGGCCGAATCGGCGGCGCTGATGGCCAGGCCACACTCGCCACGGAAGGATGCGGCGAATCTTTCCCGGCTGGCGGGCGTGGGGCTGAAAACCGTCGCCGTGGAGACGGTGCGGGTTGCCATCAACGCGTACAACAGATTTCGCGCTTCGAATCCCGAGCCGATCACGGCGACCGAGAGCGGCCGTGGTGGCGCCAGCAGGTTCACGGCGAGCGCGGCTGTCGCCGCCGTGCGTATGCCGGTGATACGGTTTCCATCCATGAGCGCGGCGAGTGCCATGGTCTGTTGGTCAAACAGCGCAATCAAGTAACTGGCGCGGCGGGCTTTCATCGAGGCAGCAATGAGCTTGCATCCCATGTATCCACCCGATGGGGACACCGCCGTCAAGCCGCGAAGCCATATGCCATCACCCCGAGCCATTGAGCGAGGGGGCACCATGGTATTCTGCATTGGCTTGGCGTAAGCCGACGCCAAGGCTGAGACCGCCGCCGGCCAGTGGGCGAGCGCACCAACGTCATCGTCGGACAGGAACAGCGTCGAGGGCAGCATGTCCCCCAGCGCCGCATCAGTCTGATTCAAGGGCGATCTCCGTGACGTGCCGACCCTTGAACGCTAAACGGCCTGAGCGCCGGGAACCAGCTCAGTGACCTTAAATCAGATATGTTGGGAATGGATTCCGAGAGATTGCTTTCTATCGCCTGAAATACTGTGGTGCCATCTGCTGAATCAACCGATACACCTCGCGGGCTGCCAGCGTTTGCGGTTGACGCGGCGTGCTGCCCAGAATGACGGCACGCAGGAGCGGTGGCTTGATGATGCGCGCGGCCGCGAGCCGCGGGTCCGCAGTTCGGCCCGGCGCGCGCACTGTGATTGCGTAACCGCCTCCTGCTGCGGCAATCTCATATTGAAGTTGGATCGAATCGGCTTCCATCGCCACGGTCAGCTTAAACCCGCGATCATCCGCGAGCCGAGCCAATCGACTGCGCAAAACGTGGGGTTGGCTGGGCAGAATCAAGGGTAGTCCGCGGAGTTGCCTAAATTCGATGGTCCGTTGCCGTAGCAGAGGATTTTCGCACGGGCCAACCAGATGCAAAGGCACGCGAGCGATTACGGGCTCGTCGCCCCGGGGCGTACCGTCCTCACGCAATAGGAGTGACATATCGAGCCGGCCCTCGCGAAGGCGTTCCTCGAGCTGCGTACTGGCGCCTTCCGTCAGATGAAGCTGAACCTTGGGAAATCGCTCACGTACGGCGCCGAATAAGGGACCAGCGAACACGGTAACAGCGTAGGGCAACAATCCGACGCGCACTTCGCCCATCGGTAGTCCCCCGGAGGTTCGAATGTCATCGGCAAGTGCGTCGGCCTCGGCGATCAACGCTTTGATACGCGGGAACAGCTGCTGCCCAAACTCCGTCAATACAACGCCGCGCCCGGTGCGCCGGAACAGTCGTGCTCCGCATTGCCGCTCCAATTGAGCGATGTGTCGACTGATCTGGGATTGCGGAACACCGAGGGCGACGGTAGTCCGAGTCAGGCTGCCGAGCTCTGCGACTTTAACGAACACAAGCCATTTGGGATCGAGTATGGACAGAGCTGCCTCTAATGACGCCAGCAGCACCGGGGCATGTTAGCGACACTCATAAGTGTCCGAGGTTCAAGGTTTCGCCTTCTCGTGCAGTGCTCTCATCATGCGCGCCATCCCCGATTCCCGGGCCGCGAGCTCGCGGGTGTAGTAGCGAGGCATCTTGGGATCGTTCCAGCCGCCCGCATGCATGATGCTGGTGAGATCGATCCCATTGGCGGCCATGTCGTGTGCGGCGCCGATGCGCGTGGAATGGGCGGCTAGGTGGTCCACGGGCCAGACCGGCTCAGCACCGGGGTGCTGAGCATTCAGTAGACGTCCGATGCGCTGAACAATGCGCGCTACCTCCTGGGGTTGGATGGCGCGCTTTCCAACGGTTCCGGTGTTCTCAAACCGCAGGAAGATCGGTCCCTCAGAGATTCCGCCGTGCGCGAGCCAAGCTTGCAGAGGGCGCACGGCTTCGGGCGCCAGATAGCGCGCTTCCTCTCGAGCGACCTTGGTCATCCGGATGATGGCGACTCCATCGCCGGCTTCCGGGTTGAACTTGATCTCAGCGGTCGTGAGTGCGACAAGCTCCGCGCGCCGTGCCATGGTGCTGTAGGCCACCGCCAATAGGGCTTTGGCACGAAGGTCCCAAGCCAGATTCCCACTGTGCAGATGCTCGAGGGCGTAGGCGATGTGCGTCCAGCGCAGCGCGCACTTGGCTTGGGCTTCCGGCCGGCCGCGACTTAAGTGCCGAAAGGCACCTTTGACCTGGGCAGCGCGGGTCGGATCCGGCAGGTTTGACAGAGTGTGCGCGCGGGAAATGGTCGCCAGATAACGCTCGACCGTCGAGACCGATCGGGCATCGGAGCGGCCATAGGCTTCCTCTATGAAACGTGTCACCACCGCGGGAGAGGCCGGTAGAGGCAGGAATCCGTTCTCGCCACAGAAGCGCAGAAACATCCGCCAGTCGGAGCGCAATGCGCGCAGCGTGTTGGTCGGCACGCCGAGCGCGTAGGGATTGTCGTGCAGGAGTGGGGAATTACTTTCAAAGAGGCAAAGGATTTCTTCGGCCGTGAAGGCCGCACCTCGCGCGAGCCACTCGATGGTGGCGGGTAAGCTCACGGCCTGGGACTCGGTCGGGTCGATTTCCATAGCGGATTAAGCTCTGCGGTAGCGGACGCGTTGAGCGCGCTGGATCATTTATTTATGGCCGTCCAACGCCTGCTCGAGCGCCTGACGGATGAAGCGCTGATAGGGCATACCCCGCCGCTTGGCGGCACTCTTGACCGCATCCAGGAGTTCACCCGGTAGGCGCATGTTGACACGAGCTTCCTTGGGCGCGAATTCGTAGCGCACGGGCTTGAGCGTGGACAGATCGAATCGAGTCAAATCGCTCTCGGCAACAAACGTTGCCGCTGCCCTATCCGTCCTAAGCAAGGGCAGCTTCTTGAGGGACTTAGCTTTGCGCTTCATAGTGCTTGACCTCTTTGGCATGCATATAGCGAGCGCTGATCGGACGGATCAGCTGCCTTCCGTCCGCCAGGCGGAAGGTATAGGCGATCAGCACATGCCGTCCTGCCTCGGTACGCCCAATACCCAAATAGCGAGCCTCGGTCACGGAGTGGTCAGAATCAGGAAAGCTTCGCAACGGCCCGCGCAAGACGGTTTCTATTTCCAGCACGGTCAGCCCGTGCTTCTGGCACTTCCGGCGATTGCCATCATCCCAGTCGAACCCAGCGACCACATACGACATCAAGCCATGCTAGCGGATGTATGTACAACAGTCCATACACCATTTAGTGACACCCGCTCTGAAGTAGAGTTCTCCGCCGGACCGTGCTCGATGCTTGAATAGGGGCGGGTTCGTGGAACCGGGAGACTGCCAGGGCCTCTCGAAGCTCGGCTTGGGACTGGCCTAATGGGAAATTCCAGCGCTACGAACCCTCCAGGAACGTCGAGGTTGGCATCGGTCACGCCCGTTAGAGCGCAAATGCCCCCTTATCGGGCTATCAATAGTGAGCTGCTGTGTATGATACACTATCATCATGTATCCTCGTAGTAAATGTAATTGAATGCACTCCGAGAACGATGAGGACGGCTCCGGGATTAAAGGGACCTTCACGGGGAGGGACATTCTTTATAGACAAGGTACGATGGGCGTGTTGGATGTGCAGAGAGCCGCGGATGCTCTTTTGAGGCAGGGCAGGAAGCCGAGCGTGGCGGCGATTCGAGAGCACCTGGGCGGCGGATCGCCCAATACGATCACGCCGTTGCTCGCGAAGTACTGGGAGAAGCTGGGCAGCCGGCTCGGCGACGAACCGGAATCCCTAGAGCGAGTGCCGGAAGCCTTGGTGCGGGTAACGGAGTTGCTGTGGAGGAGGGCGATCGAAGAAGCCAGGGAACGGCTGAAGTTACTTCAATCCCCGGAGGCCGCGGCTACTGGCGTGGAAGAACTGCAGGAGCAGGTGGGGAAGCTCTCGATCACGCTGGCCGAAGCGCGGGCGAGGGAGGGGGAGCAGCTGACCTATTTGAGCACGCTGTCGACGGAGCGGGAAGCGCTACGAGTCGAGCGGGGGAGCCTCCTGGCTTTACTAAAGAGCTCCCAGGAGTTGCTGAGACAGCAGAATGCACGCGTAACTATGCTGGAGGGATCGCGGGCGAAGCAGTTATCTGTGTTGGGGATAACTTCTCGGCGCTCTCGGACTGCAAACTCCAAAGGTGAGCAGGCCAAGCCAACCCGAGTGCGAGCCAGGCCTCGCCCTTCCAAGCGCAAGATAGCCAAGGCGCGGAAGCCGAAATGAAGTCATCCCAATCTGGGACGCAGCCGCAGACTTTGGAGGTGTCCTGATGCAGCCCGACTTTAATATCGCCGTCCTGTGCGTCGGCGTACTATGCTTGCTGGCGGCAGTGTGGGTGGGCGGACGTAGGGTGCTCGGTGGCAAGACCCAATCTGTCGCCGCCGCAACAACCTGGATCGCAGTGGGTTTGTTGGGCTCGGGGTGCCTGGTTTGGACGCACTGGGTGGTGCGTTTCGGCGCTTCCCAGTGAGAGCGCCAATCGAATTCGCGCAATTCGCAATCCATCAATTCTGCGCGTCCGCCGCCTTCTGCGCCGCGTCCCTCGCGGCGATGAACCGATCCAACGCGCCACTGCGGATCATTTCACGGCGTTCGCCGAGGCCGCGGTGAAGTTCGAACAACACTCTTGCCGCGTGTTCGTTCTTCTGGATTGCAGCCCAATAGGCAGCGACATTTGCAATTGCCGGAATCGGCGTGTTGAGGCCGAGGGCCGGCATGACACTTTCGACAAAGAAAAGTCCAGGCACGAGCGCGCAATCCGCCAGCGTGAGGCGACCGCAGCAGGCGAAGCCATCCTTGCCGATGAGTTTGTCGAGCGCGTTGAGGTTCCGTACCACCTCGCCTGCGAGTTGCTCGCTGACACGATCGTTGCGTGCGACGGTGGGTGTTCGACGGGACAGAGCGCCTGTATGACGGGACAGCATGAACATGTTGTTTATGATGTGGATATCGCCAAGGCGAGCAAGCATGCGGATATGCGCGGTCTCGCGCGGAGTGATTCCCAGTAGCGAAGGTTCGGGATGGATCGCTTCGAGATATTCCGCGATTACTTCGGATTCCGGCAGCATGTCGCCATCGATATCGAGAACCGGAATACGGCCGATCGGAAATCTCTCGCGGAATTTGGGCATGCCCCAGTGTTCCGGCAGTTCGAAGGCGATGTCCGTAATACCCTTGGCGTAGATCTGCAAACGGACGCGGGCAGAATAGGGGCTGAGATCAGCGGAATAGAGTGTCATCACGATTTGTCGGTCCCTGCGCGCTCTGCCCTCCAGTAGATTTACTGGAGCGCAGACCATTCCACAAGTTCATTATGTTCACGACAATATTGCTGTTGCCGCACGACTCTGCTACTCGGTGGGGAGAAGGTTTTTAGGAGTGCTTTAGGAGACTCCCGTGCTCGATGATTTACGCGCCCTCGTAGTGTTTGCCCAGGCCGGGTCCATAGCCAGTGCAGCCGATCGTCTATACCGGACACCATCCGCTATAACGCGGCAACTGCAAAGGCTGGAGGCTGCATTGGGGGCTGAGTTGCTCGACCGCTCGGTAAAGCCGCCGCGCCTGAACTCGCTGGGGTCCAGGGTGCTCGAGCAGGCGCGAGATCTGTTGCAGCGGACCGAGGCGCTGAAATCTCTTGCGTCGCGCGACGCCGAACCTCACGGCCTCTTGCGCATCGGGCTCGCGCATCCCCTGGCCGAGGGGACGCTTATCGACCCTATTCTGGCGCTGACGGACAAATACCCCAAGGTCCGACTGCGGCTCTCGAGCGGGAGTGAATTATTTAACCGGCTGCTCGCGGGCGAGCTCGACGTTGCTGCCGTGCTTTTACCCGTAGGCAGAACCGCGCCTCCACCACTTCTGACAAATATCATTGCGACGGACCGCGCGGAGATCGTTCAAGGCGCGGCAGGCAACGTCGACGGCGATTGGAAAAGCTTAGGCCGAGCGCCCTGGGTGCTGAATCCGCCCGGGTGCTTCCTTCGGGCAAACCTCATCGATCAGATGGGCCGTGCCGGCTTCACGCCCATGATAGCGGCTGAAATCCACAACATGCATCTGCAGCTGGCCTTCGTTCAGTCAGGATATGGAGTCGGGTTGCTGCCGGCGCACTTTATTGCCAGGAATAAGTCTCTCGACACGGTTGAAGTGTTGCGCCCCCCATCATTTGACTTGCAGATGTCGGTCGCGATCGTGCGGGTTCGGCAACTCGGCGCCTTGGAGAGGGCCGTCGGACTATTGGAACACGGCCTTCGGCGCCTGTTTGAGGCAGCCGACACCACGAAGACCGTAACGAGGGGCCTAAGGAGTGTACCCGCGAATCGGCGGAAGGCGCGGCGGCGCAAGTAGTCGCCGAGCATCGCCTAATGTGGCCGCTCTATTCACTTGCGTTTAGAGTCTAACCCCGGATTCGGGAGGTTGCGGCGAGCTTTATAAATATGTGGTGCACGCTCTTTGAACGCGTATAGCAATTTCATTTTAAAATAAGCTCACGAATATATTCAGTGCCCAGAACTTCTCTGTATTCACTCCGGGCCACTCTGGCCTTGTTCTGACACTCGGTGCTACAGATTACTTTCTTGGCCACATCTTCCAGTTCGACGCCTTTATCTAAAGCCGCCATGTTTTTATAAGTGATCCAGAGATATATATTGGGCTGATCCGGTGATTTTGGAGTGGCCCTGAAGACCTTGTAATCGATGATCAGCCCAGCTTTCTTCGTGGCTTCCATTGTCGGCTTCCACGTCGAAGTCAGCCAATCAATGTACTCTTCAAAATGCCCGTACTC
>JBAUYT010000175.1:0-2358 GCA_049584935.1 Steroidobacteraceae bacterium
GTCCAAGCACCCATCGATGGCCCAACGCAGGATAGCCGGCCATTCAGCTTGCAGCTTGTGCTCAAGCTCCAGATCAGGTCGCGCCGGCTTGTGGTTGAACGGCACGATGTTGAATCGGCGCACCAGAGCATCATCGACGTTACGCAGCAGCGGTTGATGGTTGCCGATCAGCAGTAGCTTCCACGTCGGCGAGAACGTGAAGAAGTCTTGCCGCATGAATCGCGCCGTGACCGGATCGCCGCCGCTCAGGGTCTTGACGCGGGCACTGTTCCAATTGCGGCCGGCCTCGGACTCCTCGGAAACGACCAGTCTGGCACCTCGCAGCATAGCCAGCTCGGTCGGGTGCCGGTCCCCGTGCGATTCGGTAAAGGTCTCCATCGGCGCGACGCTGGCGTAGTCGCCCCATATGCCCTTGAGCGTGTGCACGAACACGCCTTTGCCATTGCCTCCTCCGCCATATCCGAAGAACAACGCGTGCTCCCGTACATCGCCCGTCAATGCGTAGCCAGCGATCTGTTGCAGAAAGCGCGTGAGGTTTGCATCGCCGAGCGTCGTCTGCTCAAGGAACTGCAGCCACAGAACCGGCTCAGCGCTCTCTCCCGACGGAGCCACGCCGGTCAATTTTGTGATGTAGTCGTCCGCGCGGGCCGCTCGAAGTACGCCCGTGTGTAGGTCCACGACACCGCCGGGAGTTCCTATCAACAGGGGATCGCGGTCCCAAATCTCAGAGGTAACGGCAAGCCGTCGATCTGAGCGGGCAGCGCGTTCCACCGCCGCAGCCGTTGCGGTCTTCTTCAGGCTCGCCAAGCCCATACCATTGAGTTCGCGGCACAGATCGCGCGCCCACGAGAATGCGAGCATCGACTCGTCGCGCCGCCAGTGGGTCTTGGCCCACGAAAACCACGCGCCCGTCGTGTGGCAATAGCGTGCCGCATCCTGATAGCGCTCTGCAAAAGCCAGCGCGATGCCATCCTCGGAGAGATCATTGATCGCCGTGGCCTCGCGAGCAGAGCGCTGAATCTCAATGACGTTGCGCTCAGCGGCCATTCATATGGCTCCTAACAGCGTTGACTCGTTCAGCGCTCTGAGCGAGCCGCTGCCACGCTACTTCGCTGCAGCCGCGACCCTCGACTATGTCGATCAATAAGATTCCCGCGACGTCGATCTCATAGCCGGCGAGTTCGAGCAGATCGCGAACGGGAATGCGACTATGGGTCGGTGGGAACTGCTGTCCTAGCGGTTGATTGAACAAGTCCCGCAATTCCAATCCGATGGCGGCAAGCACGTCGCCGACCGCGCATCCGCCAAAATCGTGCAGGAGCACGCGACGGTCATCAGTCTCGCGGATTGACAGCGAGGGTGTGCGATCCCGGTGTACTGGACAGCAAGCAACCCAACGGTTAGGGCCGATGGCCTTCACGCGCTCCAGCCGGTCGAGCACTCGGGTTATGGCGCTCATGCTTGCTGCGGTGGCCCGTAGCCGATGACCAGACGCCGACTGCACTCATCAGTGCCGTGTGTGGCAATACAGTCAGGGCAGAGGAAAACAACTTGCGTGCGTCCGTTGAGACTTCGCCGCATGGCGAAAGGATTGAACCTGTCGATATCGCGGCTGCACAATGCGCAGGCCAATTCCGTAGGGGTGTCGGAGTCAGGCGCCACGGCGCGCGCCTGTGCGCTTCTGAGTGGCGCGGTGCGCAGCTATGTGCGATTGCCTAATTGAGGGTTCGCCTCTGAGCGACGGCACACAGGCTGCACCGTGGACGTCTGTGCAGTTGATTGACGCAAGCACGCGGCTTTGAATGCGTCCAACTCCTCCCTTGGATAGAGGATACGCGAGCCCATCTTGAGAAACCGTGGACCTTTTCCGGTACAGCGCCAGTTGTCCATCGTCTTAACTTCGATGCCGAGATCCCTCGCTGCATCGGGACGGTTCAGATTCATATGGATCGCCAGAAGTTGCTGGAACTGCCGGGCACGATAGGAGATCGCCAGACAGTAAAACCAGCCCGGACAAAATAGCCTCTATCGTTTTATTTTCTGATTCAGCTCAGCGCAGATCGTGCGTACTTTTGCGTAACTTTCGGACACCCGGCCAGCCGCGCCAGACGCTCGATAGTCGCCCATGGCTTAGGCTTGCTCGTGACGGGCAGAACTGGAAGCACGATACCTGCGATGCGCCGTAGGACAGCGCCATTCCATGCTGCCTGAGGATCAGACCCGGGATTGTGCGCTCGAAAGTCCTCTGCACTCCAGAGGTACACAGCGGATTGTTCCAGTCCGATCGCGATCAGCAGGCCTATCGAGATGGTCGCAAGATGGATGAAGAAGTCCTTCCACGTATGTACGGTGTAGTGG
>JBAUYT010000176.1:0-11934 GCA_049584935.1 Steroidobacteraceae bacterium
CATCAGCCTGCCGCAGGAGCGTGCCTGGCTCGCGACCGCTCCCGCTGGAATACATTGGGACCGGCTGCTGTTCAGTGCCAAGGAAAGCGTGCTGAAGGCGTGTTTCCCGTTGCTGCGAAGGACCCTGGAGTTTCGCGCAGTACTGGTGCGTGTCGATCCCGACGGCGGCACCTTTCGGTCGCGGCTTGCCGGCGACCATCCGCCGGCATTGCTGCCGCACGAACTACAGGGCCGCTACCTGGTCCGTGACGGACTCATCGTCACCGCGCTGGTCGTGCCGGCGGTACGTCCGAGGCCGTAGCCTCAGGAAAAGCTTGCGCGCTGTTTCGAGACGTCGCCGCCGAGCCGGTCGAAGCGCTGCGCCAGCCGCGATATCAGCGACGCGCGCGTCGGTTCGCGGCTGGCGGCATCCGGCACCTGGTACCGAAGATCGAGTTCCGCGGTGGTGGCATCGACCTTGGTCAGGTAGCAACCTTTGACCGAGGATTCTCCCACCGTCTCCTTGGCCACTTCGAGTGCGAGCTGGCGTGCGGCATCGACGTCGGCGTCCCGGCTGATGCGGATCGAGATCGACATCTGCCACGGCGCAAAGGTGCTACTGAGATTGAGCACTACCTGGCTGGCCGCGAGCGCGTTGGGCAGCACTACCAGGCGGCCATCGGGGGCGCGCAGCGTGGTGTAGCCCAGGGATATGGCGTCGACCACGCCGATCTCGGTACCCGTAGGGGTTGCGACCTGCAAGGTATCCCCGAGGCGGAACGGCTTGTAGATCGTGATCGATATGCCGGCGACCAGATTGCCGAGAGTGCTCTGCGCGGCCAGACCAATGACCACAGACGCCACGCTGGCGCCTGCCAGCAGCGCGGTACCCATGGCACGCAGCGCCGGAATCAGGTGTGCGTACAGGATCAGCATGATCACCCAGATGAGCGCCGAGCCGAACTGCTGCAGGAAACTCATCGTGGTGCGATCGACATGTCCCTGGCGAGTCATGGCCGTCTTGACCGCCAGGCGCAACATGCGCGACAGGAGCAGTGCCAGCACTACGAAGATGGCCAGGTAGATCAGCGCACCGAGCGCGGTGTCGGGCCTGAACGTCGACAGCAAATCGTGTTCGCCAAGCTTGATATCGTGCGCGGCGGTATCGTCGATGCCCATGGCAGCTCCCGGGAAGGAGAGCCGATGTTCCCATAGCGCCGGCCCGCGCGGAACCCCGCGCCTGCGGCTATGTCGGAAAAACCCTACGCGTCAGCCAAGGGACCGTCGGCGCCATCCCGAGCCGATAGACGGGAGGCGCTACACCCCGCCGATGATGCGCAGATCCCGCACTGCGCCGCCGGCCAGCGCCTTGAGTGCTTCCTGGTAGGCCGCGCTGTCGTGCGTGGCCGTCGCCTTTTCAAGGGAGTCGAATTCGATGACTACGGTGCGTTCCGCGCGTCCTGCCTCGTAAGCTTTGGCGGCGACGCCGCGCGCCAGGAAGCGGCCACCGCCGGCCTCGATGGCCGGCCCCGCCAGCTTGGCGTAGGCCCCCAGCTTGGCCGTGTCCTTGATCTCCTGATAGAAGGCTACCCAGTATGCTTTCGCCATGTCGTGGCTCCTTTGAATCGAGGCACGGCAGTGTAGCGCAGCACCGCCTTAGCGCGGGCGTGCCAGCTGCGCTAGCATCCGGCGCATGAGTACCAAAGTCGATGCCGCGGCATGGCCGGAACTTCCCTACTCCGCCTGGGCCGACACCTGCCAGACGCTGCATCTCTGGACACAAGTGGTCGGTAAGATCCGCCTGGCGCAGACTCCCTGGCTCAATCACAGCTGGCACGTGCCGCTCTACGTCAGTGCGCGCGGACTCACGACCTCGCCGATTCCGTCCGGCGCGCGCAGCTTCGAGATCGAGTTCGATTTCCTGTCGCATGCACTCCTCATCGAGGTCAGCGACGGCCAGTCGCGCCGGCTACCGCTGCGGCCTCAGAGCGTCGCCGACTTCTATGCCGAAACGCTGCAGGCGCTGGTGCAGCTCGGCATCCAGGTGAGCATCAATGAGCTGCCAAGCGAGATCGCCGGCGCGGTGCGTTTCAGTGCAGACCGCAGCCACGCCGCCTACGACGCGGACTACGCGCAGCGCTTCTGGCGCGTGCTCGTGCAATCGGACCGGATCTTCAAACAATTCCGCACCGGCTTCATTGGCAAGAGCAGCCCGGTGCATTTCTTCTGGGGCAGTTTCGATCTGGCGGTGACGCGCTTCTCCGGGCGCACCGCGCCTGCCTTTAGCGGCAAGGTGCCGGGACTCGCGGAGGCGGTCATGCGCGAGGCCTATTCGCACGAGGTCAGCAGCGCGGGATTCTGGCCGGGGGGCAACGGCATCGACTATCCGGCCTACTACTCCTATGCATATCCGACGCCGGCAGCCTTTCGCGACCAGCCGGTGCAGCCAGCGGCGGCCAGCTTCAGCGCCACCCTGGGCGAGTTCCTGCTGCCGTACGAGGCGGTGCGCACGGCCGCCGAGCCGGACGCGGCACTGCTCGGCTTCCTGCAGAGCAGCTACGAGGCGGCGGCACGAACCGCAAATTGGGATCGCGCCGCGCTCGAGTGCTCGCGCGGCCGGCCGGGAATTCCACGTGCGGACTGAAGCCATGGTGCTGACCATCGGCCACTCCAATCACGGCTACGCCAACTTCCTGGAGCTGCTGCGCGGCGCCGGCGCCGAGGCGGTAGTCGACGTGCGCTCGGTTCCCTATTCGCGGCGCGTGCCACACTTCAACGGCAAGAGCTTGCAGCTGGCGCTGCCACAGGCTGACATCGAATACCACTACCTCGGCCAACGGCTCGGCGGCCGACCGCTGCATCCCCATCTATATCGAAACGGCCGGGCCGATTACGAACGCATGGCCGAACAGCAGGACTTTCTGCAGGGCCTCGAGGCCGTCGAGGCTCTCGGGCGCTCGCGGATACCGGCTCTGATGTGCGCCGAGCGCGATCCGCTCGACTGCCATCGCTGCCTGCTGGTGGCACGTTCGCTTGCGGCGCGCGGCGCCACGCTGGCACATGTGCTCGCGAATGGCAGCACGCAGTCCCAGGAAGCGATCGAAGATCGCCTGCTGGCGGTAACTCACGCGGCAGAAGCAGATCTGTTCGCGAACCGCGCGCAGCGGCTGGCCCTGGCCTATGCGCGGCGCGCCGGCGCGGTGGCATACGCCGATCCGGCACACTGAGCGCGGCGCAGCGGGCCGAGCACGCCACCCGGATCGAGCGCCAGCTAGTTCTTCTTCGCCACGGCCTGCGGCGGCTGCCAACCGCCGCCAAGTGCCTTGATCAGCGTGACACTGGCGTTGAGCCTCCGCGCCTGAATACTTGCCGCCGACAGCTGCGCCTGCAGCGCCGTGGTCTCAGCCGTGGCCACCTCGAGATACGTTACCGCACCGGCACGATAGCGATAATTGGCCTGCTGCAACGCCACGTTGGCAGCCTTCACGGCCGCGGTCACCGTCTGTGACTCCTGCTCGAGCTGTCGCAAGCCGGCCAGGCTGTCCTCGACATCCTGGTAAGCGGTCAGCACGGTGTTGCGATAGTCCGCCACCTGCTCGTCATACTGTGCCTTGGCGCGCGCGGTCTGACCGGCGAGACGCCCGGCCTCGAACAACGGCACGGTCACTTGCGGGCCAATCGACCAGAAGCGGCTCGGCGCGGAAATCCAATTGGATGAACGCGTGCTGTTGAGCCCCAGCGAGCCATCGATGGTGAACTGCGGAAAGTACGCCGCGCGTGCCACGCCGATCTCGGCGTTGGCGGCGGCCACGCGACGCTCGGTCTCGGCCACGTCGGGGCGCCGCTCGAGCAATGCCGATGGCAGGCCGGGATCGACCGGCGGCGGTCCGACTTCGATCGGCAGCGGATTTACCGCAATATGGAAGGCGGACGGATTCTCACCGACCAGCACCGCGATGGCGTGCGCTGCCTGCTCGCGCTGCAAGCCGATATCGGTCGCCTGCGTCAAGGCGTTCTCCAGCTGCGTCTGCGCCTGTGCCACATCGCTGAGTGGCGCAGCGCCGCCATTGAACAGATTCGTGGTCAGCTGTAGCGACTGCTGGTAGTCGTGCACCGTCTGATTGAGCATCTGCTGCTGCGCGTCGGCGCTGCGCAGGTTGAAGTAGTCCGTGGCCAGCTCGGCATGGATCGAAAGATCCAGCGAGGCCAGATCGGCGGCACTGGCCTGCTCGCTGGCCTTGGCGGAAGCCACCTCGTTGCGTACCCGTCCCCACAGGTCTATCTCGTACGAAACATCGCCCTCGAGATTGAAGTCGTTGCCGGTTGTGGGCTTTCCCGGCAGGTAACTCGGGGACTTCGGTGAGATGTGCTCGCGCTCCGCAGAGGCTGAGGCAGTCAGCTGCGGAAACAGATCCGCGCGCGCGATGCGCGTGTCGGCGCGAGCCTGCTGCAGCCGTGCAAACGCCGCCTTGATGTTCTGGTTGGCATCGCCGGCCTTGCGCTCGAGCTCATCGAGCTGCGCATCGCCGTAGAGTCTCCACCAATCCCCGCGCGGCACCGCGTCCATGGGCTGCGCGGTCCGCCAGCCGTCCAGCTCCTGGTACTGCGGCGTCGCCGGCGGCGCGTCGGGCACGTGGTAGCGGGGCGCGAGTGAGCAGCCGGTCGCCAGCACGGCCGCTGACGCCACGGCAGTGACGATCGCGACTCTCACGTCTTGTTGCCGCCCGCCTGCTTGGCCTGAGGCTGTTGCCCGAGCTTGCCGCCGTCCCGCTGCTGCGGCGGCGGTGCGATCGTCACGGCGACGCCGTCCGTGATCGAGTCCGGTGGATTGACGACCACGACGTCGTCCCGGGTGATGCCGTCGAGTACCTCGATGGTTTTGCCGAAGTCGCGGCCCTGCAAGATGCTCTTGAGTTTGATGCGGTTATCGCCGCCGACGGTGGCCACCTGCAAGCCGGGTGCGCGGAACAGCACGGTGTTAGCCGGCAGGCGCAGGGTCTGCGTACTCGAGGGCAGCTTGAAATGCACTTCGGCATAGGCGCCCGGAAAGATCTCGCCGTCCTTGTTATCCAGATGCAGTTCCACCTGCAGCGTGCGTGCCGTGGGATCGAGCGCGTTGGAGGTACGAACGGCCTCGGCCGGATAGCTCTTGCCCGGATGTTCGGTGAAGTGCAACTCGGTCTGCAATCCCGCGGTGATGGTGGCTGCATAGGCCTCGGGAACCTGCGCATAGATGCGCAGCTCTTCGGTGTCCGCCACCTCGAACAGCTCGCTGCCGGCCGCCTGACCGGCATTGATGAGGGCACCGATGTCGGTGTTGCGTGCCGTCACGACGCCGTCGAATGGCGCCAGCACGCGCTTGAACGATTCGAGATCGTTGAGCCGCGCCACATTCTGCGCGGCCGACTGCTCCATAGCCTGCTTGGCGGCGGCATCGCCCGCCTTCTCGTCCGCATCCTGCTGCGATACCGACTGCGTGGCGAGCAACGCCTTCCAGCGGTCGTTGGTGGTACGCGAGAGCGCGAGGTTGGCCTGGGCGGTGTTGAGATCGGCGCGTGCCTGGCTGAGCTGCCGGTCGACCTCGGGCGTATCGATTTCCGCCAGCAGCTCGCCCTTTTTCACGTGCGCGCCGATGTCGGTATACCACCTGCGCAGATAACCGCTGGTCCGGGCATAGATCGGCGCCTCGATGTAGGCCTGGACCACGCCAGGTAGCACCAGCTCCTCGCCCGCACCGCTCAGCTGCGCCTTCACCGTTACGACCGTGATGCGGGCCTCCTGCTGTGAGCGCTTGCTCAATTCCGACCGTGCCATCAGTCGGCTGGAGACACCCCAGACGGCCACGATCAGCGCCAGGATCGGCAATATCCATAGCACCAGGCGGATCCGGGCCTTGAGCTGATCGCGCTGCTGCGACGTGTAAGCCGCGTGCTGCGGCTGTGGGTGCCCGCCGGTGGATCCGTGCGACGGGGACCCGCTTTGCTCAACCATCAATGCGCTCCGGCTTGGGATCGTGCCGGTGCACGAGTGCAAATACCGTGGGAACGAAGAAAAGCGTGGCGAAGGTAGCGAATACCAGTCCGCCGATCACCGCGCGACCGAGCGGCGCGTTCTGCTCACCGCTCTCGCCGAGGCCCAGCGCCATCGGAATCATGCCGATGATCATTGCCAGCGCGGTCATGATTACCGGTCGGAGTCTGGTGTAGCCCGCCTCGATGGCGGCGGCGCGTGCGTCCATGCCCGTCTGCATCTGTTCGCGGGCAAAGCTGACCACCAGCACGCTGTTGGCGGTGGCCACACCCATGCACATGATCGAACCGGTCAGTGCCGGTACGCTCACGGTGGTGTGTGTCAGAAACAGCATCCAGACGATGCCGGCGAGTGCCGCCGGCAGCGCGCAGACGATGATGAGCGGATCGCGTAGCGACTGGAAGTTGACCACGATGAGCATGTAAACCAGCACGACGGCGCCGAGCAGACCGGTCAGCAGACCGTGGAACGAGCGCTGCATGGTTTCCACCTGTCCCTTGAGGGCAATCTTCGAGCCATGCGGCAGGTCCTTTCGAACGCTGTCGATGATCTTCTGCATCTGCGCGGCCACGTAGCCCAGGTCGGTGTCCTGCACGCCGCCATAGATATCGAAGGCGGTCTGCGCATTGTAATGGCTCACGACCGAGGGAGCTTCGTCGCGGTGCATGGTCGCCACGTTGGCAAGGATCTGCGAGGTACCGCCGTTGGCCGCCGCGGCACCGCCCGCGAGGCTCAGCGGCGTATTGGCCAGATCGTTCAGCGAGGACAGCCGGAACTGCGGAGTCTGCGAGACGACGTTGTACTGCGTGCCGGTTTTCGGATCGATCCAGAACGACGGCGAGGTCTGGAAGCTGCCCGACAGGCTGATCAACAGGTTGGCGGCTACATTCTGCTCGGTCAGCCCCAGCAGCTGCGCCTTGGTACGATCGACGTCGACGTCAATCTGCGGGTAATCGTAAGCCTGCTGCACGTGCATGTCGGCCGCACCCGGAATGCCGCTGACCTTCTGCAACAGCCGATTGATGAATACCCGATTGGCCTTAACGTCGGGGCCAGCGACCTGGATGTCGAGCGGCGACGGCAGGCCGAAATTGAGGATCTGGCTGACGATATCGGCCGGCAGAAACTGGAACTGCGTCGAAGCGTACGTCGCTACCAGCTTGGCCCGCATGCGACGCAGATACTGATCCACCGACGAGTGCTTCTTCGCCAGATTGATGAAGATGTCGGCGTCGCTGGGCCCGACCGGAGCCGAGGTGCTGTAGGCCAGGTTGATGCCGCTGTAGGGCAATCCCAGCGTGTCGACGATGCTGGTCAGCTCTTTCGCGGGAATGATGCCGCGGATGGTGTTTTCGATTTCATCGCAAAGCGCGGCGGTCTCCTCGATGCGCGTGCCGGTCGCGGCGCGGATGTGCAGCTTCAATGCTCCCGCATCGACGGTCGGGAAGAAGTCCTGGCCCAGCCCGGGCAGCGGCCCGAGCGGAAACGCCAGGATCGCCGTTGCTGCCATGATGAGCAGAAAAATGACGGCAAATCGCAGGCCGCTGTCGAGCGCCAGCCCCAGCGCTTCTCGATAGCCCTCGCGCATGCGCTCGAAGCCATGCTCGAAGCGGCGTTGCAGCCGCACCAGGAAGTTGCCGCCGGTGTGCTCGGACTCGCCCTTCTTCTTCAGCCAGAACTTGGCCAGAGTCGGCACCAGCGTGCGCGACAGCAGGTAAGAGGCCAACATGGCGAAGATCACCGCCTCGGCCAGCGGGATGAACAGGTACTTGGCGATGCCAGCGAGCAGGAACATCGGCACGAACACGATGCAGATGGACAAGGTCGAGACCAGCGCCGGTAGCGCAATCTGGCGCGCGCCTTCGAGGATCGCGGGCTCGACGTCCATGCCCTGCTCGAGATGGAAGTTGATGTTCTCGATGGTGACGGTCGCATCGTCCACCAGGATGCCTACCGCGAGCGCGAGCCCCCCCAAGGTCATGATGTTGACGGTCTCGCCGAGCCACGACAGGCAGGTGATCGATGCCAGGATCGACAGCGGGATAGAGATCGTAATGATCAGCGTGCTGCGCCAGCTGCCGAGAAACAGCAGGATCATCAAACCGGTCAGCGCCGCGGCGATCGCCGCCTCGCGGATCACGCCGGAGATGGCGGCGCGCACGAAGATCGACTGGTCGTTGAGTGCCTGGACTTTCAGGTCCTGTGGCATCGAGGCGCGCGCGCCGGGCAGGCGGTCATTGATGCCATCGATGATGTCGATGGTCGAGGCGTTACCGGTCTTGAGAATGGTCATGAGCACGGCGCGCTTGCCGTCGACCCGCGCGATATTGGTCTGCGGCGCGTAACCATCGCGCACGTGCGCGACGTCGTGCACGTAGACCATGCTGCCGTTGCGTACCCCGATGGGCAGGTCGTCGATCTCCTTGATCTGGGTCGGGTTGGCGTTGAGGTGGACGAAGTACTCGCGCGTATCGATCTTCTCGGTACCCGCCGGCAGGATCAGGTTCTGGGCGTTGATGGCGCTGACGACGTCACTGCCCGCAAGCCCACGGGCGCGCAGCAGGTTCGGATCCAGATCCACCTGCACCTGCCGCTGTCGTCCGCCGTAGGGATACGGGATCGAGGCACCGGCCACGGTGGCCAGCTGCACGCGCAGGATGTTGTTGGCCAGGTCGAACAGCTGCTGCTCGGGAATCGTATCGCTCGACAGCGCCAGCTGCAGGATGGGTACGCTCGAAGCGTTGTACGCCAGAATGTAGGGAGGCAGAGTGCCCGGAGGTGATGCCTGCAGCTGGGTCTGCGAAACGGCCGTGATCTGCCCGAAGGACAGCGCCTGGTTGACGTCAGGCTGGAAGAAGTACTTGACCACCGCCTCGCCGTTGAGCGATTGCGACTCCGTGTGCTCCACGTCGTTGACGGTGGTCTGTGCCACGCGCTCGGAGAACAGCACGATGCGATTCGCCATCTCTTCGGGCAGCAGCCCGGTATAGCGCCAGATGACCGCGGCGATCGGGATCTTGATATTGGGGAATATGTCGGTGGGGGTGTTGAGGATCGAATGGACACCCAGCAGCACGATCAGCGCTGCAAGCACCAGGAAGGTATACGGTCGCTGCAGCGCAACCCTGACGATCCACATAGGCCGCGCAGCTAATCAGTGTGCTCCGAGGGCGGTTTATCAGCGCATTCCTATGCGGCTGTCGGAATCCTCCTACACGGTTGGACGGAAGGGCCTTCCCGCGGAGCGGGGAGCGCGGCCCCGAGTTGTGAACCAGGGCAGCCCAATCCCTGCGGGCCGGTGTGCTAACCTGCCCGCGGAGTTTCGGCCCGGGTGGTCGAGGCTCGCAAGATTGAGTGGATCTTGCTGCACAAGCGCACGCACCAAAGGGAGGTGCGGTGGTCCAAGACGGACCAGAACGCGCAGGACTGTGCCAGCCCGCAATCAACGATCAGGTTTCGAGGATCGCCATGGCATTGTTGCGACGCTCTTTAATCATTGCCGCGGCCTTCGGGGCCACGCTGGCCCATGCGGATCCGGCGCCGTTCGACCTGACCGGACCGGTACTGGAAGCCAAGGTCACGCGCGGCGACAGCACGCTGCCGATCTCGCAGGTGCCGAACCTGGCTGCGGGCGACAAGATCTGGATCAAGGCCGACCTGCCACCGACGCAGTCCGCTCATTACCTGCTCATAGCCGCGTTCCTGAGTGGCTCGACCAACCCGCCGCCACCCAGCTGGTTCTTCAACTGTGAGACCTGGAGCAAGCAATGTGGCCAGCAGGGGCTGACAGTTACGGTACCGGACGACGCCCAGCAGGTGCTGGTGTTCATGGCGCCCGAGACTCGCGGCGATTTTCGTACGCTGGTGGACGCGGTGCGCGGCCGGCCGGGTGCGTTCGTGCGCTCCTCGCAGGATCTCAATCAGGCCACGCTCGACCGCTCGCGCCTGGAAAAGTATCTGGTCGCCATTCGCAGGCTGGATGAGGCCGATCCCGAGCGCCTCAAGCAGGCGGCACCGCTGCTGGCCCGCAGCCTCGCCATCAAGGTCGACGAGAAGTGCCTCGACCGGTTACCGGAGCTGCAGGCTCCCTGTCTCATGAAGGGCCAGGAGTCGCTGATCCTCAACGACGGCCACAGCACCTCGATCGTCGAAGCGCTGACCAACGGTCCGATCGGTGATCTGGCGATGGAAGCAAGCTTTTCGCCGCAGCTGAGCTACGGCTATTACAGCCCCTACATCGCTTCGGTCATCGATATCGCGCGCATTTTCGATTCGTTCCGCAGCGCGCAGTACCAGTACATTCCAGGATTGGCCACGCAGCAGGGCGACAAGCTGGCATTGACGCTCAACGTGCCGCCCTCGTTCCACAATCCGAAGTCGGTGCTGGTTACGGCTTTGCCCGCTGTGGAACAGCCGCAGCTGCCGCCACTGCACGCGGTCGATCCCAAAGAAATCTACTGTGCGCGGGAAAAATCACTGGTGCTGCCGGTTGAAGGCGCTCCGCTGGTGTTCTCGACCGCGTATGCGCACGACGTCGTGCTCACCCTCACCTCCAAGGACGGCAAGAGCATCGATCTGCCGGCCAAGGCCGACCCCGCCCAAGGCGGCTTCGTCATCGACACCTCGGCATTGGACGGCAGCAGTCTCGGCGACAGCGTGCGCGGCTCGTTGCACGGATCGTGGGGATTCGAGACCTACAACGGCCCGAGCTTCCAGCTGGTAAATGCCAGGTCACAGACCCTGGCGCTGGCGAGCAAGGACCAGGGTGCACTGGTCGTCGGGCGTGAGGAAACCGTTCATCTGCAGGCCGAAAGCGTCAGCTGCATCGACGGCATCATGCTCAAGGACCCTGCCGGCAAGCAGCTCAAGGCGGAGTGGAAGGCGGTCAATCCCAACGAAGTCGAGCTCAAGCTGCCGCTACAGGATGCCAAGCCAGGCGCAATGACCTTGCTGGTCACGCAGCACGGCTTGGCCCAGCCGGTGCCGGTGTCGCTGCGGACCTTCGCCGACGCCGCGCATTTCGACACCTTTACCCTGCATGCAGGCGATTCCCAAGGCCTGCTCAAGGGCAGCCGTCTCGACGAGGTGGCAAGCCTCAGCATCAAGGGAGTTGGATTTGTGCCGGGCAAGCTCACCTCCCTCAAGGGCGGCGATCAGCTCACGATGGTGGCGCAGGATCCGGAAGCCGCCGCGGCACTGCCCTCTCTGGAAGCACTCAAGGCGCAGGTGTCGCTCAAGGATGGCAGAGCCTTTGATCTGTCGGTGCTGGTGGATGCTCCGCGTCCCAGCGTCAAGCTCATCGGCCGCAGCGTGCAGCCCTCGGCCTCCAGCAGCCGCAGCAACATCGAGCTGTCGGATGCCAACGAGCTGCCGCAGGACGCGCGGCTGGTGTTTTCGCTGCGGGCGCAGGTACCGGCAGCGTTCTCGCGTGATGAGGCGATCGAAGTCGCAACCACCGACGAGTCCTTCTCCACCACGCTGAGCGTCGGCAACGGCATCATGCTGCAGAATGCATCGGTCGCTGTCGCTGCGCTCGATCCGGCCAAGGCCTTCGGGTTTTCCGCGTCCGGGCCGCTGCAATTCCGGGTGATCGCCAGCGGCGTCGCGGGAGACTGGCAGCCACTGGCAACGCTGGTGCGACTGCCGGTGCTGCGGGAACTCAAATGCCCCGCAACCCCGGAGCTCGCCTGCAAGCTGACCGGCACCAATCTGTTCCTGGTCGAGTCGATCTCGAACGATTCCAGATTCGACCGGCCGACGCAGGTGCCGGATGGCTTTCCAGGATCGGCCCTGCCGGTACCGCATCCGACGGTCGACCATCTCTACGTGAAGCTGCGGGACGATCCGTCGGTGATCCACGTGGCGGCCATCGGTGTGCAGCAACTACCCTCGAGTGCCGAAGAAGCCGAGCGCGCGCCGGTACGG
>JBAUYT010000177.1:0-3734 GCA_049584935.1 Steroidobacteraceae bacterium
CCGCAGCGCCGCGGCCGTTGGCCGCGTGCGTCTCCGCTGTCGTGGCGGATGCGCGTTTTTTGGCTGCCGCTGCGGTGGCGGCTGAAGTGGAGGCGTCTCCGCCTGCCTTGCCGTCGCCCGCTGCCTTGGCGCCGGCTGCCCTGCGACCGAAGCGACCGCGGCCGCGGACCGGCGCCGCCTGCAGCAGTGCACGGCACTCCTCCAGGGTCAGCGACTTCGGCTCCCGATCCTTGGGAACGCGCGCGTTCTTTTCCTTGTTGCTGATGTACGGACCGTAGCGGCCGTTGAGCACCTGGATGTTGTCGACGCCAAAGTCCTGAATGATGCGGTTGGCGTCGGCCTCTTCCTTCAGGCGGATGCATTCGAGCGCGCTCTCGAGCGTGACCGTGTACGGATCGTCCTTGAGCGAGACGTATTTGCTGCCGTACTTGATATACGGTCCAAAGCGGCCGATGCTGGCCACGATCGGATCGCCTGCAGCCGTGGCGCCCAGGGTGCGCGGCAGCTTGAACAGCTCGAGCGCCTGCTCAAGCGTGATCGAATCCATCTTCTGCCCCGGCCGCAATCCGGCGAACTTCGGCTTCTCCTCGTCGTCCTTGGTGCCGATCTGCACGAACGGGCCGAAGCGGCCCATGCGTACGCTCATCGGCTTGCCGCTCAGTGGATCGGCGCCCAGATCCCGTGCTTGTGCCACCTGTTCGCGCGATACGTTCTTCTCGACGTCCTCGACCTGCTCGATGAACGGCTTCCAGAACTTGGACAGCGGCGTGGTCCAGGGCTCCTCGCCGCGCGAGACGGCGTCGAGCTCGTCTTCCATGGATGCGGTGAAGCCGTAGTCGACGTAGCGGTGGAAGTGGTCGGTGAGAAAGCGGCAGACGATCTTGCCGATGTCGGTGGCGGTGAAGCGGCGGTTCTCGATTTCGGCGTACTCGCGATCCCGCAGCGTCGAAATGATCGAGGCGTAGGTCGAGGGCCGGCCGATGCCGTACTCTTCCAGCGCCTTGACCAGCGAGGCCTCGGTAAAACGTGGCGGTGGCTCGGTGAAGTGTTGTTGCGGTGTTACCTGCTTTAGCGCTACGCGATCGCCCGCGCCCATTGGCGGCAGCACATGGTCGCTGTCATCGTCGCCGGCGGCATCGTCGGCGTCTTCCTGGTAGACCGCGATGTATCCAGGTGCGACCAGCGTCGAGCCGTTGGCCCGCAGCAGATGCCGCGCGGCGCCATCCGGGCCGGCCAGCATGTCCACCGCCACCGTGTCGAACACCGCATGCGCCATCTGGCATGCGACCGCGCGCTTCCAGATGAGCGAATAGAGCCGGTACTGATCGGCGTCGAGGTAGCGCTCGATGTCGGCCGGCACGATCGCCGCCGAAGTCGGACGGATGGCCTCGTGCGCCTCCTGCGCATTCTTCGACTTGGTCTTGTAGACGCGCACTTCCTCGGCCAGCGCATGCGCGCCATACAGCCGCGTGATCACTGCACGGATCTCCTGCACGGCTTCGGCGGCCAGTGAAACCGAATCGGTACGCATGTAGGTGATCAGGCCGACGTTGCCTTCGCCGATGTCGATGCCTTCGTAGAGCTGCTGCGCCAGCCGCATGGTGCGCTGGGCGGAGAAGCCGAGCTTGCGCGACGCCTCCTGCTGCAGCGTCGAGGTCGTGAACGGCGGCGCCGGATTGCGCCGGCGCTGCTTGCGCTCGACGTTGAGTACCTGCAGCGTACCGTCGGCGCCGACCGCGGCCGTGAGTGCCTGCTGCGCCTCGCGTGCGCCGGTCTCATGGGTGAAGCTGAACTGCTCGACCTTGCGGCCACGAAATTCGGTCAGCTTAAGCGGGAAAGTCTGCTCGGAGTGCTCGCCGAGTGCGTCGATGCTCCAGTATTCCTGCGGCACGAACGCGGCGATCTCTTCCTCGCGCTCGCAGATCAGGCGCAGCGCGGGGCTCTGCACGCGGCCGGCGGACAGTCCGCGCCGCACCTTCTTCCACAGCAGCGGCGAAAGATTGAAGCCCACCAGGTAATCGAGTGCGCGCCGCGCCTGCTGCGCATTGACGAGATCCATCGACAGTTCGCGCGGCGCCTCGACCGCCGCGCGGATGGCATTGCGGGTGATCTCGTGGAACACCACGCGATGCACCTGCTTGCCCTTGAGCTCGCCGCGCTGCTTCAGGATCTCGTACAGGTGCCAGGCGATGGCCTCGCCCTCACGGTCGGGGTCGGTGGCCAGATAGAGCGATTCGGCCTTCTGCAGCGCCTTGGAGATGGCCTCGACGTGGCGCTCATTGCGCTCGATGAGCCGGTAGTTCATCGCAAAGTCATTGTCCGGATCGACTGCGCCTTCCTTGGGCACGAGGTCGCGCACGTGGCCGTAGGAAGCCAGTACGTTGAATCCGCGTCCCAGATACTTCTTGATCGTACGGGCTTTTGCGGGCGATTCGACAATAACCAGGTTATCGGCCATAGCGCTGCTGCGTCAGGGAGCCAAAAACGAAAAACCGCGGACGTGCCGCGGGTATGCAAATCGACCGTTTGGCCGACGGCTCAGTGCGGGTCGTGCTGCTGGTCATCATCGAACACCAGATCTTCCATGCGTGAATAGGCCAACTCCTGGCCGGGCTGGCTCGAGAGCACCATGAGCACCACCCATTTGACCTGCTCCAGGTCGAGCTCTTCGGCGTCGAGCGCAAGCAGGCGGTCGATGACGATTTCCCGCTGGCTGGCAGAGAGAATGCCGCCGGCTTCCAGCGAGGTCAGAAGGCCACGACACTGGGCGTCCAGCCGCGCCATCTCCTCCGGCGCGTATACGCGCAGGCTGCTGCTGCCCTTGAGATCGTTGTCGAGATGGCCGAGGTTACCGTCCTCGCGCTGCTCGGCCAGATCCGCCAGCCAGTCGAGTGCTCGCTCGACATTGGCCTCGCCAAAGCCCGCGCTCTCGAGATCCCGCGCCAGCGATTCCCGCTCCGCACTTGCGGGCAGTTCCTCGAGCATGTAGCGGTCGAAGACGTAGATCAGAATGTCGAATACAGTGTTGTCGATCATCGAGTTGAGTTCGGTTAACCGTGCCGATCGGTGTCAGCCGTGGCGTTCGTCAAACAATCGCACGTACCGTCCCCCCGGTTCCGCTCCGACGGCGCCTGCGAACTGGAGCATGACCAGCATCGACGCGACGGAATGGCTCGGGAATCCGGTTCGCCCGACCAGCGAATCGATGCTGGCCGGCTCGAAACCCAAGGCATCTAACAGGATTTTCTGGTCCTTGTCCAACCGCGGCGATCTCCGTGTGACGCGATTGGGTTTCGAAGTCACTGATATATCATCCGTTTTAACCAAGATAGGCCTCAATTCGCGCAAGATGTCGCCTGAACTCTGCACCAGCCGTGCTCCTTCCTTGATGAGTTGGTGGCAGCCGCGGGCCTGCGGGTTGTGAATCGAGCCGGGTACTGCGAATACCGCGCGCCCCTGGCTGCGCGCGCGCCGCGCAGTGGTCAGGGAGCCGCTGTCATTGGCGGCCTCGATCACCAGGGTGCCGAGGCTCAGGCCGCTGATCAGGCGGTTGCGGCGTGGGAAGCTCCAGTGCACCGGGGCCGTGCGCGGCGGCAGCTCGCTGACCAACGCGCCGCTCGCGACGATGCGCTCGGCCAGCGGCTCATGCCGTTCCGGATAGATCTGATCCAGTCCCGAGCCGAGCACCGCCACCGTGCGGCCGCCTGCGAGCAGCGCGCCGTGGTGTGCGGCAG
>JBAUYT010000178.1:0-1980 GCA_049584935.1 Steroidobacteraceae bacterium
TCACCGGGTATGGCATGCTCAGCGTCGACGGGCAGACATCGGGCAACCCTTAACACGCTGAGTCATTTGAACAGCTAAAATACTTGCCGCAAAGCGGTCGTCGCCAACCCTTGGACAGCCCGACCAAAGACGAAACAGAACTGCACTGACCAGATCGCCAAGGGAGACACCATGAATGATTTCAACGGCGCCAGTCTCATTGCTGTCCTGGCGCTTGCCCCCGCGGTTGCGTATGCGGATGGCCCTGGTGGCAGCCAGCGGTACGTCGAAGTAAGGGGCGCCAAGCTTTACACGCAAATCTATGGCCGTGGACCGCCGATTGTATTTCTACACGGCGGGATGGCCTTCTTTGATAACAGCTTCCCAAAGCAACGGGATTATTTTGCGACCTATCGCACCGTCGTCGGCATCGATCAGCGGGGGTATGGGCATAGTCCTGATGGCCCCTGGTCACTCTCATACCAGATGATGGCGGATGACACGGCTGCCGTCATCGATCAGCTCGGCCTCGGCCCCGTTGACATCGTGGGACACAGTGACGGTGCCAATCTTGCCCTGATCCTCGCGCGAGATCACCCGAAGATGGTTCGCCATTTGGTCATTTCGGGCGCAAACATCCGTGTGCATCTCTCTCCGGAACAAAAGCAGCGCGCTCAATGGTCGCTCCAACAATTGGCCGCGCATCTTCGCGCGGTCGCCGATAGCCTGCCGCCCTGGTTTCTGCCGGACTACTCTCAGGTCAGTCCCGACGGCGCCGAACACTGGATGACCTTGCTGGCGAAGACTTACGACATGTGGCTTCAGCCCGTGGTCATAGAACCGGCAGACCTCAAGAAGATCTCAATACCAGTACTCGTCATGGCTGGCGACCATGACTTTAGCTCCGCCGAAGAGAATGCCGAGATATTCCGAGATCTGCCGAATGGGCAACTCATCATTGTGCCAGCGAGCAACCACGGAACATTCAACAAGCGACCGGAGCTGGTTAATCTCGCAATACGAGAGTTTCTGGACCAACCCGATAATGTTGCCCCACCACATTAGCTGGGTGCAATCACGCGGCGGGCTGTCCTGGAACGGGCGCGCTCGCCAATGCTCAGTTATGGGGAAAGTTCGTGATCTGCGATCTCGGAAGCGGTCACTCGTGACGGGCTGCGGCGGGTCAGGAGCACCCTCTAGGCAATTACGACGGCACGAGATAACCGGTGAAACTTCCAGCACGTGCTCCGTCAGTCATTGGATGGCTCGCAGCATTGGCCGCCACCCTTTGCCTGAGCCTTGCTGTAGTACTTGCGGTCGTCGCGTATCGAGGGAGTAAGGAATCGGGAGGCGGCGCGGCACAAGGAGACCACAGCCTGGGTCAAATCAGGGTCTATTCGGTTGTTATCGATAGACGAAGCTTCGACGCTCAGCCAGCGTGTACGTGACGATTAGACCGCTTTCGTGAGGGTATCGGCCATGCGCGTCTGCCATCCGGGTCCGGTAGCTTTCCAGCGAGCCAGTGTCTCAGGAGGCAGTCGCAGGGATATCGAAGTACGAGCGTGTCCCGTCTTTGGCCTACCGCGAGGCTTGAGCAGGCTCGCTGAGGTTGCCGCTGTGAACAACTCCGGCAGTACATCGCGAGCTTTGCGAGCACGCGCAAAGGTCTTCTTCGTCCAACTCGGATTATCGCGATCCGCTCGCTCTGGCTTACGCTTCATATCTCTTCACCTCGCGGGCGTTTGCTTTCCGAAGGCTAATGACATGCACTTTGTCCTTCCGCGGAGTAAACACCAGTATGTACAGCCGTCCCTCGATCAAGCCTAACGCCTGAAAGCGGTTCTCGTCGTAATCCTTTCGCAAATCCTGTGCGATCAGTGCGCTGTGCCATTCGAATGCGCTCGCCAGATCGAACGGGATTCCGCGCAACGCCGAGTTCCGCTCACTCTTCGACTCAGTGAGCGGATGCCGCTGGCGGCCCCTTTTGCAACTAATAGGACT
>JBAUYT010000179.1:0-15318 GCA_049584935.1 Steroidobacteraceae bacterium
GTTCTGGGCCTGTAGCACAGCGGTTAGTGCAGGGGACTCATCAGGCAAATGGTGCCTGCGCGTGGAAACACACGCAGTGAACGGGAAGAATTCAGGGAACCCTTCGGACGTGAGTCCATGGCAACCCTGAGCCAAGCCGCCGGTACACCGGCGGACGGTGCAGAGACTACCTGAGGGCTGAAGTGCCCTTAATGACAGGCTCGAGCCTCCCGCACCCACACGCACCAAGAGGTGCGCGGGTGAAGAGATAGTCCACTCCCGACGGAAACGTCGGGGCAGAGTGAATCCCTTGGTCGTAGGTTCGAATCCTACCGGGCCCAAATTTATACCGTTGGAGACATGGTGACCTATCCATCAGGTAGGTCACCGAATGCAGGCCGTCGGCACCATGAATTGGATCGCCGTGCGATCGCCTGTTTTGACCAGGCTCTGGTCGATGTCGGAATAGACAGCCACGGCACGTTAGGACAAGTGCTTCACGGATTACTTCGCATGGGCGACCAAAATAAGGATGTCTCGCTACCACCTGTCCGTCAATGATGTTCCGAACTGCCTCAGTATCCCTCACCGGTCCTGGGATGGACTTCAAATTTAGGGGCCGCATCCCCTTCCACACCCGAAATCGGTCGTTATCGACAGAATAAACGGCGTCGTAGGAGTACTACAGCTTTTTGAGGCGTATTCCTACACGAAGCGCTCACATCCAAAGACGATCGGCCGGAAAGGGCCGCGGACGCGGTCATATACTGCGCGAAGGCGGAATTCTAGTTCCCCGCCCGAATAAAAAAATGTGCGTCTTCGCAATTGAGTCAGATAGGCGGCTACCAGGATGAAAGTGGAAGCCTCTGAGCCAGTTAAGCCGCCGCTTGGTTCCGGAGACTGCGGGTTGCCACCTCTTCTCGATGGCCGCCCCCGCATCTTGCTGGTTGACGACCAACCTTCACGTCTCGTGACCTATGAAGCCATCTTGGCGGATCTCGAGGTGCGAACCATCAGCGCCTCTTCGGGAAGCGACGCGCTTCATCAGCTGCTGAAGCAGGACTTTGCCGCCATATTGCTGGACGTCAACATGCCGGGCATGGACGGCTTTGAGGTAGCGCGGCTCATTCGTGGACATCCCCGCCTCGAACGGACGCCGATTATTTTTGTTACCGGCGCAGAGGTGTCGGCCATCGATCAGCTCAAGAGCTACGAAGTCGGAGCCATCGACTACATTGCCGTGCCCATCGTTCCGGAAATCCTGCGCAGCAAAGTGGCGGTCCTGGTTGAACTCCATCAGCGACATCGCGAGCTACAGGAGCTCAATCAGGCGCTCAAGGAGGCGCGAGCCCAAGTCGATTCACAATACGCGAATGAAATAAGTCACCAAAGGCAGTTCTATGAGGCCATCCTGGCAAATACGCCCGATCTGGCCTATGTGTGGGATCTGAATCATCGATTCGTCTATGCCAACGAAGGCCTCCTCAAAATGTGGGGCAGAACTCGGGAGGAGGCCATTGGCAAGAGCTGTCTCGAGCTGGGTTACGAGCCCTGGCACGCCGCGATGCACGATCGGGAAATCGAGCAGATTGTCGCCACCAGGCAGCCCATCAGGGGGGAGGTTCCCTTTACCGGCACTTTCGGGCGTCGTCACTACGATTACTTACTGGTTCCGGTGCTCGGTGCCGATGGCCAGGTGGTCGCCGTGGCTGGCACCACCCGTGATATCACCGAGCATAAGCAAATGGAGGCAGCTCTGCGGGAGTCCGATCATCGTAAGGACGAATTTATCGCCATGCTTGCACATGAACTTCGAAATCCTGTGGCGCCAATCCGCAATGCTGCGGAAATTCTCTTCCGCCTGGCGACCGATGAACGTCAGACCGCGCTCGCGGGCGTGCTCAAGCGCCAGACAGACCAACTGACCAGGTTGCTGGATGACCTTCTCGACGTGGCACGCATAACCCAGGGCCGAATCGAACTCAGGCGCGAACTGGTGCCTATACAAGCTTGTGTGCAAATAGCGGCCGAAGCGGTCGAGCCAATGATTCGAGAGCGGCAACATCGGCTGACAATGAGCCAGGCGGATTCGTCCATTTTCGTAGATGCCGACAAGGTCCGACTGACCCAATGTATCGCCAACTTATTGACCAATGCCGTTAAGTTCACGCCCGCCGGCGGTGAGATTCGCGTCATTTCGCGCCTCGGCGATGGTCAGGCCGTAATCGAAGTGACCGATACCGGGATCGGCATTTCCGCCGATCTGATGCCACGGTTATTCGATCTGTTCGTGCAGGGGCACAGGGCACTCGATCGATCGGAAGGAGGGCTTGGAATTGGCCTCTCCATCTCTAAGCAGCTGATTGAAATGCACGGAGGGCACGTCGCTGGTTTTAGCGAGGGACTCGGTCACGGGGCAAAATTTGCTATCCATCTTCCGCTCGCCACGGAGAAAGCTGCTGCGGCTGGAGACCTGCCGTCGGAAGCGGACAATGCCAGACGGCGAATCCTGATAGTGGACGATAACAAGGACGCGGCGGACTCCCTGGCGGCGCTACTCGAAATGGATGGCCACTTGGTCAAGGCGGTATATTCGGGGGAGGCTGGGATTGAGGAGACCGACCTGGTTCGGCCGGATCTGATCCTCCTCGATATCGGCCTTCCGAGAATCAGCGGGTATGAAGTCGCTCAGCGCATCAAGGCCGTCCATCCCGCGATTTGTATTGCAGCACTCAGCGGTTACGGGCGCCCCGAAGATAAGCAGCGGACCGCAGCCGCCGGGTTCGATGCGCATTTGGTAAAACCTGTCGATTTCGAGGTGCTGCGACAGTTGATGAATCGCAGCTAGCTCGCGTCAGGGCACGGCCAGACTCAGCCGCCCCGATCGGTCGACTGTTGCCGCAGCGATGGTCTCTGCTAGGCTTGGGAAGTTCGATGCGTCGGGCGAGCCGGCAATGGTAGACTGAAATTGATAAAGACACTTCAAAGCGTTCCGGTACTGATTTTGCTGCTGATCGCACCACCCTGGAAGTCAGCGGTGATGCGGTAGTTCGAATGGCAATCCATAATCATGTGAGTGCAAGCCGTATTGGGCTATTTCTCGCTGGCGCGGCACTGCTGCTGGGTTACGGCTCGTTCCTCAATGTAGCTCCACTCGACTTTGGACGTGTGGTTGGGCTCTACATCGCGACGCTGTTTGTAGTCTGGCAGGTCTTAAATGCCATTATCTTCCCATCGTTCCCTACAATCCCGATCCTGGTCGGTGGCGCCCTGGTGATAACCGGAGGTGCCATCATCAGTCTTTGGAAGCTTGCTTAAGGAAGACCAGGGTTTGACCCGCCCGTAGCGCGGCCGATGACGGCCAAGAGAGCCTCCTAATCGTGCCACCATCCTTCGTTACAGAGAATCTCCGAGCGCCGCATCGGCCCGGAATCAAAGGGCGCCCCCACATGTTGCGGTGGATGTGATGGATAGCGACGAAAACCGGCCCTTGCCGCTGGCGCAAATCTCCCTTCTCGCTCTCGGCCTGGGCATCGTCACCGGCCTTGGCGCCGTGGCGTTTCGGGATCTGATCGGCCTGATTCACAACCTGCTCTTCATGGGTCACGCCCTGATCCATTACGACGCCAACGTGTTTACCGCGCCGGCGCCATGGGGCGCGTGGGTGATCCTGGTTCCCGTGCTAGGCGCCGTCGGTGTGACGTTCCTGGTGTCCAATTTTGCACCGGAGGCGAAAGGCCATGGTGTACCCGAAGTCATGGATGCCATCTACTACAAGAAAGGCGTGATCCGACCGGTCGTGGCGCTGGTCAAATCCTTGGCCTCGGCCATTGCGATTGGCAGCGGTTCATCGGTCGGACGAGAAGGACCGATCATCCAGATCGGCTCGGCGCTTGGCTCGACGCTGGGCCAGATTACCCGCATGCCCTCCGGGCAGCGGATCGCGCTCATCGCTGCGGGCGCTGGCGCCGGCATCGCCTCGACCTTCAATACTCCGATCGGTGGCGTCATGTTCGCCATCGAGTTGATGATGCCCGAGGTGAGCGTCACCACATTCCTCCCGGTCGCAATAGCGACCGGGACTGCAACGTTCGTGGGCCGCTGGTTCTTCGGCGATTCGCCCGCCTTTCAAGTGCCTTCGCTTCAGGCCATGGCGGTCGATTCGCGCGCCTTTATCGTTCTCATCTTATTCGCGGTACTCGGAGCCCTCACTGGCGTTGCGGCAGGAGGTTTCATTCGAGCACTGCATTTGGCCGAAGATCTCTTCGATAGGGTTCGCTCTCGCTACTTCCGCCACATGCTCGGCATGCTGATTCTTGGTGTGCTGATGTATCTGCTATTGCGTACCCTGGGTCAGTACTACATCGACGGCGTCGGCTACGCGACCGTTCAGGCGGTACTGGCAGGACAGCTCTCGTCCTTCTGGCTGCTGGGGTTATTGGCCATCTGCAAGGGGTTGGCGACCTCTCTCAGCCTGGGTTCGGGCTCATCCGGCGGCATTTTTTCACCGTCGTTGTTCATGGGCGCAGCTCTTGGTGGCGGCTTTGCCGCACTGCTGAATGCGGCTGGTCTGCCAATTCATCTAAGCGTCCCTGCTTTCGCCATGGTCGGCATGGGAGCGATGGTAGGTGGTGGAACCGGCGCCGTGATGACTGCCGTTACCATGATCTTCGAAATGACGCGTGATTACAGCATCGTGATGCCGATGATCGTGGCAGTGGCGATGAGCCTCGGTACACGCCGCATACTCTCCCGCGAGACCATCTATACCTTGAAGCTGGTACGCCGCGGCCGATCCATTCCAAAGGCGCGCCACGCGAATATGTTCCTGGTCCGCTCGGCACGCGACGTGATGGACGCCGATATCCAGGTCTTGCCGGCGGAGGCGAGCTTCGATGACTATTTGCGCCAGCCCGAGCACGCTGGCCGCCTGCGCCACGTAGTTGTCACTGACAAGGGACACATTTACGGAGTGATCCGCGTCAATACGGGCATACGCCGAGGGCTGGAGGGTGCCCATACCGGGGTCAGCCTGGGTGATGTCGCAAGCCGCAATTTCACTGTCGTGGGGGAGAACGAGACCGCCTTTGATGTCATCCGCCGGATGTGGCGCCGAGGTGCCATCATGGCCGTAGTCGTGCAGGGGCGCGGTGTCCCCCGCGGCAGCGATGTTATTGGCGTCATCACCAAGGAGCACGTCGCGGATTCGGTTGCGGACAGCGTTAAAGCCTATCCGGAATAGCAGCTCCCGCCGGTGTTAGTTTCCACCCGACACTACCTTGCCGTTGATCACCAGGTCACCGGGCTTCATACCCGTCGGACAGCTACCCACATACTTGGCGTCCATGATCATTACGGTTTCCGATTGGCCGGCATTTAAATGCACCTCCGTGTGAGATGCAGTATCGCCCTGATGCGTGTAGATGATCCTGGTAACGGAGCCGGCGTTTGGCCCTTTGGCACAGCGGGTCTCCTCGACGTAGGAATTGGCCGTGGGTTGAGTCGCATTCGAGGTGCACTGATTATCCTTCCTGAGCTTCTCCGCGTCCGCCTGCATCGAATCCGTGGTTTGCTTTGATTGACACATCTTTACGGTGGTGGTGGACGAGTTCTTGCCTTGCTCCACCTGGGTGCTGCGAGTTTCCCACAGGCCCTCTTTCGTCGGCGGGGGCTTGATTCCATCCGCCCATGCAGTGCCGATCCAGAGTGGCAAACTTATAACGAGGAGGGATGGCTTGATCGTCATGCTGATTCCTCTACTGCGGTTCGATGTGACAGGAGTGCTCAGGCTAACCCGACGCGACTGCATTGTCATTGCCGCAGCATCGAGCGGACGAAGCATCCAATGGTGACGGATACCGCGAGGAACAGAACCGTCGAGATGCTGTAGGCGGCCCAAAAAGCAGCAGGGGCCGTATCCCGCCTGACCGGATTGAGTCCGGCCCGAATCTGACCAGTGCGCAGCGGGTAGCCGATGACGATGACGGCGACGATCAGCCACAGGCAGGCAACGAAGTAGACGACCTTCGTGAGGGTCATGTCTCGATCCCATCAGGCTCGAAATTCGGACCCATCTCGGCCGAGATTCTGGCACAGCGGGCACGTGACCGGAATAGCCTGTAATCTATCGTGACCGAGGAGCAGGAGACCTGATATGCGGGCAGCAGAGCTCGCCGAGTCGATCCGAAGCCGCGTGCTGGAATCGGACCTGCCGCGCGACCTGCGCACGCCCGTCATTACGCGCCCCAGTGATGGTCGAGGCGTGTGCGGTTGCTGTTCCGAGCCGATTGCCGCCGCGGAGACTCAACAAGATGTCGAGCGCCGGGTCGAAGGCGGAGACACGGAAATCGTGGCGATGCACGTCAGTTGCTATCGCATCTGGCGCCACGTGGTCGAGACGCTGTATCTGCTCGACGGCGCCGCCGGGGTCAGCCGCGTGCCGAGCGGTTCGCCCTACTGACAGATCCGTTCGAGCTGCCGGTACGGCTTCGGAGGCACCGGCGGGTCGACATACACATCTTTGAACGCGAGCCCGGCAGGGAGATAGAGGCATGTCGGCTTATGAACTGGCCCAACTCAACATCGGCGTCATCCGTGGTCCCATGGACTCGCCGATCATGGCGGAGTTTGCCGCCAAACTGGAGCGCGTCAATGCGATGGCCGATCACGCGCCCGGATTCCTCTGGCGCCTGCAGACGGCAGCCGGGGATGCCACGGCCCTGCGGCCATTCGGCGATGACAAGACGCTCGTCAACATGTCCGTCTGGCGGGGATGTCGAGTCGCTGATCGCCTTCGTCTACCGATCGGGCCATGCCGAGATCATGCGTCGCCGGCGTGAATGGTTCGAGCGCATGGAACAGCCGTTCCTGGTGCTCTGGTGGGTGCCGCGAGGTCATCGGCCGGAGATCGTCGAAGCCAAGGCCCGGCTCGAGCTGCTGCAAACGGAGGGTCCGACGGCGGCGGCGTTCAATTTCCGCAAGGCATTTCCGCCTCCGGACGCCGCGCCCATGGCGCCGCTGTCGTTCGGCGATACCTGCCCAGCCTGAATGGACGCCGTGGCCGGGCTGCGCACGAGCGTCATCCGGCTGCGCTGCATTGGCGTCAGCGGCCGGTGTCGTTCCAATGGTCGTGATCCGCCCAGCCCCGGTGCGTCGAGGCCTGCGCTTCGGCCAGCTCGATGTCGAGTTGGATGTCGGCCAGATTGCGCTGCGCGCGTTCCACCTGCAGCAGCGCCTGGTGCAATTGCAATTCGCTGGCTGCCGGCAGCTCCCGCAGCGTGCCGTACGCGGCGCGTGCGCCCGCCAGCAGGTTCTGGGCGCGGCGGTAGCGATTCTCCAGGCGCTGCAGACGGCGCTGGGCCAGATCGTCGTCGAACTCGAGGTCGAAGGACACGGCGGCTTCCTCACACTGCGCTTCAGCCCCGCCAGCCTGAGCGAGCGGTATGACAGATTCGCGAACGTGTGGTGATGCTTTGTTGTCAGGCGTCAGGCGCTCGTACCCGCCTGCGCCGCGAACAGCCTGCGGACCGCCTCCATGGTGTCGGCCTCGGCGGCCGTTTTGTCATCGCGGTAGCGTTTGACGCGCGCCAGCCTGAGCGCCAACTGTCCGGGGTAACGGCTGCTGCTCTGCAGATCGCTGAACGCAATCTCGACCACGAGCTCTGGTCGCAGATACACCGTCCATTGATCGCGCCGCGTCTCGCGCTTGAGAAACTCCGCGGTCTGCCACTCGAGCATCGCGTCGGTCAGACCTTTGAAGGTCTTGCCGAGCATGACGTACTCGCCACTGGCCGGATCGAGCGCGCCGAGATGCAGGTTGGAGAGTTTGCCGGTACGCCGTCCATGACCCCATTCCGCCGCCAGCACTACCAAGTCGAGCGTGTGAGCGCGCTTGATCTTGAGCCAGCGCGCATCGCGATTGCCGGCCTGGTACGGTGCGTCGACGGACTTGGCCACCAGGCCTTCGTGGCCGGCGGCCAGCGCTGCTTCGTAGAACAGCTGCGCATCCGTGGCCGACGCGGTCAGCAGGCGCGGCATCCGCATTTTCTCCGGTACCGTGCGGACCAGAGCCTCGAAGCGCGTCGTGGTGGGCTCATGCACCAGGCTGCGCCCCTCCAGAAACAGGCAATCGAAGAAGTAACCGCCGATGGGCAGCTGGTGGCGAAGTTGCTCGACGTCGAGCTTGCGTCCAAAGCGGCGCATCGTCACCTGGAAGGGCAGCGGTCGTCCGGCTGGGTCGAACACAATCGCTTCGCCGTCGAGCGCGAACTCGCGCGCCTGGAACGCGCGCGCAGCCTCGACGATTTCCGGTAATGCGCTGGTTACCTCGTTGAGCGTACGCGTAAAGATGCGCACCTGGTCGCCGCGCCGGTGGAGCTGGATCCGCGCTCCGTCCATTTTCCATTCGAAGGCCGGTTCTCCCGACAGCCCGCGCAGCGCCTCGGCGACGTCGGCCGCAGTCTGCGCCAGCATCGGCGCTACCGGCGAGAACAGCTCGAAGCGGAATTGTGCAAGTCCGACGGCTCCGTCTTGCAGTGCCGCGCTTGCCAGCGTGCCGAGGTCAGGCGCGTACATGGCGGCCTGGCGCACCTGCTCTGTCGGCAGGCCGGCGGCGGCGGCGATGGCGTCCGTCATGACACCAGCGAGCGCCCCCTGGCGCAGCTCACCGGCCAGCAATGCCGTCAGGAAACGCCGTTCGGCCTCAGTCGCGCGGGCAAACAGCGCCCGCAGACCCCGCAGCCGCTGTTCGGCGGAGCCTCGCCCCTTGAGCGCGGCCAGCGCCGTCAATTCCAGGTCCGTGCCCGTGAGCGTCAGGGCTGGTTCCGGCGCAGGGCCACTGCCGGCCGCCTGCTGCAGCAGCGCGTAACCGATGCCGCTGCGCCCCTGGGGAGTCTCTCCCGAAAGATAATGCGCGCCCAGGAGGACCTCATCCGGGGGCAACTGGCGCAGGTAGTCCGCCAGCGTGCGCACCTTGCCAAGCCTCGAGGCGGTGGTGCCGACGCGGTCCGAGATTGCGACCAGCCGGGCGAGCAGCGTCATACCCTCATCCTAGCCGGCCGGTCCCATCACCCCGCGTAAGCGGGTCAGCAGCCGGTGGCCGCCGCGGCTTACTCAAAATTAACGTCATGCCGCTGCCGCGAGCGCCGCGACGAACCGTTCGATCAGTGCCGCCAGCGGTGCGGCGCGTGCCGCCTGGAAGCGCGGCGTGCCGCCTTCCGCCATGTAGGCTCGTTGCGCAATCTCGAGCTGCATGGCGTGTACGCCGCGCGCCGGCTGTCCGTAATGGCGTGTGATGTGACCACCCTTGAAGCGGCCATCGACCACGTGCGTGAAGCGCTGCTGCGATTCGAGCAGTGCGACGATGCGACCGACCCATTCCGGCCCGGCACTGTGGCCGCCGAAGGTGCCGAGATTGAGTTCCGGCAGCTGGCCTTCGAACAGGCGCGGTTCCTCCGAGCAGATCGAGTGCGCGTCCCAGAGCAGGCAGCAGCCATGCTGCGCCAGGATCTCATCGCGCATCGCCGTCAGCGCATCGTGGTAGGGACGCCAGTAGTGCCGGATGCGCTCGGCGATCTCGGCTGCGCCAGGCTCGTGGCCTGGCCGGTAGATCGGCGCACCGGCGAACGTCTCGGTGGGGCAGACGCCGGATTCGATCCGGCCCGGATACAGCGCTGCACCGTCGGCCGGGCGGTTGAGGTCGACGAGGTAGCGCGAATGCGTGGCCCGCAGCACATGCACCGGCAGACTGTCGAGGCAGCGCGCGTACAGCTCCGGCACGAACCAATCCGTGTCGGGCACCGCCTGACCCTGCGCGGTCAGGCGCCCGCGCAGGTCGTCCGGCAAGTGCGTACCCGAATGCGGAAAGCTGATCAGGATCGGCAACGACCCGCGCCGCTGCGCGAACAGGGCGGGTTGGGTCATGCGTTGCCGTGCGAGGGCAGCGAGCGCGCGACTTCCTGTGCGAGCCGTCCGGACTGTACCCATCTCTGCGCGCACTCGATATCGGGCGAGAAGTAGCGGTCGGCAGCGTAGAACGGCACCTCGGCGCGGATGGCGGCGTGCGCCGCCTCGAGCGATGTCGAGGATCGCGCCGGGCGGTGGAAGTCGATGCCCTGCGCGGCCGCCAGCAGTTCGATGCCAATGATCGCGGCGGCATTGTCGAGCATGCGCGCCAGACGCCGCGCTGCGTGCGTCGCCATGCTGACGTGGTCTTCCTGGTTGGCGGACGTCGGGATCGAATCGACGCTGCAGGGCGTCGCGAGCGCCTTGTTCTCCGACACCAGCGCGGCGGCGGTAACCTGCGCCAGCATGAAGCCCGAATTCAGGCCGCTGTTCTCGACCAGGAAAGCCGGCAGTCCGCTCATCTTCGGATCGACCAGCACCGCCATGCGGCGCTCCGACAGGCTGCCGATTTCAGCGATGGCCAGCGCCAGCGTGTCGGCCGCAAATGCGATCGGCTCGGCGTGAAAGTTGCCACCCGACAGCACCTCACCCTGCTCGACGAACAGCAGTGGATTGTCGGTGACAGCGTTAGCCTCGATTGCGATGGTGGCGGCGCAATGGCGGATCAGGTCCAGGCAGGCGCCCATGACCTGGGGCTGACAGCGGAACGAGTAGGGGTCCTGGACGCGTGAGCATTCCAGGTGCGAGGCACGGATGGCGCTGCCCGCGATCAGGTCGCGATAGAGTTTTGCGGCCTCTATCTGCCCGGGCTGGCCACGCGTGGCCTGGATGCGCTCATCGAACGGCACGTCGCTGCCCTTGAGCGCGTCCACCGACATGGCACCCGCCAGCACCGCTGAGGACCACAGGTTCTCGGTGCCGAACAGAGCGGCGAGCGCCAGCGCAGTCGATACCTGAGTGCCGTTGATCAGTGCCAGTCCTTCCTTCGGCCGCAGGCGGATCGGCGCCAGTCCCGCACGGCGCAGGCCCTCGGCAGCGGGCAGGCGCTGGCCCTGAATGCGGACTTCGCCGACGCCGAGCAGCGTGGCGCTCAGATGCGCCAGCGGCGCCAGATCTCCCGAGGCACCGACCGATCCCTGTCCGGGTATGACCGGATAGATCTCCCCGGCCAGCAGCGTCTGCAGCGCGTCGATGACCTCGAGGCTGATGCCCGAGTGCCCACGAGCGAGCGAATTGATCTTGAGCGCCAGGATCAGCCGCACCACCGCGTCGGGCAACGGCTCGCCGATGCCTGCGGCGTGCGATAGCAGCAGGTTGCGCTGCAGCAGCTCGAGCTGGTCCGCGGCAATGCGGGTCTGTGCCAGCAGTCCGAAACCGGTGTTGATGCCGTAGGCGGCCTCGCCGCGTGCGACGATGGTGTCTACCAGCGCCGCGGCATCAGCGACGCGCCGGCGATCCTCGCCGGACACGCTCATCGTTGCCGGCTGCGCATGGATCTGGCGCAACATTGCCAGCGACAGCTGGCCGGCCCTGAACTGCATCGCCACGCCCAAGCGCCTACGTGCCCAGCATCGGCAGGTTCAGGCCGTTGGCGCGCGCGCACTCGACTGCGATCTGGTAGCCGGCATCGGCATGGCGCATGACACCGGTGGCGGGATCGTTCCAGAGCACGCGCGCAATGCGTCGCGCGGCCGCTTCGGTGCCGTCGCAGACGATGACCACGCCCGCATGCTGCGAGTAGCCCATGCCGACGCCGCCGCCGTGATGGATCGAGACCCAGGTGGCGCCGCTGGCGGTATTGAGCAATGCATTCAGCAGCGGCCAATCGGAAACCGCGTCCGAGCCGTCGCGCATGGCTTCGGTCTCGCGGTTCGGGCTCGCCACCGAACCGGAATCCAGGTGATCCCGGCCAATGACGATGGGCGCCGACAGCTCGCCGCGCGCCACCATCTCGTTGAATGCCAATCCCAAGCGATGACGCTGTCCGAGTCCCACCCAGCAGATGCGCGCCGGCAAGCCCTGGTACTGGATGCGGGTCTGCGCCATCTCGAGCCAGTGGTGCAGGTGCGCGTCGTCCGGGATCAGTTCCTTGACCTTGGCGTCGGTCCGGGCGATGTCGGCGGGATCGCCCGACAGCGCGGCCCAGCGGAACGGGCCGATGCCGCGGCAGAACAGCGGACGGATGTACTCCGGCACGAAGCCTGGAATCTCGAAGGCGCGCGCCACGCCCTGGTCCCGCGCCACCTGGCGGATGTTGTTGCCGTAGTCGAATACCGGGATGCCCATATCCTTGAAGCGCAGCAGGCACTCGACGTGATGGGCCATCGAGCGACTCGAGGCCGCGGTGGTGGCCGCCGGCTCCGAAGCGCGCCGCTGGTCCCATTGCTCGACGGTCCAGCCCTGAGGCAGGTAGCCGTTGACCGGATCGTGCGCCGAAGTCTGGTCGGTGACCGCATCGGGCTTGATGCCGCGCGCGAGCAGCGCGTCGAGCACATCGTTGATGTTGGCGAGCAACGCCACCGAAACCGGCCGCTCGGCCCGCGTGGCACGCCGCAGGGTTTCGAGCGCCTGGTCGAGCGAGGCCGCCTGCACGTCGACGTAGCCGGTCTCGAGTCGCTTGGCAATGCTGCTCTGGCGGCACTCCACCGCCAGCATGCTGGCGCCGGCCATGGTCGCTGCCAGCGGCTGCGCACCGCCCATGCCGCCCAGGCCCGCCGTCAGGATCCACTTGTCGCCGAGCCGGTCGTTGAAATGGCGGCGGCCCATTTCGGCGAAAGTCTCATAGGTGCCCTGAACGATGCCCTGGCTGCCGATGTAGATCCAGGAACCGGCGGTCATCTGCCCGAACATCGCCAAGCCGCGGCGATCGAGTTCGTTGAAGTGCTCCCAGGTGGCCCAGTGCGGTACCAGGTTGGAGTTGGCGATCAGCACCCGTGGCGCATCCGCATGGGTCTTGAACACGCCGACCGGCTTGCCCGACTGGATCAGCAGCGTTTCGTCCAGATCGAGCCGCTTGAGCGTCTCGACGATGCGATCGAAGCACTCCCAGTCGCGCGCGGCGCGACCGATGCCGCCGTAGACCACCAGTTCGGCCGGATTCTCGGCCACCTCGGGATCGAGATTGTTCATGAGCATGCGCAGCGGCGCCTCGGTGGTCCAGTGGCGCGCGTTCAATTTACTGCCGCGCGGCGCGCGGATCGTTCTCGACGGCAACGGGCTAAGCATGCGAGCAGCCTCCGGGTAGTGCCCGGCCCGACATCTCGTAGCGGGAACCGGGGTAGTACAGGCGGGCCACCGAGGCGATGGCCCCGGCAGTCCAGGTGCGACGTATCACCAGCAGGCAGGGCTCTCGCTGCTTCATCTTCAGCAGCCGGCGCGTGCGCTCATCGGGCATGACGGCGCGCAGCAAATGCTCGGCGGCCTGCAGCGGCGCGACCCGCATCAAATAGTCGTGCGCGGTGGTACGGGAAAAATCCAGTTGCAGATAATCCGGCCCGATCCGCGGTAACACGTGACGGTCTTCGAGCAGGATCGGCAGGTCGTTCTCGTAGTGGACGATGGCGGAGTAGAACAGCTCGGTCTTCGGCGCCACGCCAAAGTCCTGCGCCAGCGCCGCCACGGCGCGTACGCGCTCACGGGCGATCAGCTCGGCCCGATGCACGTGACCACGGGCGCGGACTTCCTCGGCAATGTCTCGGATCTCGAGCGGATGGGTGGTTGGCTGGCGATCGGCGACGAAGCTGCCCACGCCGGCGATGCGCACCAGCACGCCTTCGTCCGAGAGTTCGCGCAGCGCGCGGTTGGCGGTCATGCGCGACACGCCGAACTCGCGCACGATCTCGTTCTCCGAGGGTACGCGCGCCGCGCTCGCCCAGCGCCCGGAGCCGATGTTCTCGAGGATGTGGTTTTTGACTTTGAGGTAGAGCGGCTGCATGGCGCTGGCAGACTGGTGCATCGTCGGCGGCTCGATCGGGCCGCAGTCTAGGCTGTATAGACAGGTACAGTCAAGTTGCGGTCAAGCACGGCCCGGCGAAGCTGCGCGCTGGCGCTGCCAGTCGCCGAAGGCACGGCCAATCGTCTCCTCATCGGCGTGGCGCCCGTTGCGGATCACCCAGCGGCCCGCCACCATGACGTGGCGAATGGCCCCGGAAGCAGCGCCGAACACCAGGCGGTCGAGCGTGCCATCCTCATTTGCGCCCGCAAGCGCCGGGTGTTCGCTGTCCAGCACCAGCCAGTCGGCGCGGCGACCTACCTCGATTGCACCCACCGGCTGGCCGAGGGCGCGCGCCCCGGTGCGCGCGGCCTCGCGCCACAGGCGTGCACCGACGTGCGGCTCGCGCCGCGTCGCCAGTACCGAACGGCCACGGCGCTTGAGGCGCTGCTGGTATTCCAGCCAGCGCAGTTCCTCGGCCGGGTCGATGGTGGCCTCACTGTCCGAACCGATGCAGAGACCGCCTCGCGCGCGCAGCAGCCGCGCGGCATCGAAGAAGCCGTCGCCGAGGTTGCCTTCGGTACTGGGGCAGACGCAGATGCTGGCGCCACTATCCGCCACCGCGCGGATCTCGGCGCCGCTCGCGTGCGTGGCGTGCACCAGGCACCAGTTTGCATCGACGAGGCCGGTTTCGAGCAGCAATTCGATCGGCCGCTTGCCGGCGTGTTCCAGGCAGGCGCGCACTTCGCGCAACTGCTCCGCCACGTGAATGTGAATGACGCCGTCAGCGGCCAGGGCGCGCAGCCCCGAAACGGCGGCCCGCAACTGCGGCAGCGGTACCGCGCGCAGGCTGTGCATTGCGGCGCCGACGTACAGCAGCGGATGATCGCCCGCGGCCAGCGCGCGGCGGCGCGCGGCAATGGCGTCGAGAAATTCCCGCACGCTCAGGCCAAAGCGCCGCTGTTCCGGCAGCAGCGGGTGCGGTCCGAAGTCGCTGCTGATATAAAGCGTCGGCAGCAGCGTCAGCCCGATGCCGGCGGCCTCGGCGGCCGCGTCGGCCGCCCGCCAGAGCGCGCTGCCGCCACCAAACTCGCCGTCGCGCGAGCGGTGCAGGTAATGGAATTCGGCCACCGAGGTGTAGCCCGACTTGAGCATCTCGACGAACAGCTGTCGCGCGATCAGTTCAAGCTCGTCCGGGCCGATGCTGTTTGCCAGCGCGTACATGGCCTCGCGCCAGGTCCAGAAACTCTCGTGCGCACCAATGCGGAACTCGGCATCGCCGGCCATGGCGCGCTGGAAGGCGTGGCTGTGCGCGTTCGGCATGCCGGGGACGACTGCGCCAGCTATTCGCTCGATGCCGGCGTCAGCGGCAGCGACGCCGATGGCCGTGATCAGACCCCGCTCGGAGACGGTGATCGCGGTGTCGTGCCGCCAACCGTCCGCGGTCAGCACGGCATCCATCTGATAGGTAGGCATGGTTGATTATATCGGGAGGAGTCTTGAGC
>JBAUYT010000180.1:0-14520 GCA_049584935.1 Steroidobacteraceae bacterium
GCGCCCCCCGGTGGACAGCGGTTGATGGCGGCCCTGCCACTGGCTACGGCTTCGGCGTACGGGCGGCAGCCGGCAAAGCCGCAGCGCGTGCACTGCGTCTGCGGTAACAGTGCGTCGATGCGATCGGCAAGCTCGGCGGTGGCTCGTGCAGCGGCGTTCAATCCGGGGCTATGTAGGTCAGCTGCTCTTGCCCGCGAGGATACGCTCCTTGCTGAGAGCCGGCACCAGCACCCGGCTGATCTGGTCGGTAATGCTGTGGGTGGAACTCAGATCGACGCTGCGCGTGATTCCGGTCCAGATGAGCTTGCCGCCGTCGGCGTCGACCGTGAAGACGTCGGTCTGATAGTCAGCCCGGTCTTCGGTCTCGACGTAGCCGGGGCCGTAGAGCGAGTCCCAATACCCATAGTAGCCCCAGCCGAAGCCGAAACCGGCGTAGCCGGGCATCCAGTAATTGCGCTGACTGGCGCCGACGAAATGCGAAGCCATGACGCCGTCGAAGCCATCCCGGCGGGCGGTAGCCGCGAGCTCATCGGCGCTCGGCGGTTTGGTCGGGAACACCGTCCAGGAGGCGCTGGCCTGGACGCCCTGATGCAGCAGCGCCGCCACCATGCCGTCCTCCCACAGACGGCGCCGGCCTTGGTCCTTCTGCACGCCCACCACCAGTACCTTGTGCAGCGGCGGCCCGCTGTAGCTCGGATCCTTCCATCGATCGATGATCGAGGTGCTGACGCAGGCGCTCAGTGCCAGGGCCATGAGTGCGAGGGCGGATAGGGCGAGCCGACTCACGGCTGGACGCTGTAGAGCGGATGCATCCATGGCTGGACTCTCCTGATGGCAGAATGCGCCTGCACGGTTGGACGGCAAGGCAGGATCAAATGTTCCATCGACTGACGCCCGTCGTACGGGCGCTGCTGTATCTGAATCTGATCGCCTACGCGCTGGAACGGTTGACAGGCGACCGGATGCTGGCCACGTTCGCGCTCTGGCCGCTGGACGCGCAGCGCCAGTATGGCGCACCGGCGTTCGAGCCGTGGCAGCTGCTCACCTACGCCTTTCTGCACGATCCGGAAAGCCTGGTGCATCTGGCGGGCAACATGTTCGCCCTCTACATGTTCGGTCCCGACGTCGAGCGGGTGCTCGGCGCTCGCCGCTTCCTGGTCTATTACCTGGCCTGCGTCATCGGTGCAGGCGTGGCTCAGCTCTGGGTCATGCATGCGCTGTCGCATAGCCCGGAGGAAACCATTGGTGCCTCCGGCGGAATTTTTGGTTTGCTGCTGTTCTACGGTGTTACCTTTCCACGACGGCGTATTCTGCTGCTGATTCCGCCCATACCGATGCCTGCGTGGCTGTTCGTGACCCTGTACGCGGTGCTGGAGCTGTACCTGGGCGTGTCCGGCCGGATGCAGGGTGTGGCGCACTTTGCGCATCTTGGCGGAGCCGCGACTGGGTTGCTGCTGCTGCTCTACTGGCGCTCGACCGCGCCGCCAGCTGCGTGGCCGCCCGACTCTCCTAGCTGACCTTCATACCCGGTTCGGCACCGGCAGCGGCCTCTATCAGGAACACGCCGCTGCCCGAATCTTCGCTGGCACAGAGCACCATGCCCTGCGAAACGCCGAAGCGCATCTTGCGCGGCGCCAGGTTGGCGACCACGACGACCTGGCGCCCCAGCAGCTGTTCGGGCCGATACGCGGGCCGAATGCCCGAAAAGACCGTCCGCAGCTCGCCGCCGGCCAGTTCCAGAGTCAGACGCAGCAGTTTGTCCGAACCCTCGACCGCGGCGGCCTCGGCCACGCGGGCCACGCGCAGATCGATGCGCGCAAACTCGTCGATGCTGATGGTATCGGGCCGCGCGCCGGGTGCGTCCGCTGCGGCGTGTCCGCTGGAGGTCGCGCGTGCCGCCGCAGGACCGCTGACGGCCGGCGGGCCCGACGCGGCAGGGGGCGCCGTTGCCGCTTCCTCCGCCGCCACTAATGATGCAACCACGGCTGGGTCGAGGCGGGTCGCCAGCGGCCGGTATGGGCCGAGCGCGCCTCCGAGCAGCGCTGTGCCTATTGCATTCCAGTCGTCAAAACCCGTGCCGAGGAACGAGGCCGCGGACTGCGTCATCTGCGGCAACACCGGGGCGAGGTAGCTCAGCAGCACACGGAACAGATTGACGCCCTGGGTTGCAATTGCCAGTACCTCGGCGGCGCGTGCCGGGTCCTTGGCCAGAGTCCAGGGTTTGTGCTGGTCGATGTAACGGTTGGCCTTGTCGGCCAGCAGCATGATGTCGCGGATGGCCGCGCCGTATTCGCGTGCTTCGTACAGGGCCGCAATTGGCTCGGCCGCCGCGGCGAAATGACGGTACAGCTCCGGATCTGGCAACGCCGGCGCCAGGCGGCCGCCGCCGCGCTCGATGAAGCCGGCGCAGCGGCTGGCCAGATTGACCAGCTTGCCGACCAGGTCGGCGTTGGTACGCGCAACGAAATCATCCAGATTGAAGTCGATGTCCTCGATGCCACTGCCGAGCTTGGCCGCAAAGTAGTAGCGCAGCGGCTCAGGCGGCAATCGCTCGAGGTAGCGCTCCGCGGTAATGAAGGTGCCTCGGGACTTCGACATCTTCTGGCCGTTGATGGTCAGGAAGCCGTGCGCAAATACTGCAGTCGGGCGGCGGTAGCCGGCGCCATACAGCACAGCCGGCCAGAACAGCGTGTGGAAATAGCTGATGTCCTTGCCGATGAAGTGATACAGCTCGGAGCTCGACTCGGATTTCCAGAACTCGTCGAACGAGGCGCCGTGCGTCTGACGCCAGGCCTCGAAGCTGGCGATGTAGCCAATGGGCGCGTCGAACCAGACGTAGAAATATTTGCCGGGCGCATCGGGAATCTCGATGCCGAAATAGGGCGCATCGCGCGATATGTCCCAGTCCTGCAGGCCGGCCTCGAACCACTCGCCCAGCTTGGCGCGCACCGCTTCCTGCAGGCTGCGCCCCGCGACGTATTGCCGCAGCATGCCCTCGAACTCGCCGAGTTTGAAGAAAAGATGGTCTGACTCCCGCCACACGGGGCGGCTGCCGGTGACCGTCGATACCGGATCGATCAGGTCCGCGGGCGAATAGGTCGAGCCGCAGACCTCGCAACTGTCGCCGTACTGCTCCGGCGAGCGGCAACGCGGGCAGGTGCCACGGACGTAGCGATCCGGCAGGAACATCTGCGCCTGCTCGTCGTAGGCCTGTCGCACCGAGCGCCGCGCGATGTAGCCGCGCGCGCGCAGCGCCTCGTAGAGCTCGTGCGTGAAGCGCCGGTTCTCCTGCGAATGGGTCGAGTGGTAGTGATCGAAGCCGATCAGGAAGCCGGCGTAGTCACGACGGTGCTCGATCGCCGCGCGGGCGATCAGCGTTTCCGGTGAGATGCCCTCCTGCTGGGCGCGGATCATGATCGGGGTGCCGTGGGCATCGTCGGCGCAGCAGTAGATGCACTGGTTGCCGCGCATCCTCTGGAAGCGCACCCAGATATCCGTCTGGATGGCCTCGACCATGTGGCCGAGGTGGAGGGCGCCGTTGGCATAGGGCAGCGCCATGGTGACGAGGATCTTGCGGGGCATGCAGCATTATCGCATGCGGGTGCCGATGCGCGCGCCGCTCAGTTCTGGTCTTTGACAGCCTCGAACTTGGCTTTGTTGATCGACTTGCGGAAGGCCTCGCCACCACTGATCTTGCCGGCGTCGAACAGCGCCTGGATGGCGGAGTCCATGGTCCGCATACCCTGCTGCCCGCCCGCCTGCATGGTGCTCTCGAGCTGATCGAGCTTGCCCTGACGAATCAGGTTGGCGACGCCGGAATTGTTGATCAGAATCTCGAGCGCCGCCACCCGACCGCTGCCGTCGGTCTTGCGCAGCAGCTGTTGCGAGATGACGCCGCGCAGCGAGGTCGACAACATCGTCCGCACATGCGACTGCTTGTCGGAGGGAAAACCGTTTACCAGCCGGTCGACGGTCTGGGCGGCGCCGTTGGTGTGCAGCGTCCCCATGACGAGGATGCCCATTTCGGCTGCCGTGACTGCGATGCTCATGGTCTCGAGATCACGCAACTCGCCGATCAGGATGACATCCGGATCCTCGCGCAGGGCCGAATGCAGGGCCGCGGCAAAGCTGGGCGAGTGCACGCCGATCTCGCGCTGGCTGATCAGACATCTGTGGCGCGGATGCACGAACTCGATTGGATCCTCGACCGTGAGGATATGACCTTTGACGCGCTTGTTGATGTCGTCGATCATGGCCGCCAGCGAGGTCGACTTGCCCGAGCCGGTCTTGCCGGTGACCAGGATCAGTCCGTTATTGGCGCGGCACAGCTGCCGTACGGCATTGGGCATGTCGAGCTGATCGAGCGTCAGCGCCTGGGATGGAATCGCGCGCATGACCGAGCCCATGCCGTTGAGCTGGCGCATGACATTGACACGGAACCGCCCCTTGCCCTCGAGTGTGTAGGCGAAGTCGGCGCCGTCCTTCTGCTCGAAGCGCTCCACGGCTTTTTTGGGCATGATTTCGTACAAGGTGTCCTTGACGAAATCCGCCGCCAGGATCTCCTGTCGCAGCGGTGACAGCTCACCGTGCAGCCGCATCCGCGGCGGGTCGCCGGCGATGAAATGCAGATCCGAGCCGCGCCGCTTGATGATCTCCTCGAGGAACTGATCGATCTGGGCCATGCTGCGGTGGACTCAACCCTGGGGATTCTGCGGGCGCTGGATGGCGCTGGCGTCGAGCTTCGGCAACATGCTGGTGTCGGTGACGAATTTCTGGAAGATGCGCTTGTCGGTGGCATAGGCATAGGCGTCGTCGGCATCGATCTCGCGTGCGTTCAGCGCTGCCTGCAGCGCCTGGTCGAACAGCTGCATGCCGAATTCCTTGCCCATCTGCAGCTGCGACGGTATCTGATGGGTCTGATCGGACTGCACCAGCTTGGCGATCGCCTTGGTCATGACCATGACTTCGATGATGGCACGGCGGTTTTTGCCCTCGAAGCCCTTGACCAGGATCTGTGTCACCACGGCAAGCAGGCTCTGCCCCAGAAATCCCTTGGTCTGTTCACGCTCTTCCGCCGGCAAGGCGTCGATGAGGCGGTCGATGGTCTTGACGGCGCTGGTGGTGTGCAGCGTTCCCAGCACCAGATGCCCGGTTTCGGCTGCAGTCATCGCCATGCGGATGGTTTCGGCGTCACGCAGCTCGCCGACCAGGATGACGTCGGGATCCTCGCGCATGGCCGCGCGCACGCCCTCGGCGAAATTGGGAATGTGAGTGCCGAGCTCGCGCTGGATGACCTGGCTGGACTTGCTCTTGTGGACGAACTCGATCGGATCCTCGAGGCTGATGATGTTCAGCCGGCGATTCCGGTTGAGCAGGTCGATCATCGCCGCCAGCGTGGTGGACTTGCCGGTGCCGGTCGAGCCGGTCACCAGGATCATGCCCTGGTGATAGTCGCAGAGCCTGGTGACGATCGGCGGCAGCCCGAGTTTCGACAACGTCGGTATCTCCGATGGAATGGCGCGGAAGGTGGCGCCGAGCCCAGTGTCCTTGCGGTAGATGTTGACGCGGAATCTGCCGCCGTCGGTAGAGACGTAGGAGAAATCGAGATCATGGCCGATGCGGAAATGATCGGACTGGTTCGGCGTCAGGATCTCCATCAGGTAGCTCTCGAGCTCGGTGTCCCGCAGGTCGCGGAACTTGATGGCCTCCAGATCGCCATGCTGGCGCACCATCGGCGGCACGCCGACCGCGAGGTGGATATCAGAACATCCTTGTTGCGTGCCCAGCTTCAGGAACGCATCAATTCGTGCCACGTGACCAGTATCCCTTGCGGCAGACCCTGTCGGGAGGTTTCAACACACCGCTGTTTAACCTAAAGCCGTAAGGCGGATCAATGCCTTGCAGCGCGAAACTTGACCCAGTGCACGCCTTTTGCTGTGCTTACCGGTCACCGCCCCTGAAACAGCTCAATTTACAGAAAACGCTCGAGCGCCCCGCGGAATTCGTCCATGGTCTGGAAGCGCTTGGCCTTGTCGACCGCCATGGCCTTGACCACGACCTCGGCGAGGTTGGCCGAGAGCTGGCTGTTGATTTCCTGCGGCGCGCGCGCCTTGCCCTGGACGTGCTGGTACATGACGGCCATGTGATCGCCGCGGGAATAGGGCGGAACTCCGGTCAGCATCTCGTACAGGATGACACCGAGCGCGTAGACGTCGGCCCGCTCGTCGACCTTGCGGCCCAGGATCTGTTCCGGCGCCATGTACTTCGGCGAACCGATGACGTAGCCGGTCTTGGTCAGCTGGGTATCGCCTTCGCGCTGCGCGGCCGCTACGCCGAAGTCCACGATCTTGAGCAGGCTCTCGTCGTTGATCAGGACGTTGGCAGGCTTTAGGTCGCGATGCACGATGCCGACGCCGTGCGCCACCGCCATGCCGGTGGCGATGTCTATACCGAACTGCAGTGCGCGCCGCTGCTCCATCGGCTTTTCGTTTACGATCTCGGAACCGAGCGTGTGCGAACGGAAATACTCCATCGAAATGGCGTAATTGCCCTGGATGAAGAGGAAGTCATAGATGCGGATGACATTGCGGTGCGTGATCTTGCGCGAATAGCGCAGTTCGTGCACGAACCGCTTCATGATCTCTTCGTCCTCGGCCACGTTGGGGTTGAGGAACTTGAGGATCAGGCGTTCCTCGACCACGGTATCTTCCATCAGTAACACGGTGCCGAACGCGCCGCGGCCGATGCGCTCTACGAACTTGTACCTGCCATCGATGACGTCGCCGGGCGAGAGTGTCGAGATGTCGAGCCGGCCGCTGCTGGTGGCGGCGGCCGCCACCTGTTGCACGACCTGAGCAACCTCTTTTTCCGGGATCAGCAGCGTGCGTGCCGGCTCCGCGGGCCGCACGCCGGTGCGCGTCGGGCGCGAGCTGGCCAGCTGCGTCTGCGAGGTCAGGGCGCCGACGCCCGCCGAGAAGCGCACCTCGAGCTCGGTGAGTGCGCGCACCGCGGCGCGTGCCACGGTGGCATCGGAGTTGCCCGACTGGGCCTGCAGCTGGGCGCGGATCTGGTCGGCCTGCTGCTCGTCGCTGAGACGCGAGAGCGCCTGAATGACCTCGACACGCGTGTCCTTCTCCGGGCGTGCCAGCAGCGGCAGCAGCAACTCGACCGATTTGGCGTCGCCGAGCTTACCGATGGCGCGCACCACCACCGGCACGGCGCGGGCGTTGGCCGCACGCAGCATTTCGTAGAGACGCGGGATGGCGCGCTTGCTGCCGATTTCCGCCAGCGCGTCGACCGCGCGTTCGCTGACCCACCAGTCGGCATCCCGCGTGGCCTCGATCAGGTGATTGATGGCTCGCTCGTCCTTGGTTTGGTTCAGGATCTCGATGGCGGCGCGGCGGATGTCCTCGTCCTTGTCACGCACCAGTTCCAGCACCGAATCGATGACCTTCGGGCCGCCGATCTTGCCGAGGGCATCGCCGGCGCGGCTGCGTACCCACCAGTCGTCGTCCTTGAGCGCCTGCAACAGATACTTGATCGAGCGCGCGTCGCCGACCTCGTTGAGTACCTCGACCGCCGAACGGCGCGCCTGCTCCGATTCGTCCTTGAGCACAGGCACCAGGTGCCGGATGGTCTCCGGGTCGCGCGCCCGCTGCAGCAGCTCGACCGCGCGGTTCTGCACCTCGATTTCCGGATCCCGCAGCAGGCCGCAGATGCGTGCGACTTCGATCGGACCGTCCATCTTGGCGAGCGCGGCCAGCGTGGTGCTGCGGATCGCCTTGTTGGTATCACCGATCTGTGACTGCAGGGCGCGCTGCACTTCCGGCTTGTTGAAGCGCGCCAGGATGTTGATGATGTGCAGCCGCGCAATCGGATCCTTGCCCTGCAGCCGCCCGATCAGCTCCGGCAGCGCCGACTCGTCGGCCGCCTCGGCGACGATGCGGAACAGCGCCGCCTTCTCGTTGGGCTCCTGGGAGTAGGCCGCCGTCAGCAGCTCGCGCACGGAAAAACGCTGCCGCTGGCCGTTGATGACGTCCAGCAGCGCCGATTTGGCGATGCCCGGGGTCGAGAGCGCTTCGAGCAGTAGGTGCGGCGGGTAGCCGCGACTGCTGGTGAGTGCCCAGGCCACGCCAGCGATCGCACGCGGACTGCCCTGAACCATGGCCTGGACGTACTGTGGGAAGGTCTTGGCGGTGACCAGCGTAGCGAGCACATCGACGAATGCGACCGTGGCGTGCTTGTCGGCCTCCGGCAGCGCGGCGATGACCGGTTCGATCGCTCCCGGACCGATGTCCTTCAGCTTGCCGATGGCCTTCTGAGTCTCGGGACTCATCAGATCGGTGGTCGATTTGATCTGAACGATCAGCCGATCGGCACGTAGGTTGGTGAAAAAACTCATTCCGCCGTGTTAATGTTGTGACGTGGGCCGCACACCCAGCCGGCCGCCCGCATTTTCTGGTGGCCAGGAGACTTGGAGCAAGCATGGATTATGCCATGTTTGCAGTGGATCACGGCCGTTCTTCCGCCGGCGGGATCATAGAGCACATGGCGATTACCGAGGCCAGCGTTCGCGCGGCCATTGAGAGCTTCGTCGAGCCCTGTTCGCAGCAGCCGCTGGCACAAGCCGGCGTGCTGCGCACGCTGGAGATTGCGCCCGCGACATTGCGAGTTGCAATCGAGCTCGGATTTCCAACACTGGGTTATACGCATTCGTTGCAGTCGGCGCTGCAGTCTCATCTGCAGCAGCATGGCATCACGCTGCCGCTGACGCTCGAGCTCAGCAGCGCCATCCAGGCGCATGCCGTGCAACGGAGCCTGAAACCCCTCGCCGGCGTCAAGAATATCGTCGCGGTGGCGAGCGGCAAGGGCGGAGTTGGCAAATCCACGGTGGCCGTCAACCTGGCGCTCGCCTGGGTGGCCGGGGGAGCCCGGGTCGGTATCCTCGATGCCGACATCTACGGCCCTAGCCAACCCCTGATGCTGGGCCTGGCGGGGTCTCATCCGAGCTCTCCGGATGGCAAGCTGATCCGGCCGCTACAGGCACACGGCCTGTCAGCGATGTCGATCGGCTTTCTGGTGGACGCCGGGCAGGCGGTCGTCTGGCGCGGCCCGATGGTCACGCAGGCCTTGACCCAGCTGCTTACCGACACCGAGTGGGGCGAGCTCGATTACCTGGTGGTCGACATGCCGCCAGGAACCGGCGACATCCAACTGACGCTGGCACAACGAGTGCCGGTGTCCGGAGCGATCATCGTTACGACCCCACAGGACATCGCGCTGGCCGACGCCCGCAAGGGCCTGGCGATGTTCGATAAGGTTTCGGTGCCGGTATTGGGGATCGTCGAGAACATGAGCGTGCACGTGTGCAGCCACTGTGGCCACAGCGAGCACATATTCGGCGCCGGCGGCGGCGCGCGCCTCGCGGCCGAACACGGCATCCGCCTGCTGGGCGAGCTGCCGCTGGACGTGCGCATCCGGGAACAGGCGGATGGCGGGCGGCCCACGGTGGTGGCCGAGCCGCAGAGCCCGGCGGCGCAGGCGTATATCGACGCCGCTAGGCGAGCGGCTGCCGTGCTGTCGCTGCGCGCGCGCGATCGCAGCACGCTATTTCCAAAGATCGTGGTCGAAGACAGCTGAGCGGGACGGGATGAGCATAAAATCGGACAACTGGATCCGGCGCATGGCCCGCGAGCACGGGCTCATCGAGCCGTTCGAGCCGGGACAGGTGCGGCAGACCCAGGACGGCCAACGCATCATTTCGTACGGCACCTCGAGCTACGGCTACGACGTGCGTTGCGCGACCGAATTCAAGATCTTCACCAACATCAATTCCACCATCGTCGATCCGAAGAGCTTCGACGAGAAGAGCTTCGTCGACGTGTCGGCAGATGTCTGCATCATTCCGCCCAATTCGTTTGCGCTGGCGCGCACGGTGGAATACTTCCGTATTCCGCGCAATGTGCTGACCGTTTGCCTTGGCAAATGCGTCACCGCAGATACGCGGGTGGTCGACGCTGATACGGGCGCCTACGTTCCGATAACCGAGATGCGCTGGGGAAAGAAGACGCTGGCGCTGGAAGGCTCGCGACTTCGCGCCGCGAAGGTCTCGGATTTCATACCGCAAGGCGTACGCGAAGTATTCGAGGTGCGCACCCGTGCAGGCTTGCGGATCCGCGCCACCGCCAATCATCCGTTTCGTATGCTCAATCGTTGGACGCCGCTCAGCGATCTTAAAATCGGAGACCGTATCGCTGTGGCAGGTGAAATCCCGATCTTCGGCAAAACGCCACTGCCAGACTGGGAAGCCACGCTTCTGGGTCTCATGATTTCGGAAGGGCAATGTAATACGCCCGGCCACAGCCCGACTTACACCACGTCAGACCCTGCAATGGTGACGCTGCTCGAACAGACTGTGGCTGATTCCGGCTTTGGAGAGGTGACCTTCAAGGGGCGTTATGGCTACCGGCTCGTGAACCGGAAGGGTCGCGGTGGGATACCCGAGTCCAATCGCGCACACCTGTGGCTAAAGAGCCATAAGCTGAACGTCGGCGCCCCGGACAAATTCGTGCCGCAATGTGTCTTTATGGCGCCGGAAGCTGCCGTGCGACTATTTATGCAGGCGTTATTCAGCGGCGACGGCGGCGTGTACCATTCCGGAGCGGGCGTTTTTGAATACTATTCAAGCTCGCAGCGGCTGATCCAGGATGTGCACCACCTACTGCTGCGTTTTGGCGTGTTTTCCCGCATTCACGACAAAATTACAGCGATCGGGACGCGCGCCTGGCGCGTAACGATCACTGACAAGGAGCAGATACGGCGCCTTGCACAACGAATTGGTTTCACTCCCGGCTCGTTGAAACAGGGCGTGCTCGATGAAGAGGTCTTGCCGAAGATTCAACTGCGACCGCGCTGCAGCAGTTACTTCGATACATTGCCGCGGGAGGCATGGGAGATACTCCGAGTAGCAGCGCGGGTGGGCGGCACTGGTCTCAGGGCACTGAATGTCGTAACCGTCCCGTCACAGTCGGTGCCGCTCTCTGCAGCTCGACGCGTGGCATGGGCAACCGGAGATATCTACCTAAGTCCGCTTGCTGTTGGTCCCGTATGGGACGTCGTCGATGCAATCGAACCTGCAGGCGAGGAAGAAGTATTCGACATTACGGTTCCGGGACTGCATAACTTCGTCGCCAACGACATGATCACTCACAATTCGACTTATGCACGTTGCGGCATAATATGTAATGTCACGCCTTTGGAACCCGAGTGGGAAGGTCACGTCACGCTCGAGTTCTCCAACACCACGCCGCTGCCCGCCAAGATCTACGCCAACGAAGGTGTGGCGCAGATGCTGTTCTTCGAATCCGATGAAGTCTGCGAAACCTCCTATGCGGATCGCGGCGGCAAATACCAGGGACAACGCGGCGTAACGCTGCCGAAGGCCTGATCCGGGCGCGGCTCGCTCAGTGCGTCTTCAGCGATTCGATTTCCATGGTCCATTCCACGTCATCGATGCGCTTCTGCTGCACGCGCAGCGGCACGAAGCCTCTCGAGGGCGCGCACCAGAAACGCGTAACGCGCGGCGAGCCGGGGTGCTGGCTGGCATAGACAACGGTCTCGATGCGGCCGAGTTTGGTATCGATGGTTTCGGTGCCTTCCTGGCGATAGGTGTAATCGCGTATCGAGTTCTTGTCGATCTCCGAGAGATTGACCGGAGCTTGCCCGCGGCGCAGCGCGTACAGCAGCGCGATCTGGATCGAGAGATCGTCCTGCACGCCGTTTCTGAGCGCCAGATCGACCTTGACCCCCTCGTAGCTGCCGGTGGCGCGGCCTGCGTCCCAGTCAAACGTGACGTCGGCACCGCGTTCGTTAGCGCTGGTGCCGTCGCTGGCGCGGTAGTGCAGCGGCTGCACACCCTGTTCGCCGACCCGCAGCAAGCTTTCGAGATGCGGCCGCATGGGATAGAGAAAGCCCAGTCCGCGCGGCTCGCTGCTCGACACATAGGTCCAGGTGCCAGCCCCCGGTTGTGGCTCGAGCCGCAGGGTGGAGACTGCCACCGGCGCGCCATGCCAGATCCAGGCATAGGAGGCCTGGAACGGCTCGAGCACTTCGGCGCTGGCGGGCGGGGCCGGCCATGCACCCAGCAGTGCCAGCCAGGGCAGCAGCAGCACGCGAGCTTTACGGATCATCGGGCACCTCCAGTGGCGCCTGCAGCAGCCTGCCATCGAGCAGCACGCCGGCCTCGTCGAGCTTCAATCGGCCGTCCGCAATCAGCCCCACCGCGAAGGGATAGAGCCGGTGCTCCTGCTCGAGTACGCGCGCGGCCAGGCTTTGCTCCGAATCCCCGGCATGCACGGCTACGCGCGCCTGGCAAATGATCGGGCCGCCGTCCAGTTCGGCGGTGACGAAGTGCACGCTGGCGCCGTGCTGCGGCTCGCCGGCCTGCAGGGCGCGTCGGTGGGTGTGCAGACCCCTGTACTTGGGCAACAGCGATGGGTGAATGTTCAGCAGGCGGCCCGAATATCGCGCTACAAAGCCGGGGGAGAGCACGCGCATGAAGCCTGCCAGCAATATGAGCTCGGCGGAACTGCGGTCGATGGCGGCGCCGATTTCCGCCTCCAGCCGCTGCTGGTCGGCGCCCCTGCCTGCTGTCACGCTGACGGTGGCTAGGCTGACAGCGGCCGCTGCGGCCAGTCCGCCGGCGTCGGCGCGGTCGCTGAGCACGAGCTCGATCGAAGCGTTGAGCCGCCCGCTTTCGCAGGCGCGCGCCACGGCCAGCATGTTGCTGCCGCGGCCGGATATCAAAACGGCGAGCTTGAGCCTGCCGCGGGCGCTCATGCGTCAGCGGTCGCTTGCTATGACCACGCCGCGCTCGCCCCGCCGCACCTCGCCGATGAGCATGGCCGTCTCACCATGATTCAGCAGCAGCTCAATGGCCTGCTCGGCGTGCTCGACGGCGACAATGACTACCATGCCGATGCCACAGTTGAAGGTGCGGTGCATTTCGGCTTCCTCGACATGGCCGGCACGCGCCAGCCATTCGAATACCGGTGACCGCGGCCAGTCCCGGCGCTGCAGCACCACCTCGAGGCCGTTGCGCAGTACCCGCGGAATATTATCGGTAAGGCCGCCGCCGGTGATGTGCGCCAGCGCGTGCACGGGCAGCGCCTCGATCAGCGCCAGCAGCGACTTGACATATATGCGCGTCGGCCTCAGAAGCTGCTCGAACAGCGGCCGCCCCTCGAGCCGGGTGTCAGCGGTTGCGCCCTCGAGTGCAATCAGCCTGCGAATCAGCGAATAGCCATTCGAGTGGGGGCCCGAGGAGGCCAGGCCGATGACCGCGTCACCGGCATTCACCCGCGTGCCGTCGATGATGCGGTCCTTCTCGACCACACCCACGCAGAAACCGGCAAGATCGTAGTCTTCGCCCGCGTACATGCCGGGCATCTCGGCGGTCTCGCCACCGACCAGCGCAGCGCCGGCCTGCAGGCAGCCTTCCGCGATGCCTTCGATCACTCGCGCCGCCACGTCGACGTTGAGGTGTCCGGTGGCGTAGTAATCGAGGAAGAACAGCGGCTCGGCTCCCGGTACTACGACGTCGTTGGCGCACATCGCTACCAGGTCTATGCCGATGGTGTCGTGGCAGCCGCTCTCGATGGCGAGCCTGAGCTTGGTGCCGACTCCGTCGGTGCCCGATACCAGCACCGGCCGGCGATAGCGGCCGACCGGCAGCTCGACCAGCGCACCGAATCCGCCGATACCCGCCAGCACCTCGGGGCGCAAGGTGCGCGCCACGCGTGGCTTGATCCGCTCGACCAGCGCGTCGCCCGCGTCGATGTCGACGCCGGCGTCGCGATAAGTGTAACTTTTTGGCGTACTCATGCGACGTGCGCAGTGGCCAGTTGAGCACGTTATAGTAGCCGACTGGACCATCCCATCATGCATCGGGCGCGCGAATATTTGCCGATCTGGCCGTTGTGGGCGCTGCTGCCGTGCGCGTGGGCGGTCGTGCAGGGCGCCCCGGTACCGTCGCTCTACGCCGCCACGGTTGCGGAGGCTGAGCCGCAGCGCGCCGCCCAGGCGGCAATGCGCGAAGTGCTGGTGCGGCTGATCGGCAGCCGCGATGCGGCCGATGATCCCGCGCTGACGGGAATCATCGAGGATGCGAGCCACTACGTACAGCTCGAGCGCGGCACTACGCGTGGTTCGACCCAGGTCATCTTTGACGCCACCACGCTGCGTGCGGCGCTGGCAGCTGCGGGACGCACCCTCTGGGACCCCGATCGGCCGCTGGTCTGGGTAGTGCTGCCGCCCGCGGGCGCCGGCAGCGGCGACGAACTGCGTGCGCAGCTCAACAACGAGGCAGCTGTGCGCGGACTGCCGATCGCGCTGGTATCGTCAGACAGCGCCGGGGCGGCCGCGACCGGCGGCAACGCCGCGGTGCTCGCAGCAGCCCGGCGTGCGGGTGCCGGCGCCGTGCTGCTGGCGCAGGCAGGAGCCGATGCACAGTCGCTGCAGTGG
>JBAUYT010000181.1:0-5745 GCA_049584935.1 Steroidobacteraceae bacterium
CTGCAAGCGTGCGTGCGGCGGCCGCGTCGGCGCCGTCGTTGCCGGCTGCCGCATCCGCCGTTGGGGCGCGCCCGGGCCGCATCGACCAGCGTGTGCCGATGACGCGGCTGCGCGCGCGCATCGCCGAGCGACTGGTGCAGGCGCAGTCGACGCAGGCGCTGCTTACCACTTTCAACGAGGTCGACCTCGGCGCGGTGCAGGAGCTGCGCGCGCGCCACAAGGACCTGTTCGAAAAAAAGCACTCGGTCAAGCTCGGCTTCATGTCGTTTTTCGTCAAGGCGGCCATCGAGGGCCTGAAGCGATATCCCGTGGTCAATGCCGCGGTCGACGGCGGCGACATCGTCTATCACGAGTATTTCGATATCGGCGTCGCCGTATCGACTGAGCGCGGCCTGGTGGTGCCGGTGCTGCGGGATGCCGATGCCATGAGCTTTGCCGCCATCGAGCAGCGCATCGGCGAATTCGCCGGGCGCGCGCGCGCCGGTACCATTACGCTCGATGATCTGACCGGTGGCACCTTCAGCATTACCAATGGCGGCATTTTCGGCTCGCTCATGTCCACGCCCATCGTCAATACGCCGCAGAGCGCGATTCTGGGCATGCACAAGATCCAGGAGCGGCCGATGGCCGTGAATGGCGCGGTGGTGGTGCGGCCGATGATGTATCTGGCGCTGACCTACGATCACCGCATCATCGACGGCCGCGAGGCCGTGCAGTTCCTGGTCGCAGTCAAGGAGTGCCTGGAAGATCCCGGCCGCCTGCTGCTCGGGGTATAGGCGCCATGGCGGATGCTGTCGACGTCGTGGTCATCGGCGCGGGACCTGCCGGCTATCCGGCCGCCATTCGCGCCGCGCAGAACGGCCTCAAGGTCACCTGCGTCGATGCCTGGAAGAATCGCGACGGCAAAGCCGCGTTCGGCGGCACCTGCCTCAATGCGGGCTGCATTCCGTCCAAGGCGTTGCTCGAATCGTCCGAGCTCTATGAACGCGCGCGCTCGGAGTTCGCCGTGCACGGCATCGAGACGGGCGGCCTGACGCTCGACCTGGGCGCCATGCAGAAGCGCCGTGCCGGCATCGTCGGCACCATGACCGGCGGGGTGGCATCGTTGTTGAAGGCGGCCGGTGTAGCGGCCATCCACGGTGCTGCGCGCCTGCTGCCGGGTCGGCGCGTCGGGGTGACCGCCGCCGATGGTAGTCGCGGCGAAATCGCGGCCCGGCACGTGGTACTCGCCAGCGGTTCGATACCCACCGAGATCAAGCCGCTGCCGTTCGACGGCCGCCGCATCCTCGATTCCTGGGACGCTCTGGAACTGTCCGCGGTGCCGAAGCGGCTGATCGTCATCGGTGCTGGAGTCATCGGGCTCGAGCTCGGCAGCGTCTGGCGCCGCCTCGGCTCACAGGTGATCGTGCTCGAGGCGCTCGAGAATTTTCTCGCCGTTGCCGACCAGCAGCTCGCGCTCGAGGCCCAGCGGCAGTTCAGGAAGCAGGGGCTGGACATCCGGCTCGGCGCGCGAGTCAGCGCAGCCAAGCTCCAGGACGACGCGGTCAATGTCCAGTACACCGATGCCGCGGGCAGCACGCACAGCGTCGAGGCCGACCAGGTGGTCGTGGCTGTGGGGCGCCGTCCCTATACGGTCAACCTGCTGGCGCCGGACTGCGGCGTCCTTCTGGATGCACGTGGCTTCATACAGGTCGATGAGCACTGTGCCACGGCAGTCGAGGGTGTCTGGGCCATCGGCGATTGCGTGCGCGGCCCGATGCTGGCGCACAAGGGCAAGGAAGAGGGTATCGCCGTGGCAGACCGGATTGCCGGCCGTTACGCGCATGTCAACTACGATGTGATCCCCTCGGTGATCTATACCGCGCCGGAGATTGCCTGGGTCGGCAGGACCGAGGAGCAGCTCAAGACTGCCGGCGTCATCTACAAGAGTGGCGTGTTTCCGTTTGCCGCCAGCGGCCGGGCGCGTGCCATGCAGGCCACGGCCGGCTTTGCCAAGATATTGGCGGCCCGCGACAGCGACACCATCCTCGGCGTCCACATCATTGGTCCGCTGGCAGGCGAGCTGATCGCGGAAGCTACTCTGGCGATGGAGTTCGACGCCAGCACCGAGGATCTGCAGCGCACTATCCACGCCCATCCGACCCTGGCCGAAGCGCTGCACGAAGCGGCGCTGGCCGCCGACAAACGCGCCATCGACAACATCAACCGCTGATCAGCCGCCCGGCGGCGTGCGGTGCACCGGCAGGGGCCCGAACGCCTGCGTGACCGGCATTATCTCGATGGCGTTGATATTGATGTGCGCGGGCAGGCAGGCGGCCCAGTGCACCGCCTCGGCCACGTCCTCTGGCGTGAGCGCATTGGCCCCGTCATACAGCTTGGCAGCGCGGGCGGCGTCGCCGCCGAAGCGCACGCTGGAAAACTCCGTACCGCCCACCAGGCCCGGCTCGATATTGGTGACGCGCACCGGCGTACCGAACAGATCGGCGCGCAGGTTGAGGGAGAACTGCCGCACGAACGCCTTGCTGGCGCCGTAGACGTTTCCGCCCGGATAGGGATAGGTTCCGGCGATCGAGCCCAGATTGATGATGTGGCCGCGGCGCCGCTCGACCATGCCTGGCAGCACCGCCCGCGTGACGTACATGAGCCCCTTGACGTTGGTATCGACCATCTGCTCCCAGTCCTCCGGATCGGCGCGCTGCGCCGGCTCGAGTCCGAGCGCAAGCCCGGCGTTGTTGACCAGCAGATCGATGGCGGCCAGGTCCTCCGGCAGTGCGGCTACGGCCGCAGCCACCCGCGCCCGCTGGCGCACGTCGAGGGTGACGGCATGGATACGCTCCGCGCCACATTCGGCGGTCAGTGCCTCGAGCCGCTCGCTGCGGCGCCCGGCGGCGATGATGCGGTGCCCCTCGGCTGCAAAGCGGCGCGCGATGGCGGCGCCGAATCCGGCGGTCGCGCCGGTGACGAACACGATCATTCGGTGTCTCCCGTGGATAGCCAGTTACGGCAGGCGTTCCGCCCGCAGCACGTTGGGTACGGCACTCAGGCGCTGCAGCACCCGGTTGAGCTGCGAATGGTCGCGTACCGCGGTGCGCATGACAATGGTGGCCAGGCGATCCTGCGGGTCGGTATCGGAATTGACGCCGTCGATGCTGAGCTTCTCCACCGCCATGACGTCGGACACATCGCGTAGCAGGCCGCGACGATCGAACGCCTGCACGCGAATACGCACCGGCATGACGCTGTCGGCCGCCAACGCCCATTCGACCTTCAATACCCGCTCTGGCTTGACCTGCCGCATGCGCAGCAGGCTCGCACAGCGCGCCTGATGAATGGTCACGCCACGGCCGAGCGTGACGTAGCCCGCGATCGCGTCGGGTGGCACCGGACTGCAGCAGCGTGCCATCGTAATCGGCAGATCGCCCACGCCCTCGATTTCGACCGGGGAGCGCCCGGCGCGCTGTGGTCGCCGCGTGCGCGCCGGTAGCAGCGGCTGCGGCGGCGGTGTGCGCAGCCTGGCGATTGCCTGCGCCAGGGCGGCGGCTCCGATTTCGCCTTCGCCGATCAACCGATGCAGATCATCGGCACTTTCGGCCTTGAGTTCGCGCACCAGCGGCGCCACCAGCTCAGGTCCTGCGCCGGCGCGCTTCAGCTCTCGTTCCAGGCTCTCACGGCCGCTGCTGCGGTGATCGGACTGGTCGGCGCGCCGGAACCAGGCGCGCACCTTGGCGCGGCTGCGGGACGAGGCCAGGAATCCCTGTTCGGGGGAGAGCCAGTCACGGCTGGGCGCGGCCTGCTTGCCGGTGATGATCTCCACTACCTGACCATTGGCGAGCGCCTGATTCAGCGGCACGATGCGGCCGTTTACCTTTGCGCCGCGACAGCGGTGGCCGAGATCCGTGTGCACGTGGTAGGCGAAATCCAGCGGGGTCGATCCGCGCGGCAGATCCACCACCTGGCCGCGCGGCGTCATGGCGTAGATCCGGTCGGCGAACAGTTCGTTCTTGAGCTGCTCGATTGGATCGGCATCGGCTTCGGGGTGCTGTGCCGGATCGAGCACCCGACGCACCCATTCGATCTTGCGGTCGTAGCCGGTATCGCGGCCGCCACCCTCCTTGTAGCGCCAGTGGGCTGCCACGCCGAGTTCGGCCTGCTCGTCCATGTCACGTGAGCGAATCTGTACCTCCAGCGACTTTTCGTGCGGTCCGGTCACGGCGGTGTGGATGGAGCGGTATTCATTGTCTTTCGGAGTGGCGATGTAATCGTCGAACTCGCCCGGGATGTAGTGCCACAGGCCATGCACGACGCCGAGCGCCGCATAGCAATCGGCAATCGAGTCGACCACGATGCGTACCGCGCGCACGTCAAACAGGGCTTCGAATCCTACATGCTTGCGCCGCATTTTCCGGGCGATGCTGTAGATGTGCTTGGGTCTGCCGTGGACCGCGGCGGCCACTCCCGCCTCCCGCAGCTCGCGTCTGAGCAGCGCGCAGACCTCGGTGATGTAGTGCTCCCGATCGACGCGGCGCTCGGCCAGCGCCCGCGCGATGTGGTGGTACTCCTCGGGCTCGAGGTAGCGGAACGACAGATCCTCCAGTTCCCACTTGAGATTCCAGACACCCAGCCGGTTCGCCAGCGGCGCCAGGATTTCCCGGGTTTCCAGCGCCAGGCGCTGGCGCTGTTCGGCCGCCAGCTCACGCGCGTGCCGCAGCTTCACCAGTTGCTCCGCCAGCCGCGCCACGATCAGCCGCGGATCGTCCGCCACCGCCAGCAGCATCTTGCGCAGGGTCTCAGCCTGCTGGCTGTCGAGCCGGTGCGTCATGGACCAATCGGCCGGCAGGCTCAGCTCACCCAATTTCGCCAGACTGATGGCGAGCTGCAGCGCGGCCGCCGGCAGCCGCGATTCGTCCGCGGCCGGCTCGCGCGCCAGTCCGTGCTGGCGCGCCCAGTGGAGCGCGGTGGCCAGCGTCAGATCGACGTCCTGCGTCAGTGTGGCGACCAGCTCCGCGGCCTCGACGCTGCCCGCAAGTGCGGCATCCCCGGTACCGAGTTGCAGCAGCGCGGCGCGCGCGGCATCGAGCTTCGTGGTTATTTCGGGCGCTGCCGACTTGAGGGTTTCCATGCTGTGAGGCCCGTGTCTTCCGGCTATCATTCAGGGTATGGCCGGTATCGGCAAGTGCGTTTGAGGGTATCGATTCATGGCGAGATATTCGAGTCGATCCTGGCGCGCCTTCCGGCCGCACGACGGCGTCGAATCGGTCGCACTCACAGTGTCTGACTGCCGCGTACTCGGCATCGATCCGGGCTCGCAGCGCACCGGCTACGGCATCATCGACTGTCTCTCGAGCGGTGAGCGCCACGTGGCCAGCGGCTGCATTGACGTGGCGGGTCACGCAATGGTGCTGCGGCTGCAGCGCATCTACGCCCAGATACACGCCCTGGTCAGTGAGCATCGTCCGGACATGATCGCGATCGAGCGCGTGTTCCTGCACCGCAATCCCGACAGTGCACTCAAGCTGGGGCAGGCGCGCGGCGTGGCGCTGTGCGCTGCCGCCTCAAGCGGCGCCGGGGTGTTCGAGTATGCCCCGCGGGCCATCAAGATGGCGGTCACCGGCTACGGCGCGGCCGCCAAGCCGCAGGTGGCGCACATGGTCTGCACGCTGCTGCAGCTGCGCAGTGCGCTGGCCGCCGACGCCGCCGACGCACTGGCCGCGGCGCTCTGTCACGCGCAGACGCGGCGCCTTGGGT
>JBAUYT010000182.1:0-25694 GCA_049584935.1 Steroidobacteraceae bacterium
CGACCGCCGAGATCCTGGCCGTTGAGGGCCTGAATAGCACGGGATGCGTCCGCCTGACTCATTTCCACGAACCCGAAGCCCCGGGGACGACCGGTTTCACGATCGGTCGGCAGCGAAACCGATTCGACCGTGCCGTGCTGCGAGAACAGGGTGCGGATCTCAGCCTCGGTGGCCGAGAAGGGCAGGTTACCAACGTAAATCTTCGCCATGATTCAATACTCTCTACTGTCTTTTGGGCATTGTTGAAGGGATGAAGCGGCCTTTGCTTCGGCAGGCACAGTAGCGGAATCACGCAGGGGAAATTTCGAACTCGAGCCGTCAAACCATAGGCCTGTAAAAACGATCTTTGGCGACTTGCTCAGCCAAAGCGCCCGTGAAGCTGTGCTTTTAGCCTGAGTTTGAGGACTCAACGATCCGTGACAGTATAACAGAGTTGGCCGGCTTCTGTCCTGGTTCCGGGCAGAACTTGAGCCCCAGTACCTGAAATATCTTGGAATGAGAGCGGGCAGGCGTCGCACCGACCATCGCGACCTCCAAGTGGCAATCCCCTGGCCGCTGGCTCAGCCGCCTAGCTGATGGTGCCGTCGTGAAGCTGCATCCTCGAGTCTCGCTCCAGTCCGTGTGCTTGGAGCACCATCGCCGGCACTGCTCCGAACTTCGACCCTCGAGCCGCCTTATTATTCGTGCGCGCACGCCGACGGCGCTCGAACAGTGGCCGTAGCGGAGGCTTATCGCGTTGATACGCCGACGGCGACGTATGCAAAAGTTTGCGGAAGGCACGTGCGAAATGCGACGGATCCTCGAATCCGACCGCAAGACCGGCGCTAGTCGCGGTATGCGAACCCTGCCGCAGCAGCCGGCAGGCACGCGCAATACGAAAACGCATCAGATACTCGCTGAAGGTAATACCGTACGCCGACTTGAAGGCGCGACTGAACCGGCAGCTGTTCATGCCGCAATTCGCGGCGACGGTCGCCTGGCGCAGTTTTTCGGCGAAATGCTTTTCTACCTGCTCGATCGCCGGCTTTACGCACCGCACACGGCGAGGCTCCGCCTCGGCATCGGCGTCATCCGGCAGCAGCGCGCCGACGAAGCGCACTGCACGTGCAGGCTCTCTGATGTCGGCTACCATCTCCGCGAGCGTGCGGAAGTTGGCCCGCAGCTCATTGGCCGCCACCGGCTTGACAAGATAGTTCCAGGCGCGCGCGCGAAATGCCCACACCGCGAGCGCCTCCGAATGCTGAGTGGTAAGCATCAGCACCGGCAGCGACGGGTTGGCCGCCTTGAAATCGCGCATGAGGCGCAACTGAGATGCCTGCGCGTCCTCGAATTCCCAACAGAGCACATGCGGCGTGCAACGATGCGAGGACTGCGTTACCGAGCGGGCGCTCGGCGCATCAGTCACAGCGAAATATTGGTCTGCGATCTCTCGCGCGAGCTTGCTTTCACAGCCCTCGTGGGATCGCACCCACAGCAGGCGCGGTCTCTCCATAACGACACTTCCCTATCCTGACTTCTTTGCGAGTCTGTGAAGGCGAAATTCTAGCACGCCGCCTGTTTCGAATTGGATCAAAAATCTTCCGGTCAAGTGCAATTTATGGCCATTTACGTAAGGTCAGTTCTTCGCTGCCAGCGTGACTTAATCACTGCACATTATGTAAATGCTCAAGTTCGGCGGCATAGAATGGCCGGTACGCGTCAAGCCAATTCCAGCGCAGATCAAGAGGACGCGTATATATTCATCCATCCCCTGAGCAATGCAGCTCGCGCAGCATCGCCAGGAAGAGAGGCTTCGCGGTAATGAATCAACTTCAGAAATAGGGTGAACGAGTATGCGCAAATTCATAATGGACTTCATGCGAGACGAGGATGGACTGACGATGGTGGAGTACGCGGTAGCGGGCAGCTTGGTCACGCTGGCGGCCGTTGGGGCGTTCACCACTCTGGGAACCAACGTTACCACCAAGATCACTGACCTGGCGACCGCAGTAGCCGGCGGTGGCGGCAAAGGTGGCTAAATAGCACCGTCTGCCGATCGCATACATTCGAGACGGGGCGACTAACAATCCGCTCCAGCAGGCCTCACGGCATCGCTGGGTGTACTGTGATGCAGGCGGTGCGCGCAGTTGACCCGTGAGTACCTGTTATAGCCGAAAGCACCGCATCGGGCGCCCTGTTGCCGCTGCCGTCAGCTTGACCCCGGCTTTCCGGGAGGCTCCATTCGTTGAGAGGATGGAGCAATGGGAACGACACAGACACGGTATCCGATAGAGGTGAGGGAGCGGGCAGTGCGCTTGGTGTTCGACAGCCAAGGCCACATGGCTCGCAGTGGGCGGCGATCGGGGCGATAGATCGGCTGCACAGCTGAGACGCTCAAGTGAGTCCGGCGAGCCGAACGCGGCAGCGGGAAGCGTGACGGATTGACCAGCAACTAGCGCGAGCGACTCAAGGCCCTGGAGCGCGAGAACCTTGAGCTCACGCGTGCCAACGAGATCCTGCGCAGGCGTCGGTTTTTTTTGCCCAGGCGGAGCTCTACCGCGGCGGCAAATGATGTTTGCGTTCATCGACACGCATCGGGACGAGTACGGGGTCGAGCCAATCTGCGAGTAGTTGCATTTTTCCTCGTCCGGCTACTACGAGTACCGGACGGGACTCGCAATATCTGGCGACAGCCGAACCGAGAGCAGATCCGGGTTGCTCGCTGCACGGTGGAGCGTCTGATGCGCCGGGAAGGACTGTGTGGCGTGATCCGCGGGCCTAAGAAGCGCACGACGATTCCGGCAAAGCTCGCCGAGAGACCGCTCGATCGCGTACAGCGGCAGTTTCTGGCCAGACAACCGAACCAGCTGTGGATCGGGGATTTCACAGCCACCTGGGGTGGGTTCGTCTACGCGGCTCTTGTCATTGATGTATTCGCCCGCAGGATCGTTGGCTGGCGGGTAAGCCGCTCGATGCACACAGAACTGGGACCGGCTACTGCGTAAGCCGCCGCAGAACGAGCAGCAGCCCCCTCCTCACCGACTACCAGAAGTTCATTGACCTGCCGGCCCAGTTCGGGAGCCCGAGACGAACACGCCTTCCGGGTGGAATCTGTAGCTGCTGCGGAGACGGTTGGTCCGCTTGCTGAGCGCAGAGAGCCTGTTCCCGAACCGCCGTGTTTGCCAAACACCTAGCTTCGTTATGTCAGGTGCTTTCTCGCGCGCGGCTAGAGCCGCAAAAAACGGCCAGACGATAGCAATCGGAGTCCAGCATCGCTTCCTCCGCCATGCCTAGACTGCGGCTGTCGTCGCGGGATCATTGCCAGCCGCAGCGGCATTGCTTCGAAGCAAACAGTTTACCGGCAATTGACAACAGCTAGGGTGAATACATATGCGCAAGTTTGTACTCGCGTTCCTGCGAGATGAGGAAGGTCTGACGATGGTGGAGTACGCGGTAGCGGGAAGCCTGGTCACGCTGGCGGCCGTTGGCGCGTTCACCACTCTGGGAACCAACGTAACCGCCAAGATCACGGCACTGGCGGCCGCGGTAGGTGGAGGGGGCGGCGGGTCCTGACCGCTGAGAAAATCTAGGTCTTCACATTCCTGTTCTCGCTTACTACCAAAGAAGATCAAGAGCAAAGGGACATGCAGGCTCTCACGTCACCACTGAGTTCGGACTCGTCTGGCATCGGCCAGACGGAACCTGAGGTGGAGCGTGAGGCCTGCTGGCCCACCAAGTGCCTCCGCGAGCGCCCCTATTTACTGGGATGGCAGAGATGCAAGCGAATATTTTCGAGTGTCTGAGACGTGCGTCGCCCGCGGCGAAGGTGATTGCCTCATTTCGGCCGTCCCTCCGGCGAATCGCCGCACGCTCGACCTATGTCCGGCGGTGACAGCCATGCCGGTCACCGCGCTACTTAGATTTGCGGTCTTGCTTGGAGCCGGTAGCTGGGCCGTTCGCGCGGATCTCCTGACCCACCGAATTCCGAACCGACTCACCGGGTCCGTGCTCTGTCTCGGCCTGGCGGTGGGCCTGGGATTTTACGGGTGGCGTGGATTTGGCGATGCGCTTCTCGGAGCCCTCATCGGTCTCGGTATGCTGCTGCCGTTTTATCTGCTCCGCGGCATGGGTGCGGGGGATGTGAAACTGCTCGCCGCACTCGGTTCGCTGCTGGGGCCGCATTGGGCCCTCATAGCCGGCGTCTGCACACTGCTCTTCGGCGCTGTGCTGGCCATCGGGTACGTTCTAATCGAATCTGTGCGCGCTGCCGCCCTGCCCGCCGGTGTGCCGTTGATGTTGCGCCTGTATAGCGCCGGCGCGCGGGCATACCAGATGCGCCGTGAGCGGTTTCCCTATGCAATTGCGATCTCGATGGGAGGGCTGGCCGCCGCGATGCAGCGTGGGGATGTGCAGTCCACCATCGCCTACCTGTCCGGAGCTCCGACGTGAAGGCGACGGCCATCAGCAAGGCCGAGGTCTCGGAAATGCCACCGCCGTCGGGCATGGTGCTGTCACGGGCGGTGGCCGCGCTGGTTCCGCGCCCGGGCACACTCGCCGCCACCGGCCTCAGTGCCGACCTGCTCGGGGATCTGGCGTCGAAGCTGCTGCTTCGTTCCGGGGTCCTAAGCCTCAGCGTACTGGCCGACCGGCTTGCGATTCCCGGCAGTGTGCTTATGGAGGTACTGTCGTTCCTTCGCAAGGAAGCGCGCATCGAAGTCCGGCCAGGCAGTGCCGCGGAGACCGAGCTGTTCTACAACCTCACGGATCGTGGCCGCCAAGCGGCGTTGAACTCCCTGCATCGCGATGGTTATGTCGGTCCCGCCCCGGTACGACTGGAGGATTACGCGCGCCTCGTCACCGCTCAGTCCGCCCATGATCGCCGGATCAATCGCAGCATCATGCGCGAGGCGCTTGGCGACGTCGTCGTCACAGATGCACTGCGCGATCGGCTCGGCGCCGCCCTCAATTCCGGACGTGCGCTGTTTCTCTACGGGCCGGCGGGCACCGGCAAGACCCTCATTGCCAATCGCCTGCAGCGCGCGGCCCCGAGCGCGGTCTTGATTCCGCACGCGCTGTTGGTGGGCACCTCGGTGCTGCGCGTGTTCGATCCTGTACTTCACGACAGGATCGATCCGACCGACACGGTCTCTCCGCTGATGTTGAATGCCGGCATCGATCGTCGCTACGTCTGCTGCCGGCGTCCGGTAATTCACGTCGGCGGCGAGCTTGAGAGTTCCATGCTCGATGTGGAGCTGCGAGCATCGACGCAGGAGTTGCTGGCGCCTCTGCAGATGAAGGCCAACAACGGCATGCTGATTATCGACGATCTCGGCAGGCAGCGCTCTACGGCGGAGCAGATATTGAATCGCTGGATCGTGCCGATGGAGGAGCGCGTCGATCATTTCTCGATCGGAGGCGGCGCCTACTTCTCGATTCCGTTCGACGTGGTATTGGTGTTCTCGACCAACCTGGCACCGGAGATGCTGACCGACGACGCACTTCGAAGACGCTTGGGCTACAAGATTGGCTTCGGGCCGATATCGGCCGATGCCTACCACGAGATATGGCAGCAAAACTGCACCGCCCTCGGCCTGCCTTACGATCGCGCGCTCGTGGATTTCGTCATCGAGGAGCTGCACCAGCGACGCGGTGTCGACCTTCTGCCCGTGCATCCGAGAGATCTGTTGCGAATGGTTGTGGATAGATTGCGTTACGAAGAGAAAGAGCTCCGCATCGATAACGAACTGCTGACCTGGGCATGGGACAGCAACTTTTTTCAACCGAGGTAAGATTTATGGCACGCCGTCGCGGTCCAATAATGGTGGTGATATCACTGATTCTGGCGTTCTTCGCCGCGGTGGTAGCGAATAACGTATTCATGCGCGCCTCGGCCAAAGGTACGCCGGTGCGCGAGGAGGACGTCACAGCTGCCATGGATCTACCGCTCGGGACCAAGATCGAGCAGCGTCAGCTGGCCATGATCGATGTGCTGCCGGGCAAATCTCCCAAGGGAGCCTTTCACAACTACACCGACGTGATCGGCAAGGTGACATCGAGCGGCGTCATTGCCGGCGAGATCCTGCTGGCGCCGCGGCTGACCGATGCGGGCGAAGGCAGCGCGCTCGCTTCCGCGGTCGACAAAGACATGCGGGCCGTCACGGTGCGGGTCGACGATGTGGTCGGCGTGGCGGGCTTTCTGCTCCCCGGCAATCGCGTCGACGTGATCCAATCCAAAGTCGATCCCGGCAGTTACGTCGTGCATGCGACCACGATCCTGAGCAACGTCAAGGTGCTGGCGGTCGATCAGACGGCTTCCAACGACAACAACCAGCCAGTCGTCGTGCACGCGGTCACACTGGAAGTCTCTCCGTCCGATGCGGAGCTGCTCATCAAGGGTAAGACCGCCGGACTGATCCAGCTCACATTGCGCAACCCATTGGATCAGACCGATACGCGCACCCAGCTGCCTCCCGAGCCTGAGCCGCCCGTGAAAGTCGCCAAGGCTAAGGGGCCGCCAGAGCCGCGCGCGCCCGTGGCCCAGATCACCATGATTCGCGGCACGGAGATCAGGCACACTGCCCAGAATGCGGGCCAGCCGGATCCAGAGAAATAGAAATAGCGAATAAGTATCCGCAAACCGGCACTCGACCACAGGGAGAACAGCAAGATGCAATTGTGTAAGGACGGGCTGACCGCGTTCTGCGCGCTGAGCCTGGCATTCGGCACCGCGATGGGGCTAGCGGCTCCACTGGCGCCGATCTCGCTGCAGCACGAGATACCGCCGCCTCCGACGGTGGGCGGCGGCTACGCGACCGATCTGACGGTACCCCTGTACAAGTCGCAGATCATCACGGTCACAGGATCCGCAAGTCGCATTTCCATCGGCAGCCCCGACATTGCGGACATCGTAGTGATCTCCCCCAGCCAGCTGTACGTGCTCGGTAAGGATATCGGCACTACCAACGTGTTGCTCTGGGACAAAGATAATCATCTGGTCGGCATGATCAATGTACAAGTACAGCATGACCTCGAGGAACTGAAGCATAAGCTTGCTGAACTCCTGCCGGGCGAGGCGATCGAGGTGCGATCCGCCCAGCGCTCGATCGTGCTCTCCGGTCACGTGAGCGATACCGAGAAGATGAATGCCGCGATTCGCATCGCCCAAAAATACCTGGTACAGGTGCAGACCGCGGTAAAAGCGGAACAGTTTAAGCAGGAGGGTCCGGGCACGAGGAGAGAAGGCGACAAGATGAACGATGTCGGAGAGGTCATCAACCTGATGCAGATCGGCGGCGTACAGCAGGTCATGCTTGAGGTGAAGGTCTCGGAGATGCAGCGTACCGAGGTCCGCAGTCTCAACGCCCAGTTCAATGCCTTCAAGAACGGCGGCCAGTGGAACTTCGGCGGCGTGAATGGCGGCGCGACAATGCCGGCCTATGTCAACCCGAATGGCGACCTGGTTCCAGTGTTCACCAGCTCGAACGCCGCCGGCAACCTGACTCGCTGGGGGCCTCCGGTCAGCGAGTTTCTGCCGAACCCTATGTCGATTGCGAACCAGGGGCTGTTTGCCAGCTTCCTGGACAATAATTTCATGTTCAATCTCGCTCTCGACGCCGCGCTGAACCAGGGACTCGCAAAAATCCTGGCCGAGCCGACCCTGACGACATTGACGGGCCAGGAAGCGAAGTTCCTGTCGGGGGGTGAATTCCCGATACCGATTCAGAGCTCTCTGGGACAGGTCTCCATCGAGTACAAGGACTACGGTGTGGAACTGGAATTCATTCCGGTGGTGCTCGAGAACGGACGCATCAATCTCAAGCTCACCATCAGCGTCAGTCAGCTAGTCTCAACTACTTCTCTTGGAATATCGGCCACGACTACCAACTCCGTGCTGGTGATCCCGTCCCTGACCACTCGCAGTGCCAGCGGTACAGTGGAGCTGGCTGATGGACAGACGATCGGGCTTGCCGGGCTGCTCAATGACAGCCTGGCACAATCGATCAACAAGTTCCCGGGCCTCGGCGATCTACCGGTGCTTGGCGCCCTGTTCCGCAGCCAGAACTATCAGAAGGGCGACACCGAGCTGGTGATCACGGTGACGCCACATCTCGCAAAGCCATTGCCGAAGAGCAGGATCAAGCTTCCCACCGACAGTTTCGTCGAACCCAGCAAGCTGGACTACTACCTCTGGGGCCACATGGAGGGGAGCACTAAAACTCCCTCGCCCACTACGAATTGAGGACATCAAAAATGAAGGACGCCATGTTTTTCGTTCTGGCACCCCTGATGCTGCTCGGGGGCTGCACGACTAGCAACGTCAACCAGAACTACGGCAACGCCTATGAGCAGATGGTCCGTGAGCAGACCTTCGACATATCGACCCGCAATACGGGCCAGGGCGATCGCGTGCTCCAGGGCACCGACCCGGACTACGCCAACAAGACCTTACAGGAAATGCGGAAAGACACCGCAAACCGCGCCACGATACAGAGCGCGGGTCAAGCCAATATGTCGCCATCGGGCGGTGGCGGTGGTGGCAGCAGCGGCAGCTCGGGCACCGCTAGCGGCAGCGGTGGCGGGAGTCAGTGATGCGCGGCCGGGGCAGACAGCGCGGGATTACGTTGGTAGTCATCGCTATAGCGATGCTTGGACTGCTCGCCCTGGCAGGTCTCGCCCTCGACATCGGTCGACTTGTGGGCGACAAATCCCGATTGCAGGCAGCGGTAGACGCCGCATCGCTGTCTGCCGCCAAAGTCCTCGACACCACCAGCTCCCAGGCGGCGGCAACCGCTGCGGCCAACAATACCTTCGGCAACAACATCGCACTGCAGGGCATGGGGGATCTGTCGAATGCCCCAGGTAACATCGTCGTCCAGTACTCGAATACGTTGCAGCCCTTCATCGCCGGGACCAATCCGCCGCTGTACGCTCAGGTTACCGCGACCGGATTCAGTGTGCCGGCGACTCTGAGCACGGTGCTCGGATTCAATATATTCCCGCTCACGGCCAGCGCCATTGCAGGTCCAAGCGCGACCTTGACGAATGCCTGCAACCTTGCACCGATGATGGTGTGCGGCACCCCTGGTGCCCCGCAAAACGGCTATACGACTGGTCAGATCACAGCGTTGCAGCTTTGGAACGGAACGCTGCCTGCGGCGGCGGGCGTCGGCTACTTCCTGCAACAATCCTCGGGAGCCTATTCCCAGAATCAGGATTATGCCGGCGCCTTCAGTCAGTGCAGCACGATCGGCAATAACGATCAGGGGCAGACCGGCACCGCACCAGCTACCATTGCGGGCGGCCTCGATAGTCGTTTCAACGGTAACCCCTATCCGCCTGATGCCGTAACCACTCAGCCCGCACCCGCCAGCCCGGAGCGGCTGCAGTGCAGCGGCACTCCCGTCTGCGCGACCGTCACCGACGGCGCCGGCGACGCCGGCAGCGGCGCTACCTACCCCTTCAGCTACGAGAACATGTATCTGCCAGCCGTGCAGAGTGGGAATTACACCAATCCGCCGGCGCCGGGGGGCAACGGCGTCGTCGATCGCCGCGTGCTCGCGGTCCCGGTGGTCGATTGTGCGACCGCCGCACCGGGGACCAGCAGGTTGCCTGTAATCGGGCTGGCCTGCATGTTCATGCTGCAGGACGTGGATGCGACCACGGGTCAGGTATTCAGCGAGGTCGTCAATAGCTGCGAGGTCAATGGCAATCCAGGACCGGTGCCGAACAACGGCCCGGGTCCATACACCATCCAGCTCTATCACATTCCAGGAAGTGACCAGTCATGAGCTCGTGCAGACTGTCGCGAACCAGATCACAGCGGCGCCCGCAGAGCGTCGCCCGCCAGCACGGTGTCGCCATGGTGGAATTCGTCATCGGCGCCCCCATCCTGCTGTTCCTGTTCTACTGCGTGGTCGAGTTTGGCGAGATCCTGCTGCAGATGAGCGTTCTCGCCGATGCGGCGCGCAGCGCAGATCGTTATCTCGCCCGCAACGCCTTGTTGGGCAGCACTGGTGTCGTGAATCTATCGGGCGCACTGATCACTGCGACCCAGAATCTCGCTGTCTACGGCAATGCCAACGGCTTCGGTGCGCCGCTGCTGACGAATCTGACGCCCGCCGATGTGGCGGTCAGCGTCAATGGGGCCAACAATGTCTCGGTAAACATTGCCTATCATTATGATTCCCTCTTCGGTGGGGTCATCCCATTGTTCTACACCGCCGGCTCCATCAATACCGGCGATCTGAGTCTCAACGCCTACAGCTCCATGCTACCCCTATGAATACTTCATCCAACCAGCGGCGCCAAAAGGGTCTAACTACCGTCGAATTCTCGGTGGTCGGCGCCACGCTGTTCATACTGTTGTTTGCCACGCTGGAGTTCTCCCGGCTGCTCTACACCTTCGCCGTGCTGCATGAAGGCGCTCGGCGCGCGGCCCGGTTGGCGGCCGTATGTCCCATCGGCTCGCCGAGCATTCTCACCACGGTGGGCTTTGCCGGTCTGCCAAATTTCAATCCCGGCAACGTGCGTGTGCGATACCTCGATGCCAATGGATTTCCGACTGGCGCTTACAATGCCATCAGCTATGTCCAGGTACGGATAGTCGGCTACTTTGTCCCGTTGTCGATTCCGTTTATCAATCCCACGATTTCCTCGCCCGCCTTTGCGACGACTCTGCCGCGCGAAAGTCTGGGGGTTGCGGGCACTACCGTGACTCCCTGCGGTTGACGAGACTATAGAGGCATAGAGGCATAGATGATGAAAGTCCTGCTGGCATCCCGCACTGCATCCGCGCTTCAGGAACTCCAGGAGCTGTTGAAGGGACAGAGCAGTATCGAAGTGCATACCCGCCTTATCAGCAATGGCCATGCAGATCCACTCCACGGGCTGGCGCTTCAGCCGGATATCGTCATTTTGAGGCTGGATGCTGAGCATCTGACGGAGCTTTCAGAGTGGGCGACCGGGGGCCGTACATCGCGTCCACTGCTGATCGTGGTCGGCCCTCCTGGCAATACTGAGGCCATGCGCCTCGCCATTCGGTCCGGCGCGAAGGACTTCCTGCCCGAGCCAGTGCAGTCCCACGAGCTAATCGAAGTGCTGCATCGGGTGCGCGACGAAGCCAAGCGGCTAGCGCGGCCAACCGGTGTGTCGGGCATGGTGCACTCCATCGTCGGAGCGGCGGGTGGGGCGGGCACCTCGTTCGTGGCCGCGAACATTGCCCGCATCATGGCCGGCGATACCGAGCGCACCGGTGCCGCCGCGCCGATATTGGTGGACTTGGACCTCAACTTCGCACCGCTTTCACACTATTTGGATCTGCACCCGGATCGCGGGCTGCTGCAGGCCCTGGACGCGGCCGAAAACATGGATGAGCTTGCACTCGCCGGCTTCTCCGCCCGCCACCGCAGTGGACTGCGGCTGCTGTGCTCGGCCGGCGGATCCGCAATTCTTTCGAAGGACGTCTCGACCGCGCGCCTGGCGCGCCTGATCGAGGTGCTCACCACGCATCATCAGCACGTCATTTTCGATCTGCCGCACGTGCTCGACGGCCTCACCGCCACAGTATTCAGCATGTCGACTCACGTGGTTCTGGTCATGCAACAGTCGCTGCTGCACGTCCGCAACGCCGTACGGCTGCTGCAGATACTGAAGAACGAGTTGGGAGTACCAACCGATCGGGTTCGACTGGTGATCAATCGCTATGCCAAGGAGGCGTTGGTCGAGATCGACGACATTCGACGCACCCTCAACTGCGGCGCGCCGTTGCTCATACCCAGCCAGTATCGCACCGCGCTGGAAAGCGCCGACTCCGGCGTACCGTTGTACGACGGCGACCGCAATTCGGCCGTGGTACGTGGTCTCAGCCAGGTGTCCTTCGCCCTCACCGGCGAGGACAGTGTGCCGCGCAGTGGCCTGCTGCGGCGTGTGCTGCGCATTTCCCCAGGAGCTCAATAGTGAACCCGACGACTCTCAAACAACGCGCCGGAATAGCCGATGCCATCGCCGCCGGTAACGACAAGATCCGATCGCTGACGCCGCTCGAGCTCGAGTGGAAGCAGCGGATTCACGACAAGCTGCTGCAGGTGCTCGACCTGTCGATGCTGAGTTCGGTGGAGGAGTCCAAGGCGCGATCCCAGATACGCGAGGTTTCGATGCGGCTGATCGTCGACGCCGCCGCGCCTCTGAGCATGGGACAGCGCCAGTTCATAGTGCGACGTATCGAGGACGAGGTGCTGGGTCACGGTCCGCTCGAGCAGCTGCTCGCCGATGACACCGTCTCCGACATACTCGTCAACGGCGCCAAGCACGTGTACGTGGAGCGCCGTGGCAAACTGGAGTTGACGGAAGTGCATTTCCACGACGATCAGCACCTGCTCAACATCATCGACCGGATCGTCTCGGCCGTGGGACGTCGCGTAGATGAATCCTCGCCCATGGTCGATGCCCGGCTGGCCGACGGCTCCCGCGTCAACGCCATCATTCCCCCGCTCGCGCTGGACGGCCCCATTCTCTCGATCCGACGGTTCGGGGTCGAGCTGCTCTCGATCGAAGATCTACTGAGTGTCGGTACGCTGACACCGGCGGTCGCCGAAGTACTGCGCGGCCTGGTCGCGGCGCGCATGAACCTCGTGATCTCGGGCGGCACGGGCGCCGGCAAGACCACGCTGTTGAATATACTGTCGAGCTTCATTCCTCGATCCGAGCGCATCGTGACGATCGAGGACTCCGCGGAGCTACAGCTGCAACAACCGCACGTAGTGCGTCTCGAGACGCGGCCGCCAAACATAGAAGGACGAGGCGAGGTCAACCAGCGCGACCTGGTGCGCAACAGCCTGCGTATGCGGCCCGACCGCATCGTCATCGGCGAGGTTCGCGGCGCCGAGGCGCTCGACATGCTGCAGGCCATGAATACGGGCCACGAAGGCTCGCTGACGACGGTACACTCCAACAGTCCACGTGATGCATTCGCGCGTATCGAGACGATGGTGTCGATGACCGGGTTGCAGTTTCCGATTAAGGCACTTCGCGCCCAAATGGCCTCGGCCATACACGCTGTCGTCCAGGTGGAGCGCGGCGAGGACGGCAAGCGGCGACTTGTCAGCCTGCAGGAGATCAACGGCATGGAAGGAGACATAATCACCATGTCGGAAATATTCGCCTTCCGGCGCACCGGTCTCGACGATCATGGCGCGATCGTCGGAGCGCTGGTACCAACCGGCGTGGTCCCCTCGTTCCACAAACGACTGAGCGTTCGCGGTATCAATCTGCCGCACTCGCTGTACCGTCAGTAGCCCAGGGGAGAGCAGCATGTCCGCGGGGGTATTTGTATTTCTCTTCTTGGTCGCCGGGTCGGTGTTCATGCTGGTTCAGGGACTCATGATTCCTGCCTTTGGCGATCAGACCCGCAATCGCAGGACTCTGAAGCGACGCCTTGCCGACATCGAGGCCGAGCTCGGCGATCAGAATCCATCTTCGCTGCTCCGTCAGAAGTACCTGCGCGAGCTTTCGCCACTGCAGCGCAAGCTCGAGAGCCTGCCCATGATGGAGTCTCTGGCGCAAATGATCGAGCAAGCCGGCGGGACGGTGCTGCCACACCAGCTCGTCATCATCTCGATGCTGCTTGGCATCGCTGGCGCGCTGGTGGCGGGCATATTGGTGCAGTACCTGTTTGCCGCCATAGTCGGCGGCGCGGTCTGCGCTGCCGTGCCGTTCCTCAAGTTGCGCTTCGACCGCGATCGGCGTTCGGCGAAGCTCGAGGAGCAGCTGCCAGATGCGATCGATGGCGTCCGCAGGGCGCTGCGAGCAGGGCATCCGTTCAATTCTGCCCTGAAGCTGGTCGCGGATGACATGGACGCGCCGATTGGAAAGGAACTCGATCTCACATTTGCCGACATCAATTATGGTAACGACGTACGTCGGGCGCTACTGGCGCTTCTGGATCGTGTGCCGAGCGTCACGATGATGAGCTTCGTCACCGCCGTGCTGCTGCAACGCGAGACCGGTGGCAACCTGGCCGAGATCCTGGAGCAGATTGTCAAAGTGGTACGTGGACGGTTCCGATTTTTCCGCAAAGTGCGCACGCTCTCGGCGGAAGGGCGCATGTCCGTCTGGGTATTGGCATTGGTTCCGCTGGTACTGTTCGCCTCGATCTCCCTGACACAACCGAAGTACCTGCCGATACTGGTGGAAGATCCCCTTGGCAAGAAGCTCATCATTTGCGCGATCACATTGGCCTTCCTAGGCACCCTTTGGATCCGCAAGATGCTGCGGATAGACGTATAGGGAGGCCTGGCAATGGGCATTCTTTCTCAAATCTGGATCGTCATCGCGAACGTGCTCGAGAGCCGGCTGGTCATCATTCTGCTGATCGCCACAGCCGCTTTCATGTTCGCCCGCGGCGTGCTGGCCATGATCAGCTGGGCAGTCGATCCTGCCCGCCGCCGCCTCGGCGCGGTCAGCGCCGTCGCCGCGGAAACCACCAGGGACTGGGGAGCGATGGTGACCGCGGCCATTCAGCCCTTCGCGCGCTTCGTGATGCCGACCAGCAACAAAGAGCTCGGCACCATGCAGGATCGGCTGCTAAAGGCCGGATTCAACGCGCCAGAGGCTCCGGCTATTTTCTACGGCCTCAAAACAGTCTTGGCGGTCGCATTCTTTGCCGGATTCATGTTCGCGTCGAACTGGCTGCCCAAGCTCGATTCGTCGCGTCTATTGTTCTTTGCCGCGACGGCGGCCTTCGTCGGAATGACGCTGCCGAACTTCTACTTGAATCGCATGGTCGAGCGCCGGCAACGCGCCCTGAGGCACGCCTTTCCCGATGCCCTCGATCTGCTGGTCGTCTGCGTCGAGTCGGGCCTGGGTCTGGGCGCGGGATTGCAGCGCGTGGCGATGGAGCTGCATGTCAGTTATCCCGAACTCGCGGCAGAGCTCGATCGTGTGAACGCGGAGATGCAGGCCGGTATGGAGCGCGAGCTCGCCCTGCGCAATCTGGCCACGCGCACCGGGCTGACCGACATTCGGAGTCTGGTCGGGTTGCTCATCCAGACCATGCGCTTCGGCACCAGTGTTGCGGACGCCCTGCGCATCTTTTCCGAGGAATTTCGCGACAAGCGCATGCAACTGGCCGAGGAGCAGGCCGCCAAGCTCGGAACCAAGATGATCTTTCCCATGGTGCTCTGCTTCTTCCCGAGCTTTTTCCTGGTGGCTGTCGGCCCTGCGGTCGTGCGCGTGATCAGAGTGTTTGGTACGGGCCACTAAGAAAGGGTAGTCATATGCAGTCGTTGATACCCCGCCTATCGTCGCAGGGCGCCGGTCCTGCCTCACTCATTCGGCCGGTGTGGCGAGCTACTGAGTTCGGATTTGTTTTGTCCCTGGCGCTGCTACTCTGCGCGGGTTGTGCAAACTCCCCGAGCCCTGCACCTGGGAAGTCCGAGGCGGCGCTGCCGCCCTCCTCATCGCAACCACAAACCGGTTCCGATACGGCCGCTGCGACTGACTCCGCAGACAGCACGAGCACCTCCGCGGGTTCGAAAACTCGCAACAAGAAGTCAGCCCTCTCGTCCAAGCTCACCAAGAGCTTCGATGAAGCTGTTGCGCGTGGCGATACTGCCTGGCAAAGCGGCGACGCGCAAATGGCGATCTACATGTACGTGCAGGCGCTGTCGTTCAGGCCGCGGGACTTCGACACCCTCTGCAAGCTGGGAGCGATCGAAGAGAAGCGCGATGATCCGGAGCTGGCCGCTCGGGCCTTCGAGTTGGCGGCGGCTGTCAAGCCGGACGATCCTCTTATTGCCGGTCATCTGGGTCTGCTCTATCTGCAGCAGAATGACGAGGACAAGGCGCTGACCTGGCTCAGTAGGAGCGCTGCCGACGGCAGCAAGGACTGGCATGTCTATGACGGACTTGCAGTCGCGGAGGGCCACCACGGCGATGCTGAGGCGGCATTACTGCATCTGCAGCAGGCCGTGGCCTTGGCTCCGGCAGAGCCTCTGCCAGCTCTCCATCGCGGACAGGTGTTGTTCGACAAAGGCGATGACGGCGACGCCGAGCTCGCGCTTCGGGCCGCGATGGAGCACGGTACCCTGCCCGAGGCGCTCAACCTTCTGGGACAGATACAAGCGAAGCGTCGCGAATACCCGCAGGCCATAGACAGTCTGCTGCACGCAGTCGATCCACCCATTGCTTATGACGTAGTGGCAAAGCTGGCTATGGCCAACGGCGACAACGCGGTTGCCATCCGTTACTTCGAGCAGGCGGCGCGTCTGTCGCCTATCTACTATGCGGAAGCGCATCGGGACGCCGCGCTGGCCCGTGAACGGCTCGATGCCTCCCGATGAGCGAACCCGAGCAGAGCGCCCCTTTAGTCACGGCAAGGACCCCTAGCGGCGGCGCCGAGGGATTCCTTGCCGCCCATCGCAAGGCTTGGGAATTCCTTGGCAATTCTCTGCTCTGTCTGAGCGCAGTGGTCTTCAACTACATCATGCTGACCGACTTCCTGATGAGGCACCGCATCAGCAGTCTGTATGTGGCATTGTTCGAGGGTGGCGTTATTGTGTTTGCGGTGACAAGGCCGATGCCTAAAGAAGCGAACGGGTCACTATACGACTGGCTTATTGCCCTGCTGGGGACGTACGCGATCATGCTCATCCGCCCTGCTGCCGATGTGAACGATCATGTCGCGCTGCTGGTGCTCCAGATCCTGGGCATGGCGATATCGCTTACCGGATTGCTGAGCCTTAACCATAGCTTTGGGCTGGTTGCCGCAAACCGCGGGGTGAAAAGCCGTGGACTTTATCGCATTGTGAGGCACCCGATCTATGCCGGCTATTTTTTGTCCTTTGGTGCTTTTCTGCTGCAGAACATCACGCTCTTCAACTTCCTAATCTACGGCGTATTTGTAGCGCTGGAGCTTCTGCGTATCAAGGCGGAGGAGCGCGTGCTGTCGCGCGATCTCGGTTACGCGCATTATGCGCGCCGCACGCGCTGGCGAGTCCTGCCGCTGATCTACTGAGGCGGTGCAGCCGGGTTCGTCACGTCGGATTGGGGTACGACGGTCGCGCGCACAGCAGAATGGCTCTCCAGGTAGTACGTTCCGGCCTCGAGCGCCAGGGTCTTGGGATTCTCGACCGACTTGAACGGCTTACCTATCCGATACAGCCGCATGTCCGGGGTACCGCCGCTGGCAATACGAAACGAGACGGTCGCATCCGTAGGCAGTTCGAAGTACCAGTCGGTGATACCGCTGCCGCTGCTGAATGTGCCAATTTCAATGTCGTCCACGAGCTTCGGCCCCGGCACGGCACTCGACAACGGCACCTTGATCGGAAATGCGACCCCGCTGATCACTCGCACCCGGTTGTTTCCGGTATCGGCGAGGTACAGCGTGTCTCGCTGGTCGATCGCCATGCCATACGGGCCGTGCAGGCTCGCCAACGCCGCCGGGCCGCCGTCTCCGCTAAACCCCTGCTTGCCGTTGCCGGCGATGGTGTGGATGATGCCGTCGGTATTGACCTGCCGGACACGGCCATCGCCGTCTGTCTCGATATAGATGTTGCCTCCCGCGTCCAGTGCCACGCGGACCGGACCGTGCAGGCTTGCCTGCCTTGCCGGCCCGGCGTCCCCAGAGTAGCCCTGGATACCGTTGCCTGCCACCGTGGTGATGAACTGCGCACCGTTCACTTTTCGAACCGTGGCACTGAAATAGTCGGCGATATAAAGGTCGCCGTCGGGTCCGAGCGCCACGTCCGTCGGATAACGCAGGCTGGCCAGCAGTGCGGGGCCGCCATCTCCCCCGTAGGCCGCGGCCCCATTTCCCGCCACGGTGGTGATGATGCCCTTGCGGTTCACCTTGCGAATCACACAATTGCCGGTATCGGCGATATACAGGTCACCCTCCCGATCCACGGTGAGCCCGATCGCGCCGGCGATCTGCGCCTTGATCGCCGGTCCGCCGTCACCGCTATAGCCCGCTTTTCCGGTTCCCACGATGGTGCTGATGACCTGGTTGGTCCCGACCTTCCGGACTACGAAATTGTTCTCGTCGTTGACGTAGAGGTTACCCTTGGCATCGACCGCGACGCCGGAGGGATGATTGAGGCTTGCCAGCCTCGCCGGACCGCCGTCGCCGGCGTACTTCGCCCGGCCGTCGCCCGCCACAGTCGTGACCTTGCCGTTCGGATCGATCTGCCGGATGACGTTGTTGAGCGTGTCGGCGATGAAAACGTCGCCCGAGCGATCCACTGTGAGGGCCATTGGCCCATTCAAGGTCACACCCTCGATCGGAATCGACCTGATTAACCCCTGTGACAGGGAGTGGGCAGCCGCGGGCCCCGAAGCGACGGAGGCCAGCGCCCAGAAGGCGGCGAGCAGACGCCAGGTGAAATCAGCAGATATTCTGGTCATACGTAGGCCCTCGCTCTGATCAGGCTACCAGATGCCGCCGGGAAACAGCGCCGGCAATTTCATAACGAGGGGCTCCGGGTCGATGCAATGTATGGCCAGCGCACGCAACAGCGTTCCAGCGCGGTCTTTCGGCCGCACCTAGACTCAAACGAGGGTCTGACTTAAAGGCCTGCGATCCGCTGGGAGACAACTAATGAACGCGCTAGCCAAGATTGTCTGCTTGGTAATGCTGGGCATGTCATTCGAAGCTAGAAGCGCCGATATCACGACCTACGGTATTGGGCTGGTACCGTGCGGCACCTATATGGATGCGCGCCAACAAGAGAGCTCAGCGGAGGTAGTGCCGTTCATCGACTGGCTGGTTGGTTACTTCTCGGGAGTAAATGCCACATCGAACCGGCGTAATAACATACTCGGACCATCGGACATCACCGCGGCGATGGGGCGACTCGATGCAATCTGTCGTCACAGTCCCTCGGCGCAGTTCGCGCAGGCGACGGGTATCTTGATGATGGCCGCCGCCTCTGCGGCGGGCGCACATTCTGTCGAAGTTACCCGGTACGGCTCTGGATTCAAGCCCTGCCAGTCTTATGTCGAAGCACGGGGCCCCCAGAGCGTCGACGGTGAGGAATTCATACACTGGCTTGGCGGCTACTTGTCGGGCGTAAATGCCATCTCGCTGCGGACTAACGATGTGCTGGGCACTTCGAAACTGGACCAGGCGGTGTATTGGCTCGATGCCTACTGCAGCTCGCATCCGGTAGCGCCCTTCTCACAGGCGGTTAGTGCGCTCGTCTACTCGGCGCCTATCGACAGAGCTCTGGTCGACTCAAGACATCGCAACAGATGAGCGCGTCGTCGCGCTAATCGACTGTCTGGCGCCAGTGCTTATGTCAAAGATTGAGAGCGCCAGCGGCCAGTACCGGGGATGCGAGAATCGCATGCCAGTTCGGACACGTGTTGTTCAATACGCTCCAAAGCGCTCCTCGAATGGCGTATAACACATTGAAAAGTAGAGTTTTGTGATGACAATAAATGACACGGAGTTACTCCGGTATCCTCTTAAGACGAGCTTGTACCCGCTCTTCCGCGCGGTCGTCTTCCTCGATTGAATAAGGATCGCTCAATGCCAAAGTCATTCGATCAGGTGATTTTCAGCGGCGCAGAGTTCGCCGATAATCCGGAGCCTCGATGCGCGTGTCTGCTACTGCTGGATACTTCCGGTTCGATGCGCGGCTATGCCATCGATGAGCTGAATTCCGGACTGCAGGCCTTCTCCGAGGAACTCAAGGCCGATGCGCTTGCTTCCAAGCGCGTCGAGGTGGCCATGCTTACGTTCGGGCCGGTCCAGGTTCAGTGTGATTTCACGTCGGCGTCGCAATTCACGCCGGTAGATCTGCAGGCGAACGGCGACACGCCCATGGGAGAGGTGATCACCCACGGGCTCGAACTGCTGCGTGCGCGCAAGAACATCTACAAGGCACACGGCATTTCCTACTACCGGCCCTGGATATTCCTGATCACCGATGGCAGCCCGACCGACGCCTGGTCCAATGCCGCGCGCGCGATCCATGATGGCGAGCGAAAAAAGGAGTTCATGCTCTACGCAGTCGGCGTCGAGGGCGCGGATATGGACACGCTGAAGGAGATCTCGGTCAGGCAGCCGTTGCGACTCAAGGGGCTGGCGTTTCGTCACCTGTTTGCGTGGCTGTCGAGCTCGCTCGGCTCGGTATCGAAATCTAACCCTGGCGAGCCAGTACAGCTCAGCAATCCCGTGGCGCCGTCGGGCTGGGCCACCGCTGAATGACGCATGACGGCTGGACATGGGCCGCCGCCTGTCGCCGCGGCGCGGCGCACGAGAGAGCAGACACGCGACTGCAGGACGCGTTCAAGTGCTTCGTGGCTCGTACACCCAGCAAGCCCATCGTCATAGTCGTGTCTGATGGCGCCGGAAGCGCCACCTTCGGTGGCGAGGGCGCCTCGCTGGTCTGCCGCGCGCTCACGCTCCGCGTCCGCGGGCACTTCGCCGCCACCGACACGCTTCCAACCGACGAACTGCTCGCTCAATGGCTCGCGGAGGCGCGCGCACTGGTCGGAGCGGCGGCCTCCCGCCGCAATCTCGAGCCTCGCGATTTCGCCGCGACACTGGTATTTCTGATATCGCTTGGACACGAGTCCGTCGTGCTGCACGTCGGCGATGGCTGTGCGGTTCTCAGGGACCTGGAGACCAAGGAATGGATTGCGCCGTCGTGGCCGTTCCATGGCGAATACGCCTCGTCCACGGCATTCATCACCGATGATCCAGCGCCGAATGTTTCGATCGTCCGCCATCCGCGACCGATATCCGCGATCTCCGTGTTCTCGGACGGCATCGAAAGACTCGCGCTCGATCTGCGTGCGCGCCAGCCGTTCGCGCCATTCTTCGATAGCATCATTGCCCCGGTCGACGGCAGCGAAGCGTCGGGAAAGGACATAGAGCTTTCAGGGATGCTCGGTTCGTTCCTCGGCGGTGACAGCATCAACAGCCGCTCCGATGACGACAAGACCCTGGTTCTGGCGGTGCGGCGATGAGTACGCCCGCCATATTCGTTGATCAACGCCGAGTTAGCCTCGGCCCTCGCCTCGGTAAGGGCGGTGAAGGCGAGGTCTTCAGTCTCGAGCGTGAGGAAGCGAACGCCGTCAAGATCTACACCGTCTCGGATTTGATTGAGCGCGAGCAGAAAGTGGAGGTCATGATCCGCGGCGGCATGGCCAGCAAGGCGCCCCAGGTCGCCTTTCCACTGTCGGTCGCGCGCGACGAGACGGGACGGTTCACTGGCTTCCTGATGAGGAACGCGCTCGGGCACAAACCTTTGCACGAGCTTTATTCGCCAGGTTCCAGGAAGCTTCACTTCCCACAGGCGGACTACCGCTTTCTGGTCCGGACCGCACAGAACATCGCCAAGGCGATCGCTTCCGTGCACGCCATCGGCTGCGTCATCGGCGATATCAACCAATCGAGTATTCTCATTTCAAAGGCGGCCACGGTCGCGCTGATCGATTCCGACAGTTTTCAGGTTACCGATGGCGAGCAGACCTTCTTCTGCCGCGTCGGCGTACCCGAGTACACACCCCCTGAGCTGCAGGGCGTATCGCTGGCGAAGATTCCAAGAACTGCAAATCACGATGCCTTCGGCCTAGCTATAGTCATCTTTCAATTGCTGTTCATGGGGCGGCATCCGTTCGTCGGCAGCGTGCGGCGCGGGGAAATACCGTCCCTGTATGAATCAATCAGGGACTTCCGCTTTGTCTACTCCGAGCAGAGGGATGTAGGCATGGCGCAGCCTCCGGGCACGCCCACGCTGTCCGCATTTCCGGAAGAGATCGCTGGCGCATTCGAAACAGCATTCGGTCGCAATACAGTCGATGCCAGACCGTCCGCACAGCAATGGATCGACCTGCTCGACACCCTCGAGGTGTCTCTGGTTCGATGCGAGGTACAGAAGCTCCATTGGCATCCGTCGCGGGCGCAGGAGTGCCCATGGTGTGCCATGGAGGCCGCGCTTGGAGCCACACTATTCGTCCCATTCATTCCACCCGCTGAGCGAACCCTGCACGCGTTTGACCCAGGGGCCGGCGGGTTCAATCTCGCTGCCATCTGGCGACAGATTGCAGCCTTTCCTCAGTCCACGATTCGCTGGCTACCGGCACTGCCTGCCACCAACATACGCCCCAGCAGCCGTGTCCGGCTGGGCCGCTGGCGGGGTCGCTTGTTCCTCGAAAACCTCAAGCGCGAGTACGTGGAGCTGGAGCAAAAGTGGCTAGCGGCCTTGAATGTCTGGCGAACCAGGACCGGCGTCGCGGCGATCGAAGAGCTGCTGCAGGAGCTGCGGAGCGCCAGGGACACCTACGAGCGTCTCGCGTCCGAGGAGAAAATTCAGTTGCTGGCCTATGAGCGCGGTCGGCGCGCGTGGCAACTGCACACATATTTGGATCGCTTCGAGATTCGCCGTGCCAATATCCGTGGCATCGGTCCGGCACAGGAAATTGCCCTCGCCTCCTTCGGCATCGACACGGCCGCCGATGTCGCGGAAGGCAAGTTTCTGAACGTACCCGGCTTTGCACACGCAGATACCAGCGGATTACTCAGCTGGCGAAGGCGGCTCGAGAGTCAGTTTGTGTACGACGCCAAGGAGAGCGACCAGGATCGCGCCGAGATAGGCCGGGTTCGAGCCGAGATCGAGGACCGGGCCGCCACATTGCGACGCATGCTGCTGGCCGGTCGCGCCAACCTCGACAATGCCGCCAATAGAGTCTCCGCGCTGCTGGCCAGCAGGGATCCGGAGCTCACCCGGCTGCATGAGCTTCGAGCGCAACTCCGGGTCGATCTGCAGCACCTCGGCGTGGATGTGAAAACGCTGGTCGCGCTCGCCACGAACTCGACGCAGCTCGCCACAGCGGCGATACAGGCCAGGAAGGCCCAGGCTCAGGCCGAGGCGCAGGCTGCTACAGGGCCAAACGTCCGCAGCCGGCCGCAGGCGCGAACTCGTACGGTGTGTCCACAATGCGGCAGCATGATGACGAGGGGGGCGGCGACAACTAACGGCTCCGCTGCGCAAAGCTTATGGATTTGCAGCAGATACCCAGTCTGTCAGGAAACGATTAGATAAGGCTCACCACTACAGACCCGCATGGCTCGCACGATGAACCGGACCTCCGCATCTGAATTGCATGTTGCTCCCCGAATGGTCTCCAGTCCGGCGTCGGCCTTTGATCCGTTGGATCTCGGGTGGCTCCCCGCGGCGCCTCCCGACTTTCGCCAGCAAGTGCGAGCGATTCGGGGTGAATCCGGGCGATACGGCGAGCTTCTTCACAAGCTTGCCATGCATCGTGCCGATTCCGTGCTCGCCGGCAGCTTCAACGGTGCACTAAATCGTCTGCGGGCGAGCGGTACCGATCTGTCGCCGTTGATTCCGTTCAGGCTGAGCATACTGTCGAATTCAACCGCCGAGCTGATTGCGGATTCGCTGCCGATGGCTGCCGCAAGACATCGCATCGCCCTGGAAGTGAAGCTTGCACCCTATGATCAGGTGTTTCAGCAGGCCTTCGATCGCGATTCGGAGCTGCATCGGGCAAGTCCGGACGCCATATTGCTGATGCTCGACTATCGATGGTACGGCTTGGCGACTCCCGCCCCCGGCGCCGGCGACCGGGTTTCGGCCGCATTGACACGCCTGACTGAGCTGATCGATGCCCTGAAGGGCGCCACGTCGGCGCCGATCATCGTTCAGACCATTGCGATGCCGGTGCAACCGCTTTTCGGCAGCTTTGACCGGCGCGTCATGGGCACCGGGCGCGACGCGGACGCCCTGAACCGGTCCATCGCGGAACTCGTGCGCGATCGAGCCTGCTACCTGCTCGATGTGTCCGCTCTATGCGATATGGTAGGCGCCGCGCGCTTTCACGATCCAGTTGCCTGGACTCTCTACAAGCTACCCATGGCGTCAGGCGTCGTGCCGCTCTATGCGGATTGGCTCGGGCGTTTGGTTGGTGCAATTCGCGGTACGGCCCGCAAATGTCTGGTCCTGGATCTTGACAATACGCTATGGGGCGGAGTAGTTGGCGATGACGGCGTGGAGGGGCTGAATATCGGTCCCGGAAGCGCCGAAGGCGAGGCTTTCTTGGAGATTCAGCGCCTGGCGCTCGATCTTAAGCGACGCGGAATCATACTCGCGGTGTGCTCCAAGAACGATGAGCAGACCGCCCGCCTGGTATTCCGACAGCATCCCGAGATGCTCATCAAGGAATCGGACATCGCAGTTTTTCAGGCCAATTGGCTCGACAAGCCGAGCAATCTCGAGGCCATCGCGAAGTCGCTCGAGATCGGTCTCGATGCATTGGTACTGCTTGACGACAATGCCGCGGAGCGCGCCCAGGTGCGCGCCGCTCTGCCTCAGGTAGGCGTTCCCGAAGTCGGCAACGACCCAGCGCACTATCCGGCTTTGCTCTGCGCCGCGGGTTACTTTGAAGCCGTGTCGTATTCCGACGAGGATCGAACTCGAGCCGAAAGCTATGCGACCAATGCATTGCGCGCCGAAGTCAAAGCCAAGGCGCGCGACCTGGGTGACTATCTCCAATCGCTGCAGATGGTCATCAGCCATAATCCGTTCGACGCCGCGAATCGCCCACGCATCGCGCAGCTGATTAACAAGTCGAATCAGTTCAACCTTACCACTAGGCGCTATTCCGAAACGGAAGTGGCATCGCTGGAATCGGACAGGTCCAAGCATACGTTTCAAACACGGCTCCGAGACCGCTTCGGCGACTTCGGGCTCATCGGCATCATAATTGCCGCGACACAATCGGACGGCAGCTGGGACATTGAGACCTGGCTGATGAGCTGCCGGGTGCTGGGCCGCAAGGTCGAATGGTCAATGCTCGGCGCGCTCGTTGAGCAGGCGGCAGCGGCCCGCGCGCCCTATATCTCTGCAATCTATCTGCCGACCGCCAAGAATTCCATGGTCGCTGAACATTACGACCGGTTGGGATTCGCCAGAATTTCCGAGGACGTTCGCGGCACCGTCAAATATCGCTTGCCTCTCGCCGACTACACCGCCAGCAGCTTGCCGTTTCAAGTTAGCGGATGAGCTTCCTCCGGCCCAGTTTGCTGTTCGCCTTCCGGCACTTCGGATCGCAACGCTTGCAGCAGCGGGCACCCCTGTCGCACAAGTGTGCTCGAGGTTTACAACGGCACACTGCGCGATGATTGCTTGAATACCAAGCAATTCTCCTCGCATCGACGATGCAAGGAGCGACATCGAGGCGTGACGGGTTGTTTGGTCACCCTTACTTCGGCGCGCCCGGTCACATTACAATCACGCTGACCGATAGGCCCCAGCACGAAGGAATTCAAATGGACGACAAGCGGGTTATCGATCTTTATCTCGAGCTCATTAAGCGTGTACTGACAAATACCCTGTTCGAACGTGAACCTGATGCGAATCAGGACAACGACTTTCGCTTCGTCGCCGAGTTCATCAACCACTACATCAACGGTCCAGCGGTTTCCATGATGCCGATTGCACGATTCGACAATTTGCGGGCTTGCATTGAAGACGTGATAGCGCGCGACGTGCCGGGCGCCCTTATCGAGACGGGTGTCTGGCGCGGCGGTGGCGTAATCTTTATGCGGGCCGTGCTACGCGCGCATGGCGTGACCGATCGTACGGTGTGGGTTGCCGATTCATTCGAAGGGCTGCCGGCACCCGATGCCGACAAGTACCCTATCGAAGCAAAGGCTCATGCCGGAAAGGTTATGCGGGACACCTACAAAC
>JBAUYT010000183.1:0-4997 GCA_049584935.1 Steroidobacteraceae bacterium
GTAGTCGATCAGGGCCTGCCCGGTGTGAGTGCTGCCGCGCCGGCTGCGCGCCTGCTGCATGAGCTGTTCGGGGGTTCCGGTCGCCACCAGCTCGCCGCCCCGCTCGCCGCCTTCCGGCCCCAGATCGACGATCCAGTCGGCGGCGCGGATGACATCGAGGTTGTGTTCGATGACAAGCAGCGAGTGACCGGCCTGCAGCAACAGCCCGAACGCATGCACCAGGCGCGCGATGTCGTCGAAGTGCAGCCCCGTGGTGGGCTCGTCGAAGATCAGCAGCTTGCCGCGCGCGCTGCTCACCGCAGCCCGGGTCGCTCCGGGTTTGCCCTTGTCCTTGCTCTTGCCCGGGCCGCGCTGGCGCGTTGGCGCACCCAGTGCGGCTTCGGCCAGGTGCCCGGCCAGCTTCAGGCGTTGCGCTTCGCCGCCGCTGAGCGTGGGCACCGGCTGGCCCAGGCGTACGTAGTCGAGGCCAACATCGATCAGTGGCTGCAGCCGCGCGCACACCGCCGGTGCGTCGGCGAAGAACGCCAGCGCCTCGGTGGCGGTCATGTCGAGGACCTCGGCGATATTGGCGCGTTTGCCGTTGGCGCCCGTCAGCCGCACCTGCAGCGTCTCGGCCCGGAAACGCCGGCCGTCACACTGGCCGCAACGCAGGTACACGTCCGAGAGAAACTGCATCTCGATGTGCTCGAAGCCGTTGCCGCCGCAGGCCGGGCAGCGGCCGGTGCCGGAATTGAAGCTGAAGGTGCCGGCGGTGTAGCGCCGCAGCTTCGACTCGGGATCGGCCGCAAAGCGCGTGCGGATCTCGTCGAAGGCGCCGACGTAGCTGGCTGGATTCGAGCGCGTGGTGCGCCCGATGGGTGTCTGATCGATGAGCACCGCCGCCTCGATCAGTTCGGCACCTTCGAGCCGGTCGTGTGCGCCCGGCGAGTCGCTGGGCTTGCCATGCGCTTTCTGCAGGGCCGGGAACAGTACGTTCTGCACCAGCGTGGATTTGCCCGAGCCCGACACGCCGGTCAGGCACACCAGCCGATGCAGCGGAAAATCCACGTCGAGCTGTTTGAGATTGTGTTCGCGCGCGCCGGAGAGCCGCAGCCGCTCATTGGCCGCCGCGCCACCGCCCGCCTGGTTCAGGGCGCTGCGTAACGGCGGCAGCTGGCGTCGGCCCGCGAGCCATGCACCGGTGGAGGAGTGCGGGTGCGACATCACTTCGGCAGGCGTACCGTAGCAGACGATGTTGCCGCCGTGCTCGCCGGCACCCGGACCCATGTCAACGATGCGGTCGGCCTCGAGCATGATCTGCGGATCGTGCTCGACCACCAGCAGCGTGTTGCCCGCATCGCGCAGCCGCTTCATGACCGACACGACCCGTTGCATGTCGCGGGCGTGCAGCCCGATGGAAGGCTCATCGAGCACGAACAGGGTGTTGACCAGAGAAGTGCCGAGCGCCGTGGTCAGGTTGATGCGCTGCACCTCGCCGCCCGAGAGCGTGCGCGACTGCCGGTCGAGCGTCAGGTATCCAAGACCGACGTCACACAGAAACTTCAGGCGCGTGCGCAGTTCGCCCAGCAGCAGATCCGCCGCCTGGTCGAGCGGCGCCGGCAGCGTCAGGCGCTCGAAGAACTCGCGGCAGCGCTCGATCGGCAACTGCATGATCGCATCGATCGACAGACCCGGTGGCGCCAGCGCCGGCAGCTCGAGCTGCCCCTCGGCGCTCTGCCCGCCGAGCCGCCACAGCAGCGCGTCCGGCTTGAGACGTGCGCCATGGCAGGTCGCACAAAGCGTGTAGCTGCGATATTTCGACAGCAGCACGCGGATGTGCATCTTGTAGGCGCGGCTCTCGAGCCAGGCAAAGAAGCGCCGCACGCCGTACCAGACCTTCTTGCGCCACGGGCCTTCGCCCTCGATGACCCAGTCCCGTTGCGCCTGGTCGAGGCTACGCCAGGGCACATCGAGCGGAATGCCTCGTTTTTTGGCGAAGCGCACCAGGTCGTCCTGGCACTCCTTATAAGAAGGCGTTTGCCACGGCCGGATGGCGCCGACCGCCAGCGACTTGCTGGTATCGGGGATGACCAGTCCGTAGTCGATGCCGATCACGCGGCCGAAGCCGCGGCAGGTATCGCAGGCGCCGACGGGTGAGTTGAAGGAAAACAGACCCTGGCTGGCATCCTGATAGTGCAGATCGCAGTCGGCACAGTGCAGGTCGCTCGAGAATCGTGCTACCTCGCGCTCGGCGCCATCGGTTCCGAGCGCGTGAATGCTGACGCGGCCGTGACCCGAACGCAGCGCCGCCTCCAGGGCCTCGACCAGGCGACTGCGATCGGCGGTACTCAGCCGCAGCCGGTCCTGGATGACGGTCAGCAGCTTGGGCTCTTCGCGATGGAAGCGTGCGTAGCCGAGCTTGGCCAGCTCGGCGCGCAGTTCCGCCGGCTTCATCTTCGGCGGCAGTGGCACCGGAAAGCACACCAGCAGCAGTGCATCGCGCAGTTCCGCCGCGCGCTGCTCGAGCTCATCGGCGATGCTCTGCGCGTTGTCGCGGCGTACCGCCCGGCCGCAGTGCCGGCAATACAGCCGCGCAGCACGCGCGTACAGCAGCTTCAGGTGATCGTTGAGTTCGGTCATCGTGCCCACGGTCGAGCGCGAGGTCCGCACCGGATTTACCTGATCGATCGCAATGGCGGGTGGAATATGCTCGATGCGATCGACCCTGGGCTTGTCCATGCGATCGAGGAACTGCCGCGCGTACGGCGAGAACGTCTCGACATAGCGCCGTTGCCCCTCGGCGTAGAGGGTATCGAACACCAGCGAAGATTTGCCCGAGCCGGACACGCCCGTGACGACCAGCAGTTGGTTCAACGGCAGGTCGAGATCGAGATTGCGAAGATTGTTCTGACGCGCGCCGCGCACGACGATCGCGTCATGCGCGCTGCGGCTCATGATGGGCCATATTTTACGGGAATTCTTCCGACGGCATGCCCTTGACAGCACCTCTATAATGGGGAGGCATGCTGTCGTCCGCCGCTTCCAGTTCGCCTGTTACGCCGATCGCGTCGGTGGCGCATACGGCTGCGCCGTTCCTGCCCACTTCGCGTGCGCAAATGCAGGCGCTCGGCTGGACGCAGTGCGACGTCATCATCGTCAGTGGCGACGCCTACGTGGATCATCCGAGCTTCGGCATGGCCATTATCGGCCGTGTGCTCGAGGCCCAGGGCCTCAAGGTCGGCATCATTGCGCAGCCCGACTGGCACAGCGCCGAGCCGTTGCGCGCGCTCGGCGCGCCACGGCTGTTCTTCGGCATCACGGCCGGCAACATGGATTCGATGGTCAACCGCTATACCGCCGATCGGCGCGTGCGCAGTGACGATGCCTACACTCCCGGTGGCCGCGGCGGTCTGCGGCCGGACCGCTCGGTTATCGTCTATGCGCAGCGCGCGCGCGAGGCTTACCGGTCGGTACCCATCGTGATTGGCGGCATCGAAGCCTCGCTGCGCCGCATCGCGCATTTTGATTACTGGTCGGAGAAGGTGCGGCGCTCGGTACTGCTCGATGCCAAGGCCGATCTGCTGGTATACGGCAACGGCGAACGGCAGATCTGCGAGATCGCACGGCGCCTGCACGTGGGTGAGCCGATCGAGGGGCTGACCGACATCCGCGGCACCGCCTTCGCGCACGGCCAGCCGCCGGGCGAGTGGATCGAGATCGACTCGACTCACCTGGATGCGCCGGGCCCGATCGACCCGCCGGTCGATCCTTACGCCATGGGCGAAGCGGCGGCCGCCGCGGCACCGGCCGCCAGCGCTGCCGCAGCGGCCGAACCGCAGCAGAGGGTGGTGCGCTTCGTGCGGCGGGTTCGGAATGCCGATCGCTCGCACAGCGTCATCCGGTTGCCCGATTACGAGCAGGTGGCCGCAGACAAGGTGCTGTACGCGCACGCCTCGCGCATCCTGCATCTCGAATCCAACCCGGGCAATGCGCGCGCGCTGGTGCAGCGCCACGGTGGCCAGCAGGTCTGGCTCAATCCACCGCCGATTCCACTCACCACCGCCGAGATGGACTGGATCTACGACCTGCCGTATCAGCGCCGGCCCCACCCGGACTACGGCAGCGCCGAAATACCGGCCTACAAGATGATCCGCTTCTCGGTTGCCATTCAGCGCGGCTGCTTCGGCGGCTGCACCTTCTGCTCGATCACCGAGCACGAAGGCCGCATCATCCAGAGTCGCTCGCAGCAATCGGTGCTCGACGAGATTGGCAAGATCAGGGATACCGTGCCCGGATTCACCGGCGTGATCTCCGATCTCGGTGGCCCGACTGCCAACATGTATCGACTGGCCTGCAAGAGCCGTGAGATCGAGAGTGCCTGCCGCCGGCCCTCCTGCGTCTACCCCGGCGTCTGTCCCAACCTCGACACCAACCATGCACCGCTGATCGAGCTGTACCGCAAGGCGCGCGCGCTGCCCGGCGTCAAGAAAGTGCTGATCGCGTCGGGAGTCCGCTACGACCTGGCAATCGAATCGCCGGAGTACGTGCGCGAGCTGACGCAGCACCACGTGGGCGGGTATCTCAAGATTGCCCCCGAGCACCTGCGCGAGGGACCATTGTCGATGATGATGAAGCCCGGGGTGGGCGCGTATTACCGCTTCAAGGAGCTGTTCGAGCGCTACTCACGCGAGGCCGGCAAGCAGCAGTACCTGATTCCCTATTTCATCGCCGCGCACCCGGGCACCAGCGATGAGGATATGCTCGAGCTGGCTCTCTGGCTCAAGCAGAACGGTTTTCGCGCCGACCAGGTGCAGGCGTTCCTGCCCTCGCCGATGGCGACCGCGACGGCGATGTATCACAGCGGCAAGAACCCCCTGCGGCGCGTCACCCGCAGCAGCGCCGAGGTCCGCATCCCGAAGGGACTGCGTGTGCGCCGGCTGCACAAGGCGTTCCTGCGCTACCACGACCCTAACAACTGGCCGCTGCTGCGGGAAGCGCTGCGGCGTATGGGCCGCAGC
>JBAUYT010000184.1:0-8546 GCA_049584935.1 Steroidobacteraceae bacterium
GTACTGAACCAGGCCTCGAGCAGACGACGCGCGATGGTGTGGGGTGGAGGCAGCAGGATGGTGGGGGCTGCGCGCAGCTCGTCGAGCCGGAACCAGCGCGCATCCTCCAGCTCGCCGTCGAGCCGGACCTCGCCGGCGTCGGCATCCGCATGGGCGTGAAAGCCCAGCATCAGCGAGGCGGGAAACGGCCAGGGCTGTGAAGCAAAGTAGCGCACGTTGCGCACATGGACGCTGGTCTCCTCCTCGACTTCGCGTGCCACCGCGTCTTCGAGGCTCTCGCCGGGTTCGACAAAGCCCGCCAGTGCGGAGTAGCGCCCGGGTGGCCAGGAGGCCTGCCGCCCGAGCAGCGCCCGCGAGCGGTCCGTAACCAGCACGATGATGGCGGGATCGATCCTGGGGAAGAACTCGCTCTTGCAGGCCTCATTGGTACAGACCAGCACGTGACCGGCATTGCGCGGCAATGTCGGTGCACCACAGACGCCGCAATGTCGCTGGCGGCTGCGCCAGACGATCAGCGCGCGCGCATAGGCCAGCAGCGCGGTCTCGTCAGCCGCCTGCAGCGGCAGCAGCGGCCGTAGCTCCTCGAACACCGTGCCCGGCGGAGCCAGGGTCAAATCCTCGGGCAGGTCCACCAGCACGCAGCGATGGCCGCGGAACCACCCCAGTAGCGTCAGGCGCGAGGCGTCGATGGCGCTGATGGCCTCGTTTTCGGGGCCGAGGAAGGCGATCGCAGGCGGCTCCCGCCGTACCAGGTGGGCGGTGCCACGGCAGATGAGGTAGTGAGTGGCCGGGTCGGCACGTGCCTGCTCCACCCAGTCCTCCTGTAGCCGCGCTTCCGCGTGGCGATGCAGGCTTGGGCCGGGTGCGGTGGTCATGCCGCAGTGTTGCAGAACGCCGGTTACAGCGGCAACCCCGATGCCGCTGCCGGCGGGCCTGGCGCGTCGGCTGGGCGCCCGCCGCAGTTACGGGCTGGCCTGCGCTGCTCTTCGCCGCCTGGCGTTTTCCAGAATGACCTGGCGCCGCTGACTTCCGGCAACACTCCACTCCTTGATCTCATCCATGGAACGAAAGCAGCCGAGGCAGATGAGATCATCGTCCAGGCAGCAATTCCGTATGCACGGTGATTGTATGGAGCCATCGGTGCACCATTCGTCCAGGTTGCTCATGCAGGCCAATGGTAATCTGGAGCACGTGCCACAAGTCAGCTGTAGGCGCCGGACGGTATCAAAACTTCATGGCCGAGTTCGCGCATCACCGGCACATGGAGCTAGATCAAGATCCACCCGTAATTTAGCAGGCGGCGCGACGGGGGTTCGTGGCGACACGAATTCGGAGTTCGACCACCGATTCGGAGCGGGCAGCTCAGAGGCTCGCGGTATCACGATTGCGACGTCGCGCGGAGCCCGCTCCTGCAGCAGAAGCTCTGTCGCCTGCACGTTCAGATCCGCGTGGAATCGGCTGCGCAACCGGCCGTCGAATATTGCATTGGCGATGGCGCACACAGTCATTCCCTGATGGTGCGCCATGAAGGCGCGAACGATGGCGAATGCCTGCCCGGCCGGCAGGCGCGAGGGAGTGTAGTCCAACGCCTCGTAGAACCCATGCGGCCCCAATGCGCCGAGCCTGTCCAACTGCCTGAAATTGCGTACCGCTTCCGCCGGCGCGAACATGGAAGCCAGTCCGGTTGCATAGGGCGCGACCACTGCATTGTCGGCCAGGCCTCGCTTCAGTCCCAGGTCCGGTATGCCGAAGTTGGAGTACTGATAGGTGAATTCCTGGTTCCTCTCGTAGTACGCGGATTCCGAAACGCCCCAAGGAGAACCGTCTGCAACGGGCGACTCGATCTGGTGCCGCACAATCAACCGACTGGTCTGTTCCAGCAGGCTGCCCATCGGTTCCCGCAGTACCAGCGTGGGCATCAGGTACTCGAACATGGAGCCAGACCACGAAATCAGCGCGGCTCCCATGCCGACGGGCGTCAATGCACGACCGAGCCGGAACCAATGGGAGGTGGGTACGTCGTTCTTGGCAATGGCGAAGAAGCTGGCCAGTCGGGCCTCGGACGCCAGCAGGTCGTAGCAACTGGGGTCCAGGGACTCATCGACGGTTCTATAACCAATTGCCAGCAGGCGCCGCTCGGGATCCACCAGGAATTCGAAGTCCATTTCAAATGCCAGTTCGCGAGCCGCGATCTCGAGCGTCACCAGGCGCTGGTTGAGAGTCAGCAGTGCACTCTCAGATTGACCGGCATCCTGCGCCCAGCTGCGTGCACTCTCGAGCGCCGCATTTGCCCAAAAGATCAAGTTACCGTATTCGACTTCGGCACTCGATCCTCTCGCCAGTCTTTGCGCAGACTCGACCAGACGAGCGGCGTGTCGTTCGCATTCCTGCAGCCAGTCCGCGGGCGTGGCTGCCAGCTCGACTGCCCTGGTGAGTACCCGCGATAGACTTCGGGCGGCCTCTTCGACACCGTCGCGCAAACCGACCGGGACATAGTGGCTCCGGCAGATACGCCGCAGTGAATCCAGGGCAAGCCCAACTGCGTCGTCGATGCCCCGCGAGGCCGCCATGACATCGAGGGGTTCTCCCACCCACTCCCGACACGCATTGGCCACGGCGATCAGGTGCGCCGCGAGGTTGCCGCTATCCACCGAGGAGATATACGACGGCTCCATTGGCACGAGACTTCGAGTGTCGTACCAATTGTAGAGGTGACCGCGAAAGCGCGGCAGTCGATGCATGCTACCCACGGTAGCCGCAATCCGTGCCGCGGCTTCTGCCGTTCCGATCCAGCCGAAATCACGGGCGCTGACGATGCTGAGCAGGTAGAGGCCGATGTTGGTCGGAGATGTGCGATGCGCGACGACGGGCTCCGGGTCTTCCTGGAAATTGTCGGGCGGTAACTGATGGTCGTCAGCGGTGACGAAGGTTTCGAAGTAGCGCCAGGTGCGTCGCGCAACCAGGCGCAGGGCGCCGGCGTCATCAGGGGAGACGCGTGTCGCCCGTATCGAACCGCGGTCCTCGCTGATGAAGCGCGCTAGTGCCGGGGCAATGGACCAAGCCAGCAAGAACGGCAGTGCAAGCCAGCAGGCCGGGCGTGAAAATCCAAAGACCGCAGCGGCGGCAATGACGGGTATTGCGAGACTGGGGCTCATGCGGCGATAGAAGCTGAAGGGGTCGGCGTGGGCGGACACCTGGGCCTGCGCCGCCGTGACCCACTCCAGCAGATTCCGACGGCTGATCGTCAGGCGATACAGGGTGCGAATGATCGCATCGGTCATGAGCGCTGCCTGATGCGCCAGGAAGCACAGATTGAGCGTCGCCTGGGTCAACGCCAACCGGGCATCGCGTCGAAAGGCTCGCCAGTGGCTGTGCGGCGCCACGCCGACGCGCACCGGCAGCGCCGACACGAATACGCTGAGAAATGGCGGGCCGACGATGCATAGCACCAGAAATGCCGTCCACACACATGCCAATGGTAGGGGCAGCAACCATCCGGCGAGCAAAGCCACGACACAAGCGGGAGCCGAAAGCGTGCGACGCAGATTGTCCAGCATCTTCCAGCGCCCCATGAGCGACAACGAAGACGAACTCAGGATCCACGGCAGCAGCTGCCAATCGCCTCTCGCCCAGCGGTGACTGCGCATGGCCGCAACGTCGTAACGCTCCGGGAAATCCTCGACCACCTCGATGTCCGACACCAGCCCGGCGCGCGCGTAGCTTCCCTCGAAGAGATCGTGACTGAGCATCGACGCCTCGGGAATCCGACCGGTCAACGCCGCCTCGAAGGCGTCGACGTCGTAGATGCCTTTGCCGGCGTACGACCCATCGCCTGTCAGGTCCTGATAGACGTCGGAGACCGCGGCAGCATAGGGATCGATACCCGCCATGCTCGAGTACACCCGCTGGAAGATCGAGCCCGCGTGGCCTACGGGCATGGAGGGAGTTACGCGTGGCTGCAAGATTGCGTACCCGTCCACGACCGGGCCGCCGTTGCCGTCCTGCACCGCCTGATTGAGCGGATGCGCGAGTTTGCCCACCAGGCGCTGAATCGTCTGACGCGGCAGACGCGTGTCGGCATCCAGTGTGACGACGAAGCGAATGTGTTCGGGGACGGCGATCGCAGCCCCGCTGGTTGCAATGAAGGTCGTGTCGGCCGCGCCACGCAACAGGCGATTCAACTCGTGGAGCTTGCCTCGTTTGCGCTCCCAGCCAATCCAGCGCGCCTGACCCTCACTCCAGACGCGTCGCCGATGAAAAACGTAAAAGCGCGCGCCGTGTCCGGTGGGTCCATAGAGGCGGTTCAGGCGGGCTACGCCGGCCGTGACCCGCTGCAATAGCTCATCGTCGCCGGGCATCGACTCGGCATCCGCATCCAGCCAATCGGAAAGCAACGCGAAATGCAATTCGCCCTTTGCAGAGGCGACGTAGTGGACCTCGAGCCGTTCCAGTTGCTGCTCGATCGCTTCTCGATTCGTCAATAGTGTCGGCACCACAACCAGCGTACGCATCGACGCCGGTACGCCATCCCGCAGCGCCAGACCTGGGAGGATTTGCGCGGTCAAACCGCCCGTCAGGGCGCGGTTGAGAAGTGAAACCGCGACATCGGACGCCGGCACGGCCCCGAAGACGCCCAGGATCAGCAGCCAGAACGGGCCCAGCGCGTGCGCCCACAGAATTACCAGTGGGATCAGGAGTACGACGGCGCTCAGCACGAGCATGGCAGAGATGTATCCCACCGCACCCGCAGCCAGAATCCCGCGTCTGATCATTCGGATCCGGGCCGGCCGGTAGTGCAGAGCACGCTCGAGACTGCGGCGGCCTTCCCGTAGCAGGTAAAAGCCCGGATCACGCTCCCTGACTTGGTCCTTGGGACAAAGGCTCAAGCGCCGGATCAGCTCGGCGGTTACCTGCAATTCGGTCGACTTCGACTGGCGGGAGAGTTCCTCGATCTCGGCTCGATACAGATTTCGGGTGGCGAAATCCATGGCCTGAAAGCCGCTTACCTCGCGCAGCCGCTGGTCGATGAGACTCACACTCTCGACGAACTCCGGCCAGTTGACATCCGAGAGACTCCGCAGCGCAGTGATTATGTTGCGTACGGTCACGTTGCACGCCGCCTGTTCTACGATGCCGGCAGGTCGCTCGACAATCAGCACAGCGGCGCGGCGCAGGTTCTCGATCAGCACCACCCGCAAAGAGATTGCAAATGCCCACAATTCGCCGATTTCGAGCGGTTGTACCTCCTGATAGGCGCTCACGAAGCGCCGCAGCGTCTGCGCCCGCAACCTGCTGTCGGTGTGCGCCACGCACGCCCACGCGATCCCAAAGACACGGGGGTACCCAGTCAGGGGACCCTCGGCGAGCTTCGGCAGGCGGCGATAGAAGCCCGGTGGAAGATCGGCTTGTATGACCCGGAGCTGCTCTTCGACCAGGTGGTAGTTATCCAGGAACCATTCGCCGGCTGCCGACTGCCGTTCTCCGCGAGTCGCGCCCTGTGCCAGTTTCCGATGGGCCTGTGCCAAGACTCGCTGGTTGTCAGCCAGCCGCTGACTCAGAGGTGCCCGCCCAATCGGTCGACGTGCAATCGCCTGCGCCCTGGCGAGGCTCCCGGCGTGCCGGTCAAAATCCTCGGCATCGAACAGATCCGCTCGTATGAGTCTGCGGTCGTCCCACGGCGCAGGATCCGATCTGCGAGGCAGGCCGAACATCGGGTTGAAGGTCAGCTGGGCTGCTTCATTCCGGCGGTGGCGCGCGCCATGTAATACGAGTCCTGGTCGGCCAGCGAGGTCACTTCCTGCGACCTGCCGAGCGCCTGGTCGGTGGTTCGTGCGACTTCCGTTTCGAGCGTTTCTATGTATTCGAGAAGAAAGTCGATCGATTCCCTGGAAAGAGGCTCGGGATTGTTGATTCGGTCCCGATGCAGCGATTTAAGCACCTTGACACGCTGAGAGTCAGTAGAAAACCGGATACTCATGGTGAACTCCCTGCGGTTGATAGTCTCAGTATGGGCCCCAGCAGGGTGTTTGACTATCGGTGCGCGGCCCTGTAAGGAGGACGGCGCTCCTACACAGGCTATCTTCGGCCGCGCGGATCGGTAGCAGGGCGATGGCTGAATCACCAAAACAGCAGTTTCCCGAAGAAGAGCGGGGTCTGGCGCCGCTGCCGCACAGCATTGATCGCCACGCGCCCTATCTGCGCATCGCGACCGAGGAGGCCTGGAATATCCCGGAGATTCTCGCAGCGCAGGTGCGGCTGCTCGGCAGCGCCGCTGCGCCAGAGGACAGCTCGCTGCGGATGGCCGGCATGTTCTCGAAGATGACGGCGCTCCAGCAACAACTGATGGACATGGGTCCCGCCCGACTGGCCAGGATGGACCAGCTCGGTATCGACAAACAGCTGCTGTTATTGACCTCTCCCGGCGTGCAGGTGCTGGAGCCGGATGAGGGTGCCGCACTGGCGCAGCTCGCCAATGACCGGCTCGCGGAGGCTTGTCGGCGCCACCCGCGTCGCTTTGCCGGGCTGACGGTATTCGCCCCGCAGAATGTTCCGGCGGCTGTGGCGGAGATCGAAAGAGGCATGCGGCAGCTCGGACTCAACGGCGCCGTCATCAACTCGCATTTTCGTGGCCACTATCTCGATGAGACGCCCTACTGGCCGATTCTCGAGGCGCTGGAAGCCATGGATGCTGCGCTCTATATACATCCGACGGTACCGCCCACGGCGTGGTACCAGCCCTACGAATATCGAGGCATCGGCGGGGCGCTGGCGGGATTCACGCACGAGGTGTGGGTACACACCAATGGGCTGATACTGTCCGGTGCCTTCGATCGCTTTCCGCGATTGCGAATCGTCATCGGGCACATGGGTGAGGCCATGCCGCTGCTGCTCTATCGCTTCGACTGGATGCAGAGCAATGCCGATGGCAGGCCGGGCTTGCGCGGCGGTGCGCCCGCGGTGAAGCTGAAGCACGCCATCTCCTATTATTTCCACAACAACATCTGGATCACCACCAGTGGGCAGGGGTGGGAGCCCTCGATCAAATTCTGCATGGACGTGCTGGGGCCCGATCGCGTGCTGTATGCCATGGACTATCCCTACCAGCAGTCGGAGGATGAAGTGGCCGCCTACGACGCGCTTCAGATCCCTGCGGAGCACAAGAAGATGCTGATGCAAACCAACGCCGAGCGGGTGTTCCGGCTGTCGCCCAGCTGAGGCTGCCTACGCCTGACCGTCGCTGTGGTCCTTTTCCGCCCTCATGGTTGCGGGCCGTCGCCGCATGAGATCAGCGTGTTCTGTGAGCTTTGGCAGTCGGGAAGTCAGCGTCGAATCGTCCAGCGGGTACCAGCCAGCCAGCATGTAGAGGTAATGATCGGCAGCGGAAAGCTGCGCGCCGAGCACGTAGGGAGATAATACGGCGTGGATGGTCTCCAGGTGCCGGCTCCAATCCGCCAGGGCTTGCTTCTTGATCTGCTCCGCCGCGGCCGCGCCGTCGGCCGAATAACGGTCGGCGTAGAAGAATCGCAGCAGCGCCTCGTACACGTTGGCAGACAGAAATATCATCCACTGCAGAAAACGTGCATGGGCCGAACTGCCGGGGCCGGGCGGCACCAATGCTGCGGCAGGGTGCGCGTTGGCGAGGTGAATGAGTATGGCTGCCGATTCGGACACCAACGTACCATCCGGCAGAATCAGCACCGGGATTTTGGCGGCGGGACTGATGCGCCGGAACGCCTCGATGTCTGCAGGTGCCTTGCTGACCCACAGCAGCTCATAGGGAGCACCGATTTCCTCGAGCAGCATTTGCGGCGCCAGGGATCCCGCGCCATGCCGGGCATACAGTCGGTACGGGGCGCCCGGCATCGGAAGTGCTCCTGCAGTAATCCTTAGCCTGCATTATGCGCTAGTGCTGTCGGGAGCGGTCCCCTCCGCATGAAGCAGGAGCGCTGAGCACAGCGCTCCTGTGCACGCACAAACTTTAGCGGCCCTGCTTGTCAATCACCGCAGAAGGATTGCCCTTGGACTCGACCGATTGGCGTTCCTTCGACTGCGCCCCTGATCGTGCCCGCGTAGGCGCATTTGCACAAACGCTGGCCATCTCGGCTGGCTATTCTTTAAGATTCAACTAATTAGGGAACCACTCCGGCCCCGACGGCGTCGAATGCTGCGTCTGCCGACCACCAAATACACGAAGAGGAATTTGCGTTAAATGGAGCTGCCTTCGCAAGCACCCGGCTTGGAAATACGCGCGTCCCGCGAAGCCGTGATCGAAAATTCGATCTGGATAAACCCGCTGCGGCAAGAGATGGGGCGTGTAATCGTCGGTCAGAAGCATCTTCTCGACCGCCTGCTGATCGCCTTACTCACCAATGGTCATGTGCTTCTGGAGGGCGTGCCCGGGCTGGCGAAAACTTTGGCGCTCAAGTCTTTAGCCAATTGCCTAGCGGTACATTTCAAGCGCCTGCAATTTACGCCCGACATGCTGCCAGCCGACATCGTCGGCACCATGATTTATAACCCGCAGGACGGGGCGTTCCGCACCAAAC
>JBAUYT010000185.1:0-15895 GCA_049584935.1 Steroidobacteraceae bacterium
GTCGAAGCCATGATTGCGCACAAGGCCGTGCGACGCGTGAACTTCACCGGCTCAACGGCTGTCGGCCGCAGCGTGGCGCTGCTGGCTGCCAAGTACCTGAAGCCGGTGCTGCTCGAACTCGGCGGCAAGGCACCCCTGATCGTGCTCGCCGACGCGGATATCGACGCCGCCGTCGATGCCACCGTGTTCGGCGCCTACGCCAACCAGGGTCAGATCTGCATGTCGACCGAGCGCGTCATCATCGAGGAGCCCGTGGCCGATGTCTTTGCGGCCAAGCTGGCGAAGCGCGTGGCTGCGCTGCCCGCCGGTGATCCGCGCCAGGGCGAGGTGGTACTGGGTTCGGTGGTCGGCACCGCCACGGTCGAGCGCGTGCAAAAGCTGGTCAATGCAGCGGTTGCCGAAGGTGCCACGCTGCTCACGGGCGGCAAGGCCCGCGGCACGCTCATGGAGGGCATCGTGGTCGATCATGTCACGCCCGCCATGGCGCTGTTCCGGGACGAGACATTCGGCCCGCAGGTCTCGATCACGCGCGTCAAATCGGCTGACGAAGCGGTGCAGCTGGCCAACGACACCGAGTACGGACTGTCCGCGTCGGTCTTCAGCCGGGACATTGCCCGCGCCATCGACATCGCCAGGCGCATCGACAGCGGCATCTGCCACATCAACGGCCCCACCGTGCACGATGAGGCGCAGATGCCCTTTGGCGGAGTCAAGGCCTCGGGCTACGGCCGCTTCGGCGGCAAGGCCGGGGTTGAGCAATTCACCGAGACGCGCTGGATCACGATCCAGACCACGCCGCGTCACTATCCGTTCTGAAGTGCGCGCTCTCAGGCCGCGATGACAGGTGATGCCCGTCGGGATCGGTGAGACTCCGCCGCGCGGAACCCTCGAACACCAGCCGTGTAGCGGCCACGTCGTTGGCGGCCAGTGCCGCGGGCGCTGATACTGCCGCGCCCGCATAGCAAAGCAGTTCCACGTGCGGTCCGCCATCCGGCAGCGCCAGCGCGGTCACGCTCACTTCCGGTGCGTCGAGCCCGTCGAGCCGTGCCTGTTCCGGTCCGCGATTGTGCGTGCTGGCGCTGACCTCGAGTCCTAGCTCCGTGTAGAAGTCAATGCTGCGGGCGCTGTCGGTGACGCTGATCGCGGAGTGGTCTATACCTAAGAAAAGCACATCACGCGGCGGCCGTTGCCAGCGCTGCGGCACAGCCCCTGGGGCAAAGGCCAGCAGTTCGAGCGGATGTCCGTCGGGATCGCGAAACTTGAAGGCAGAGACGTGGCCGGTGTTGGCCGGCAGTCGCTGCGGACCGTCACGCGAGATGGGCTGCCAGCCTGGCAGCCGCGCAAGCTGGGCGTACGCTGCCGCCATGTCCGCCACCACCACGGCGCAGTGCTGAAAGCGCGGGTTCGAAGCCGCGAGCCCCGCCGGATAAGGCGCGCCTCTCGGCTCGAACTCCAGCAGCTCGATGCACTCGGCGCCCAGCGCCAGCACGGCGCGGCGCGCGGCGCCATCAGCGCCGCCGGTCGCCTCGTTGCGAGCCAGCAGCGTGCAGCCGAACGCCTGCCGATAGAACTCGGTCAATTGCGCCAGCGCTGCGGTCACTAGGCTGACGCGCAGCAGGCGTCGCAGCCGCAGCGCCGCGCTCACGGCCAGCGCGCGCCGCGCCGGTTGAGGAAGATGGCATACAGTGCATGCGAGCCGCCGATGAAGAGGCGATTCTTGTAGAGCCCGCCGAAGCACAGGTTGGACACGCGCTGCGGCACCCGCACCTTGCCGAGCAGGCGGCCCGCAGGATCTATGCAATGCACGCCGTCCGCCGCACTCGACCAGACATTGCCCTCCTCGTCCACGCAGATCCCGTCCGCATAGCCGGGTTCGATCTTGTGAAACAGCTCCCCGCCGCTGAGTTTGCCGCCAGTCTCGACCTCGAACACGCGGATGAATTGCCGCGGTTGCGCCTGGGTCTGATCGCCGCTTTCGGCGACGTACAGGCGGCGCTCGTCCGGCGAGAAGGCCAGCCCGTTGGGACCGTCGAAATCGGCTGCGGCCACCTCGATGCGACCGCTGTCGGGCTCGAAGCGATACAGTGCCGGCGGCTGCTCGGACAGTTGGCGACCGCCCTCGTAGTCGCTCTGGATGCCATAGAGTGGATCGGTAAACCAGATGGACCCGTCGGAGTGGACGGTGACGTCGTTCGGCGAGTTGAGCCGCCGGCCGGCGTGCCGATCCACCAGCCGCGTCACCCGCCCGTCCAGTTCGGTGCGGAACAGGCAGCGCTCGCGGTGCGAGCAACTGATGAGCCGGCCCTGGCGGTCACGGCTCTGGCCATTGCCGAAATGTGACGGCTGACGAAAGACCGACACGCCCGCATCCTCGATGTAGCGCAGCGTGCGGTCGCGCGGCAGATCCTGGAACAGCAGGCAATTGGCATCGCCCATCCATACCAGGCCCTCGATCCAGCGCAGGCCGTCGACCAGCATCTCGAGCGGCGCATTGGCGAGCACATAGTGCGCAAAGCGCGGGTCGTGGATTTCTATGCCGTCCAAGCAGCGGCGCTCATCAGCGGAACGCGCACGGCGCCGCAGGCGCCAGCGTGTTCTCGAGCTGGATTACCAGCAGCACCGCCGGTTCACTGCCGAGCGTCCCCGAGCGGTGACCCAGGCGCCCCGCCTGCGCCCGGCAGTGCTGGTCACCGCCAAAGGAAATCTCTCCGGGGCCCATCTCGACGCGCTGGCCGTCCATCGATTCCACGAACCAGCGGCCCGACAGCGGCACGATCCACTGCGGCTTTGGATTCTCGTGCCACTCGCCGATCCAGCCGACCGGCTGCACCGTCACCAGGGTCGTCATGGCGCCGCTGGTGCGTCGGCCCTGCCATTGCGGTGCGGCCGGCGGCTGCATCGAATGCAGCTCAAAATCCTTGAGCTCACATTCGCTCTGGTGACTCACGCCCCCGCCATCCGTCCACAGATGCCAGTAGCGCACGACCGGCGGTTGGGATTGCGACGGCGGCGGCGCGCTCATGTGCCGCTCGCTTCCGGCCCGGTGGCCGCATACGGCTGACTCGAGGCCAGCGGGTGTTGCCAAAAGCGCTCGACGCCGGCGCGATCGCCGCCGAAGGCCAGCAGCAGAAAACCCCCGGCCAGTGCGCAGTTCTTGAGGAAATCCCAGAACACTTCGCGGCCGCCACTGGCACCCCTCAGGCGGAAGTCCGGGGTGCGCCAGAACTGCTTCCACAGCAGCGCCGTTATCAGGCAGTAGACCGCCAGCACCAGCGCTGCAAAGCGGTCGGCGATGCCGGTCAGAACCGCCAGTGACATCAGCACTTCGATCGCCAATCCACTCAGGGTCAGCAGCGCCGCCAGCGCGCGCACACGCACTGCCTGCGCCGCCTGGTCGACCGCGGCTTCGAAATTGAGCAGCTTGTCGAGCGCGCTGAACGGTAGGAATAGTCCCACGAGCAGGCAGCGCTCCGCCAGGGTCAACCAGAGACTCGCCAAGCAATCGCCTCCGTTCTTGCTTCAGTTACACTGCGCCGGGCCTGCGTGTGCCAAGGCGTACCGTGGGGAGTCTAGCGCGTGGGCCGTGCTCTCTCCCACACTTGCCGAACGCTGCAGGTAGCCCCCCAAGTCCTACACAGGAGCAAACGCCGTGAGCGATTCCACCGCGCCCGCCATTTCACCGCCGCGTCTGCTCACCGGCCAGAAGGCCCTGGTTACGGGTGCCAATTCCGGCATCGGCCGCGGCGTGGCAGTGGGCTTGGGCGCGGCCGGCGCCGATGTCGTGGTCAACTACGTCACCGGCGAGGACACCGCCGAGACCGTGGTGGCGCAGATCCGCGGTTTCGGCGTTCAGGCCTATGCGCACCAGGCCGATGTCTCGGACGAGACCGAAGTGAATGGCATGTTCCAGGGCATGATCGAGCGCTTCGGCACCGTCGATATCCTGGTCGCCAACGCCGGGCTGCAGCGGGATGCGGCCATCACCAGCATGACGCTCGAGCAGTGGCACACCGTGCTCCATGTCAACCTGACCGGACAGTTCCTGTGCGCGCGCGCTGCGATCCGCGAATTCCTACGCCGCGGCGTGGTGCCCGCGGTGTCGTGCGCGGCCGGCAAGATCATTTGCATGAGCAGCGTGCACCAGCAGATACCCTGGGGCGGACACGTCAATTACGCATCCTCCAAGGGCGGCATCAAGCTGCTCATGGAGAGCCTGGCGCAGGAAGTCGCCCCGCACCGCATCCGCGTCAACGGCATCGCTCCAGGCGCCATCCGCACTCCGATCAATCGCAGCGCCTGGGAAACGCCCCAGGCCTATAGCGCACTCATGACCCTGATTCCGTACGGGCGCATCGGCGAACCCGAGGACATCGCGCGGGCCGCGGTCTGGCTGGCCTCGGACCAGTCCGACTACGTGGTTGGCAGCACGCTGTTCATCGACGGCGGCATGACGCTCTACCCGGGCTTCGCCACGGGTGGCTGAGAGCGCGGCGACCATGGCGGACAACCACTACGAGGTGATCGTCATCGGCAGCGGTCCCGGCGGCGCCTCGCTGGCGCAGCGCCTGAGTGCCACCGGTGCGCGCATCCTGCTGCTCGAGCGCGGCGAGTACCTGCCGCGCACCCGCGCCAACTGGGACGCGCAGACCGTGTTCGTCGACGCGGCCTACCAGACGCGCGAGCTATGGTACGGACGGGACGGGCGCAGTTTCCATCCGGGGCTGCACTACTACGTCGGCGGCAATTCCAAGGTCTATGGCGCGGCGCTGCTGCGCCTGCGGCAGAAGGATTTCGAGGACGTGCGCCATGCCGATGGCGTCTCACCGGCCTGGCCGATCGCCTACGCCGACTTAGAGCCCTGGTATGCCGAGGCCGAGCGGCTGTTCCACGTGCACGGCGCGCGCGGCGAAGATCCGAACGAACCGCCCTCGAGCGGTCCGTTCCCTTATCCGCCGGTCTCGCACGAGCCGGCCATCCAGTCGTTAGCTACGCAGCTGGCGGCGCAGGGCCTGCATCCGTTCCACCTGCCGCTCGGCATTCTGCTCGAAGAGCGGGAGGGCAAGGCGACCCCGACCAGCCCCTGCATCCGCTGCGACGCCTTCGACGGCTTTCCGTGTCCGCTCAACGGCAAGGCCGACGCGCAGGTGGTCTGCGTCGATCCGGCGCTCGCGCGCCACGCGAATCTGTCGCTGCTCACGGGTGCCTACGTCTCACGGCTCGAGACCGATGCCACCGGCCGCCAGGTGTCGGCGGTGCACGTCGCTCGTGATGGCCGCTTCGAGCGCTACTCGGCAGACCTGGTGGTGGTGGCTTGCGGTGCGCTGTCCTCGGCGCTGCTGCTGCTGCGCTCGATCAGCACACGTCACCCGCGCGGCCTGGCCAACGGTTCCGGGCTGGTCGGCTGCAACTACATGCGGCACAACCAGTCGGTGCTGATGGCGCTGATGCGGGAGACGAATGACACCGTGTTCCAGAAGACCCTGGCGATCAGCGATTACTACTTCGGCTCGGATGACTGGCCGTTCCCGCTGGGACTGATCCAGATGTGCGCCACCCTGCATGGCGCAGAGCTGCGCGGCGAGACGCTGCCGGCCTGGCTCGAGTGGCTGCCGAAGATGCCGTTCGAGGCCGCGGCCCGCCACACGATGGCGTTCTGGCTTTCGAGCGAGGATCTGCCGCAGCCGCAGAACCGGGTCTTCTATCACGGCGAGCGCGTCATCCTCGATGTGACCGAGAACAACATGCAGGCACACCGCCGGCTGCGGCAGAAGCTGCAGCAGCATCTGAGCGATGCCGGCGCGCACCCCACGCTGCTGGAGCGCAAGCTCTACCTCGGCAAGGACATCCCGATTGCAGGCACCGCGCACCAGGCCGGCACGCTGCGCTTCGGCACCAACCCGGACAGCTCGGTGCTCGACGTCGATTGCAAGGCGCACGAACTCGACAATCTCTACGTCACCGATGCCAGCTTCTTTCCGTCCATCGGTGCGGTCAATCCCACGCTCACGATCATCGCCAACGCGCTGCGGGTCGCCGAGCGCCTGCGCGCGCGGCTACGCGCCTGAATCAACCCAACGGCGTTTGCTCGCGGCTGACCACGCTGGCCTCCGGATCTGCCGGGGCACCGAAGCCGGATACCTGCCAGCCGTCGGAGTCGCGCAGCTGCAGCATCAGCAGGGAGGCGAGCAGTGTGACGGCCGCGGCCAGCACGAAGGCCAATGAGAAGTCGTGCTGCGAGAGTGCGTGACTGCCTGAGCTCAGCGCCAGAATCGCCGCCCCCAGGCTGATCCCAAAGCTCATCGACAGGCGCTGCGCGAACAGCGACACGCCATTGCTGCGGCCCATGTCGGCATGATCGATATCGGCCAGGGTCAGCGCGCCGATGCTCGAGAGCATCGACGAGCGCAGCGTGCCGAACACGAGTATGTAGAGTGCGAACAGCCACACGGGCGAGGACACCCGGAACATCGCAAAGCCCGCCAGCATCGTGCCGGCGGCGAGCCCGGCGCAGAACAGCGCCCGCCGGAAACCGATGCGTGCCAGCGCGAACGAGATGAACGGGCGCGTCACGAAGGTTCCGGCGGAAACCAGGAAGGTCAGTAACCCCGAATGAAACGCGCTGTAGCCGAAGCCGAGCTGTAACAGCGTCGGCAGCAGGATCTGGGTCGAGAACAGGCCCGCACGCGCCACGCTGCCGCCCAGGATGGCAACCGAGAAACTGCGGATCCGGAACAGCGCCGGATCGATCAGCGGCCGAACGCGGCGGCGCATGTGCAGCACGTAGAGCCCGCCGCAGAGTACCGCCAGCGCAGCCAGCCCCAGCTCGAGCGGCGCCGGCAGCAGCTGGTGGCCGAATGCCTCGATCACGGCCTGTAGAGACGCCGCGCCCATGCCAACCAGCACGAAGCCCAGCCAGTCGAAGCGGCCCTGCGGCGAGGGTCCGGTATCCGGAATGAATCGCGCCGCCAGCGCGATGCCGATCAGGCCGATCGGCACGTTGATGAAGAAGTTCCAGCGCCAAGACGCATACGTGGTAATGAAGCCACCGACGATGGGCCCGAGCGTGGGCCCGATCATTGCCGGCAGCAGCATGTAGTTCATCACCGAGACCAGCGCGCGCTTCTCCACCCCGCGCGTCAGGATCAGTCGCCCCACCGGCCCCATCATCGAGCCGCCCATGCCCTGCACGAAGCGGCCGATGACGAGCTCTGCCGCGGAATGTGCGAAGCCGCACATGAGAGAACCCAGCGCGAATACCAGCATGGAGATGCAGTACACGCGCCGCGCGCCATAGCGGTCGGCCACCCAGCCGCTGATCGGAATGAAGATGGCCAGCGCGATCAGGTAGGCTGTTACCGCCATACTCAGTCGCAGCGCCGACTCGTGCAGGTCGATTGCCATCTGCGGCAACGAGGTCAGGATCACCGCGCTGTCGAAGCCCTCCATGAAGAGGGCACCGGCTACGGTGAGTGCAACCCGGCGAGGCGCGCCATGAATGGCCGGCCGCGCCGCCGACTCGGGAGCAGCAGTGGTCATCCGCCTATTATGGCGGTTCCGGCAGCTCCACCGGCCGGCCGACGCGCTCGAGGACTGCGTCGAGCGTGTCCGCAGCGACCGGCTTGGTCAGATGCACGTCGATGCCGGCCTCGTGCGCCAACTGCTTGTCATCGTCGCGGCCCCAGCCGGACAGCGCCACCAACCATGGCCGCTGCTCACCAAACTGCGCCTGGATGCGCCGTGCGACTTCGTAACCGTCCATGTCGGGCAGGCCGATGTCGAGCAGCAGTACGTCCGGGCGGAACTCAGCCACCTGCAGCAGCGCATCCTCGCCCCGGTAGGTGGTCCTGACGACGTGTCCCGAGAGCTGCAGCAGCGCGCTGAGGCTGTCGGCGGCGTCGGCGTTGTCATCGACGATGAGTACGCGCCGCAGCGCGGGCGTGGCGACATCGCCCGCTGCCGGGTCGCCAGCCCGAGGCGGCGGCTCATGTGCCGCGTGCAGCGGCAAGCGCACCGTGAAGGTTGCGCCCCGCTCGAGTCCGTCACTCTGCGCAGAGATGGTGCCGCCATGCATCTCGATCAGCCTATGGGCCAGCGCCAGGCCGATGCCGAGGCCGCCCTGCGGTCGTCGTACTCCGCTGCCGGACGCCTGCACGAACATTTCGAAAATCCGGGTGGACATGTCGGGCGCTATGCCAATGCCATTGTCCGTCACTGTGATGACCGCCTCAGCACCTTCGCGCCGCGCCGTCAGTTCGATGCGGCCCTTCGGCGGCGTGTACTTGGCGGCGTTCTCGAGCACGTTGAACAGTGCCTGGGCGATGCGGATGGCGTCGGCATTGATCAGCAGCGGATCGTCGGGCAGCCGGACCACGAACTCGTGCTGGTGCGCCTCCATGGTGGCGCGTGCCGAGTCGGCCACACCCGAGACCACGCTGGCCAGGCTTTCGGTGTGCCGCTGCAGCTCGATCTTGCCCTGTGTGATGCGCGACATCTCCAGCAGATCGTCGATCAGCCGCGTCATGTGCGTCGCCTGGCGATCGATCATCTCGCGCGCCTGCACCAGGCGGTCATCGCGCGCGTTGATCTTCTTGAGGACATAGGCGGCGGCACGGATCGGCGCCAGCGGATTGCGCAGCTCATGCGCCAGGGTCGCCAGGAATTCGTCCTTGCGCCGGTCGGCCTCACGCAGCCGGTCGTTCACCTGGCGCACATACTCGGCCGCTGCGGCCATGGCAGCGTGATGTTTCGCCAGACTGGTGTCGGTGAGCACGGCACAGGAGCAGCGCATGCCCTTGACGATCAGCGAGTTCATCGACACCTGCACCGGCAGCGTGTCGCCGCGCGCGGTCCGGAGCTGCAACTCACCGGCCACGCTGGCCTTCTGCACCGTCTGGAACAGCCGCTCGAATGCGGGCGCCTCCTCGGGCGCGATCCAGCGGCTGAACGGGCTGCCGGCCAGCTCGGCATTGGTGGTGCCGAGCATCTCTGCCAGCCGCGGATTGCTGTAGAGGATGGTGCAATCCTCGGACAGCGTCACTGCACCCTCGCTCATCGATTCGACCAGCGCCCGATACGGATAGTCGGCACCTTCGAGCGTGAAGATGCGGTTCCCGTCCGCGCCCTTGACGATGACGGCATCGATCTCGCCCTCGCGGATGGCGCGGATGACGCTCTCGGCCTGGACCAGACGCTCGCGCAGCTCGGCGTTCTCCGCTTCGAGGTTCGGTCGGTCCTCAGGCATGCCTCTGCTACCCATCTGTTTCGCCGCGATAGGGTTTCAGTCCCAGCACGCGAGCGACGTGATCGATATTGCCGATGGTACCGACGATCCGGCGTCGGGGCGGCTGCTCGCGAGCCAGCGTAGGGACCGCCACGATCTGCGCCGCGGAAGCCACGCGCGGTTGCTCGTAGATATCGACGATGTCCACCAGGCAGCGGTAGCGCGCACGCAGACGCCGCAGGTCGCTGACGGCCTGGGTGCTGCGCGGCCCCATGCCGGCAACGTAGAGCTGTAGATGAATGCGATCGGCGCTGAGATCCCGGGCGGCACGCTCAAACTCGACGGCGTGGTGGGTCTGTGCATGCTTGCCAATTGGCTTCAAGCGCCCTCTCGCTGCTTCCTCTTCCACGGCCTGATGTCGAGACCGACCAGGACCCGCTCGGTATTGGACAGATCGCCAATGATTTGTCGTACCGGCTCAGGCAGCTTGCGCACCAGGGTCGGTATGGCGAGGATCTGGTCTCCGCCCGCCAATGCGGGAGTCTGCAGCAGGTCGATGACTTCGATTTCGTATTTGCCTGTCAGATATTCCTCACAGATCTTCTTCAGGTTCGCGAAGGCGACCAGGCATTTGGGCGTCTGTCCGGCCACATAGAGCCGCAGCCGCCAGCGTTCGTCGACCCGGGCCGTGGCTTTGGTGTTGCGTTTCATCGCGCCTCCGTGGCCGGCAGGCCTGTGCGCGGCAGCACGCTGATACCCCGCGAGGTGAATTTGAGCTCGTGGATGCCGTCACTGTGCTTCATGCCGCGCGCCTTGATGACGTAGAGCGCGCGGCGGCGGATGCCTTCCCACTCGACCGAGCGCACCACGATCCAGGTGTCCATCCAGGAGGACACGCCCACCTCGGAATGCTCCGGATCGATCCGGTGCGAGGCCAGCGTGGTGTATATGCCCGTAATCTTTTGGGCCTTGAGGAAATCGATCAGCCGCGTCAGCACGGCCGTGACCTCGGCATCGGTGCCGACGGACATGAGGCTCGTCAGCGGATCCATGACTACGACCGACGGACGGAATTCTGTCACCGCCCTGTAGACCGTGGCGAGGTGGTTCTCCAGGCCGTAGAGGGTCGGGCGCGAGCTCAGGACTCTCAATTTGTCCGCCTTGCGCCAGCGGTCCAGCTTGAGCCCGATCGAAGCCATGTTGCGCACGATCTGGTCGGGTGACTCTTCCATGGAAAAGTACAGGCAGCGCTCGCCGCGCGCACAGGCGGCATCGACGAACCCGGCCGCCAGGCTGCTCTTGCCGGTGCCGGCCGTGCCGGTGACGAGAATGCTGCTGCCACGCATGAATCCGCGGCCGTCGAGCACGCCGTCGAGCCCCGGCACGCCGGCCGGGATGCGGCCCTTGGGGGCGCCGTAGTCGAGTCCCAGCGAGGTGATCGGAAAGACCACCAGGCCGCCGGTGCCAATCAGGAACGGATACTCGTTGGCGCCATGGCTGCTGCCGCGATACTTGACCACACGCAGCCGGCGTGTGCTGATCTGCAGATTGATGCGGTGATCGAGCGCGATGACACAATCGGAGACGTATTCTTCGATACCGTGCCGCGACAGCATGCCCTGCGGGCCGGCCTCCGCCGTCACGATGGCGCTGATGCCGCGATCCTTGAGCCAGCGGAACAATCGCCGCAGCTCCGCACGCAGGATGGAGTGGTCGGACAGCCCCGCGAACAGAACTTCCAGCGTGTCGAGCACCAGCCGCTTGGCGCCGATCGATTCCAGCAGGTGGGCCAGCCGCACGAACAGGCCCTCGAGATCGTAGTCGCCGGTCTCCTCGATCTCGCTGCGCTCCAGCCGGACGTAGTCGAGCGTGATCTTGCGTGACGCAACCAGCGCGTCGAGGTCATAACCCAGCGAGCGCACGTTGTCGATCAGCTCCTGCGTGGTCTCCTCGAATGCCACGAACACGCCCGGCTCGCCCATCTGCGCGCCATGAACCAGGAATTCCATGCCGAGTAGCGTCTTGCCGCAACCGGCTCCGCCGGTCACCAGCGTGGTGCGCCCGCGCGGAATCCCCCCCAGCGTGATCTCATCCAACCCGTTGATGCCCGTCGCCGCCTTCGGCAGCGTCGCGGGCCCCCCGGTGCGTGTTCGCTTCTTGCGTATCAACTTTCCGTCCTCCAGTCGACTGGTCCCAAGTTCAGATGCCGGAACGCTTGGCCACGTGGGCCTGACTCAGTACCCGTCCGATCTGCTGCGCGTAGTCGGCCACCTCGGCCGTGCGCTCGGCGGCGGGCACATCGGGTTCTTGGCTGCGGCAGTAGGCGGTGCTCATGGCAGCGATGACCTCGGCAGCAGAGCTCTGCGGGCGCTGGCGCAGGTAGGCTGCGAGATGCCACCTCGTGCTGCATCCGGGAACTACCGGTGGTTGAACTATGGAAAAGGAGGTCAAGCGCCGCCGTAGGACAGTCGAGCATTAGCTTGTCCTACTATACTGACTGCCTGGCCCAAATCCGGGCCTGACGGACTCGACTAGCTGCCGGTCCTGGCGTTACATACGCTCCGTGGAATCACCCAAGCCAGTGGTCACGCCGGCCAGCGAGGCGGACGCCGCCGAAACCGAGAAGGCGGACCAGCGCCTCGACGAGGAGCTCGACGAAACCTTCCCCGCCAGCGATCCAGTCCCCTATCGGCACGACAAATAGAGCGCGCCTCATTCGTTGGCGAGCAGGTTGGTGAGCCGTGCCTCGCGCAGGTCCAGGTCGCGCTCGATGCGGCGCCGCGCCTCGTCCTTGAGATTGCCGCGGCGGTAGAGATCGTTGATCTGATCCCGCTCGACCCCGATCAGCAGCTTTTCGATTTCATCGTGCAGGGCGATGATGCGCTGATGGCTCTCGCCGTCTTCGCTCCGATGCCAGACGTGATTGAGCCGGCTCTGCTGATGCAATCGAATCGGCGCTACCACGTCGAGCGGCAATCCTCGCGCCGTGGTGATTTCATCGAGCTGCTCGATTGCGGCCTCGATGGCCAGCCGCCGCGCCGCGAATTCCTCCGCACGCACGCTCTGGCGCTCCAACCGCCCCGCATCGGCGAGCCCGAGCCAGCGGATCACGGTCGGCAGCAGCAGCCCCTGCCCCACCAGCGTCACCAGGATGACGGCGAAGGTCAGGAACAGGATGAGGTCGCGATGGGGAAAGCGGCGGCCGTCGTCGGTCACGAACGGTATCGCCAGCGCCGCGGCAATCGAGACGATACCGCGCACTCCCGTGAGCGACAGCACCATCGGCCACTGCCACGGCGGCGACGGATCGGCGCGAGCGATCGAGGGCACCAGCCAGCGCGGCAGGTAGGTGGCTGGATAGAGCCAGACCAGGCGCGCCAGGATGACCACCGCGCAGACCACAGCGCCCGACTCCACCAGTTCGTGCAGTGAGTAGCCGGAGATACCTCCGACCAGCGTGCGCGCCTGCAGCCCGGTGATGAGGAAGATCATGCCCTCGGTCATGTAGATCAGGAAATCCCAGAAGAAGATGCCCTGCAGGCGGGTATCGGCACCGATGAGTCGCAGGCCGTTCCAGCTGATATAGAGCCCGGTGGTCACCGTCGCCAGCACACCGGAACCGCCCAGGTGTTCCGGGGGCCAGTAGGCGACGAAGGGTGTCAGCACCGACAGCAGGATCTCGATGCGCGTTTCATGCACCCATCGCCGCAACCGCAGCATCATCCAGCCGACCAGGAGACCCCAGAGCACCTCGCCCACCACGATGGCCGCAAACGTGCCAAGCGCGTGCGGCAGCGAGAACACGCCCGCGCTGACCGCAATGACTGCGAAGCGATACAGGATCAGCGCGGTCGCATCATTGGCGAGCCCCTCGCCCTCGAGGATCACGAGAATGCGCCGCGGCAGCTGCATGCGGCGCGCAATCGACAGCGGAGCCACCGCATCGGGCGGTGAGACGATGGCGCCGATGATGAAGCCCACCTCCCAGTCCAGCTTGAGGATGTAGTGCGTCACGGCAGCGACGGCCAGGGTTGTGAATACAACTGCCCCCACGGCCAGCATCGAGATTGGCCGCAGGTTGAAGCGAAACTCGCGCCAGCTCATGGCCACCGCGGACGAGTAGATCACCGGCGGCAGCACCAGCAGCAGCACAAACTCGGGCGCCAGCCGCACCGTCGGCAGGCCCGGCACCAGCGCCAGCGCCACACCCGTGAGTACCAGCAGGATGGCCGATGGAATCTTCAGCCGCGCGGCCAGCACCGCTACCGCGGCAATCACCACCAGCAGCACCACTATGATCTGCGACATCGACACCATCGCGCGAGTGTACCTGTCGAATGCGCTGGCTTCGCCTGGCCGTGACGAGCGGCTGGGCTCCCGCGACATGCCGGCGCGCCAGACGTCACTGACGCCGGGAGCGCGCGGCGACAACGCCGGCAGCCCCGGTGGACGAGCCTGTGAGCGCTTGAGCTACGATGGCGGCATGAAAATGCTGCCGCTCGCTCTGATGATCGCCAGCGTGGCCGGCGCCGCGCATGGCGCGGCCGAGAGCCCGTTCCACGACAAGCCCGACTCCCCGCGCAGTCTGCCGGCCGACAATCTGCCGCCATTCGGCATGCTCGATGACGAGGGCCGGTTACCGCCGCCACCACCGCTGCCACCGGCAGCGCTGCAGCGCGGGGGCTCGGCACCCGAAACCAGGGCGCGCGGACCCACGCTGCAGCTGGCCATCGAGGCCGCGCAGGCGGCAGTCTCGAGTTGCGAGGCTGCGGGCTACCGCGTCGGTGCGGCAGTGGTCGACAGCGCGGGCGAGGCCCGTGCACTGCTGACCGCGGACGGCGCTGACGGCAGCCACGTATTCGTCGCGGTGCGAAAGGCGCTGGTCGCAATCGAATTCCGCATGCCCAGCTCCCAGGCCAATGCCGCGGTGGCGGCCGACTCTGCACTGCTCGCACGCGTCAAACCCAATATGTTCGTCGAGGGTGGCGCCATTCCGCTCATGGCCGGTGGCAACCTCGTCGGTGCCATCGCTGTCAGCGGCGCGGGTGGCGCCGTCATCGGCCGTCAGGACGAGGCCTGCGCCAGCGCCGGGCTCGCGCGGATCAGCGCGCGCTTGAAGTGAGGCGGCTCATGGCTGGCTGCCGCGCCGGGGCGGATACCAGGCGAGCCAGAGTGCGCACAGGCTGCCCAGGATCACGATCGGCAGAATGTCGAGCAACAGCTGCGCCGAGCTGTGGCCTGCGGACTTGAGCGCGCCGCCCAGCTTCGGTCCCACAATCGAACCGACACGGCCGATGGCCACCGCCGCACCCACGCCGATGCCGCGGATCAGCGTTGGGTAGCCTGCCGGCGCCTGCGCATACAAAAATGCCTGCGCCGCAATGACGGCACAGCCCAGCAGGAACACGATGCTCAGCACCGGCACCAGTTCCACCGGCGCCCTGGCCAGCAGGAAGATGAGCACTGGCAGCGCCACGAACGCCGTGACGATGGCGGGCTTGCGCGCGGCGCCCTCGAGCAGCCGTCCCATCGCCAGCCCGGCCAGCGCGCCACCGATGTTGAAGCCGATCTGCGCCGCGGCCGCCTGCGCGCGAGTCATGCCGGCATCGTGCATCAGCAACGGTAGCCAGTTCAGCAGCAGGTACAGCGTCAGCAGGCCAAGGAAGAAACTGATCCAGAGCAGCAGCGTCCACGGCGCGCGTCCTGCGCGCAGGATCGAGAAGGCACCTGCGGGGACCGCAGCGCCGCCGGCAGCGGGAAGCGCCGCACGCTGCTGCCGGAATGCGTCCGATTCGCGCAGCGACAGCGCCATGACCGGCGCCAGCAGCAGCGGTGCGATGCCGCCGATCAGGAAGATCCAGCGCCAGTGCAGCCCGGCCACCAGCAGGCTGATCAGGCTGGCGATCGCACCGCCGATCGGATTGCCGCTGTAGACCAGCGCGACGCTGGCATTCTGGCGGTTGGCCGCGGCGCTCTCGGCCGTCAGCGCAATCAGGTTCGGCAGCGCGCCGCCCAGTCCGAAACCGGTCAGCAGGCGCGCCCAGGCCAGCGATTCGACGTCCCAGGCAAGGGCTGTGAGTGCGGAGAACAAACCGAACAGCGCGATCGAAGTTACCAGCACGGCCTTGCGGCCGACGCGATCCGACAGGCGACCGCCGAGCAGCGCGCCAAAGAAGAGTCCCAGCGTGCTGGCACTGAAGAAGGTGCCAAGCTGATCCGGCGTGGGCTTGAATTCGCCGACGATGCCGGCGGCCGCGACTCCCGCGGCCTGCAGATCGAATCCCTCGCACATGGCCGCGAGCAGACAGAACGCGATGGCTGCACGGGCCGCGGCGGCCCGTTCCCCTGCCTGAATCATTCGCCCCCCCTGATGCGGCGCAGTCGATGCATGCTAAGGCATTACCGGCGCGATTGCCCGAAGCGAGCGCGGCCGGCGCCGCAGCGGCTTCAGCTCAGCGCACTCTGGCGGCCAGGCAAGCCTTCCGGCAGCGGGCCGGCCTTGATCTCCACGCGTACCGGACCGCACACGGTATCGGTCTGAACGCCCTGCGGCAGAGTGCGCAGCTGCACCTGCCGCGCCCAGGTGACCGCGAAATCATCGAAGCGCTTGTCACCGGAAGAGCCGACGACGTCGGCACTGGCGATGGTTCCGGCAGCGGTGACGCAGACCTTGAC
>JBAUYT010000186.1:0-10242 GCA_049584935.1 Steroidobacteraceae bacterium
GGCCTGCAGCGAGCGCAGTTCACGCAGCAGTGCCCACAGCACCAGCGGCGGCTCGGTACCTTCCGCCTGCAGGCCGCCCATAATCCGCAGCGCCCGCGCGGCGTCGGCGTTGCGCACCGCCTGGCCCAGCTGGAACACATCGTAGCGCGCACTCTCGGCGCTGCTCGCGGCCACTTCGGCGGCGCCGGCACGGGCGCCGCGCGGCAACAGCAGCGCCAGCTTGTCGATTTCCTGCTGTGCCGCCAGCAGATTGCCCTCGCAGCGCTCGGCCAGCATGGTTGCGGCTTCCTCGTCCATCGACAGGTGCGCCGCGCGTGCGCGCTGCCGCAGCCACGCGGGCAGCTGGGCGCGATCCATCGGCCAGATGGGCAGCCAGGCACCGCACGCCTCGAGCGCCCGTACCCACTCGCTGCCTGCGGTCTCGCGTTCGAGCTTGCCGGTGATCACCAGCAGCAGCAGATCATCCCCGGTCGCAACCACCAGTCGCTGCAGCGCCGCGCCGCCGGCGACGCCGGCCTTGCCGGATGGCAGACGGATCTCGACCGTGCGTCGCTGTGCGAACAGCGACAGCGATTGCGCCGCCTGCTGCGCTTCGTCCCAGACCGAGCCGGCACGCTCGATGAAGAACACCGCGCGTTCGCTGAAACCGGCGGCGCGCGCACGCGCACGGATCAGATCGCAAGCCTCGCCGACCCGCAACGGATCGTCGCCGGACACCAGATATGCGGGCAGCAGGCGCTGCTGCAGCTGTGCCGGCAGGGACTCGAGGCTCAGCTTCATCGGTTGTGCTCCATTGCGGCGATATCTTAAGCTGATCCACATGCCGACACTGTTCGAGCGCATCATCCAGGGCGAATTGCCGGCCAATATCGTCTATCGGGACGAGCGCGTGGTCGCCTTCCGCGACATCCACCCGCGCGCGCCGACCCATGTGCTGATCGTACCGGTCAAGCCCATTCCGACCGCCGACGACGTCACGGCGGCCGATGAGGCGCTGCTCGGACACCTGTTCGTGGTGGCGGCCCAGATCGCGCGCCAGGAAGGCATCGCCGGGGACGGCTACCGTCTGATCGTCAACTGCAATGCCCATGGCGGACAGGAGGTCTACCACCTTCACCTGCATCTGCTCGGCGGCAAGCCGCTGGGCCCGATGGTTTCCGTCTGATGGCCGCTGCCCGCGGCAAGCAGGCCGCGGCCGCGCGGGCCACCAGCGCGCTCTATCCCGCCATACGGCCTTATCAGCGGGCGCGGCTGCGCGTTTCGCCGCTGCACGAGATTTATTACGAGCAGAGCGGCAGCCGCCAGGGCAAGCCGGCCGTGTTTCTGCATGGCGGCCCAGGCGGCGCCACCGATCCGGGCATGCGCCGCTTCTTCAATCCCGCCCGCTACCGCATCGTGCTGTTCGACCAGCGCGGCTGCGGTGCCAGCCGCCCGCACGCCGAGTTGCGCGAGAACACCACCTGGGATCTGGTGGCGGACATCGAGGCACTGCGCCGCCATCTCGGCATCGAGCAGTGGCTGGTGTTCGGCGGCTCTTGGGGTTCGACGCTGGCCCTGGCCTATGCACAGAAGCATCCAGAGCGCGTCAGCGAGCTGGTGTTGCGCGGCATCTTCCTGCTGCGGCGCTCCGAGCTGGCGTGGTTCTACCAGGATCCGCTTGGTGCAGGCTCGGTTTTTCCCGATCTCTGGGAGCAGTACCTGGCGCCGATACCCGCAGCCGAACGCGGCGACATGATGCAGGCGTACTATCGGCGCCTGACTTCCGAGCATGCGGCCACGCGCGCCGCCGCAGCCCGCGCCTGGGCAACCTGGGAAGGTGCTACCAGCTATCTGCGCACCCATCCCAAGTACGTGGCCAAGTTCGACGATCCCGATTACGCCGCGGCCTTTGCTCGCATCGAAGCACACTACTTCGTCAACCACGGCTTCCTCGGCAGCGACGATCAGCTGTTGCGGGATACCGGCCGCATCCGCCACATTCCGGGCGTCATCGTGCAGGGCCGTTACGACATGGTGTGTCCCATGCGTAGCGCCTGGGATCTGCACCGGGCGTGGCCCGAAGCCGAGCTGCGCATCGTTGCGGACGCCGGCCACTCGGCGTTCGAGACCGGCATCTCGCGCGAACTGGTTGCCGCCACCGACCGCTACGCGCGCCGCCCGGCGCGTGCCAGCATACCCCGCAGAGGCCCCTAGAGCCGCGACCTGCCGCGCAGGCGCAGATCGTCATCGATGATGCCGTGTCGCTGCAGCCAGAGCCGCGTATCCTCCGCGTCCTGCTCAAACCAAGTCCGGCTGGAGCCGAGCCGGAAGCTGTAGCCCCAGGCATCCATATCGGCGAATTGCCGCTCGCGCCCGATGCCTGGCAGCGTGTCGGCCAGCAGCAGTTGCAGATAGCAGACCGCGCTCTCCTCGGCATCGTCGCCGCCGGCGTCGCGATCGAGACCGGCGCGACGCTCCGGGCTCATGCAGATGTAGTGCGCGGCTTCGTGCAGGATCGAATGCAGCGGCGTGTCCAGGCGCGCGAACAGTGTGTTGCCGCGCAGGCCCGCCTCGCTCCCGCCCCAGTAGGAGCCGTCGATGGCGGCCTCGGCTGGCAGTACCCGCAGGTCAAGGCCGTAGCCGGCCAGCAGCCGGACCACCGCCACGCGATCGACCTGGCTGAGCAGCAGCATGGGGCTCACCGGCGGCAGCCGCTAGAGCGACGCCAGGCGCCGCATGACCACATTGACCAGGTCGTGCGCCAGCGCCTCGCTGAAGATGCGCGTCTCGCGTTCCTTGGCGAGCAGTGCGTCTTCGCTGAAATTGTAATCGCGCACCAGTACGTGCGATTCAGGCTCGATGAGGTCCTTACCGCTGGCGGTAACCGAGAACTTGAGCGAGTAGCTGAGTTCGTACTCGGTGGGCACATTGAGCGCGGACACCGTCAGCACGCGCTGCGCCACCGCGTCGGTCAACACGTGGATGACGGTCGCGGAAGGGTCGTGGCCATCCTCGTCGATGCGCGTGCCGGCGGCGAGCAGCGCCTTGCGCAGTCCGAAATAGAAATCGGACTCGGTATCGCTGGTTTCGATGCGTACCAGCGCGATCGAACGCAGCGGCGCGCTGCCCTGCAGGTGAAATCCGCAGCCTGCCAGGGCGGCAGGCAGCAATAGCGCCGCCGCGGTGCGCGCGAGGGCGCTGACGGCGCGGGCGCTGAGGCTCATACGACGAAGTTGAGCAGCTTGTCCGGTACGTGAATCATCTTGCGCACGGCCTTGCCGGCAACGAAGCGCTGTACCGCCGGATCGGCCAGCGCCGCATCCGCCGCCTGCTCGCTGGCCGCGCCGACCGGCAGCTTGAGCCGCGCGCGCAGCTTGCCATTGACCTGCACCACGAGTTCGACCGTGGCCTGCGCCAGCGCCTGCGGATCGGGTTCAGGCCAGCGCTGATCGATGATGGCGTCGCTGTGCCCGAGCGCGTGCCAGAGGTTGTGGCAGATGTGCGGCACGATCGGCGCCAGCATCAGCACCGCTAGTTCCAGCGCCTCGTGGCGCACAGCGTGCGCCACTTCGCCGCGCTCGGAATACTGGCCCACGGCATTGAGCAGTTCCATGACCGCGGCGATGGCGGTATTGAAGGTGCGCCGGCGACCGATATCGACCGTCACCTTGACGAGCGCCTGGTGCGCAGCGCGGCGCAGATCGCGACCGGCTTCCGAGGGCGCGGCAGCGTCTTGCTGCCGCAGATCGATGCGCGGGGCGCTGTCCTCGGCGGTGTGCTCGTAGACCGCCTTCCACAGCCGTCGCAGGAAGCGGAATTGCCCCTGCGCGCCCTCGTCGGACCACTCCAGCGACTGCTCCGGCGGTGCCGCGAACATGGTGAACAGGCGCGCCGTGTCGGCGCCGTATTTCTCCACCAGCGTCTGCGGGTCGACGCCGTTGTTCTTCGATTTGGACATGGTACCGAGGCCGCCGTATTCCACCGGGCAGCCGTCGACCAGGGACACGGCTCCGCTGCGCACGCCAACCTCGTCGAAGGTCGGCTCCACTTCGGCTGGATTGAGGTACTGGCGGCGACCATCGGCGCCGGTGCGGAAGTAGATCTGGTTGAGCACCATGCCCTGCGTCAGCAGATTGGCGAACGGCTCGTCGACCGATACCAGCCGCAGGTCGCGCATGACGCGAGTCCAGAAGCGCGAATACAGCAGGTGCAGGATCGCGTGCTCGATGCCGCCGATGTACTGGTCCACCGGCATCCAGTAGCGCGCGCGCTCGTCTACCGGCCCACTCTGCTGGTCAGTGCAGGTGTAGCGCAGGAAGTACCAGGATGAATCGACGAAAGTATCCATGGTGTCGGTTTCGCGTCGCGCCGGAGCACCGCAGCGCGGGCAGGCGCAGTGGACGAATTCGGCCAGCTTCGCCAGGGGATTGCCGCTGCCGTCCGGCACCAGGTTTTCGGGCAGCACCACCGGCAGGTCTGCGTCCGGCACCGGCACCTCGCCGCAGCGGCTGCAGTGGATCAGCGGGATGGGGCAGCCCCAGTAGCGCTGGCGCGAAATACCCCAATCGCGCAGCCGCCACTGCACCCGCTTGCGGCCGAGGCCGCGCGCCTCGAGCGCCGCGGCGATGGCATCGATGGCGCGCGCCGACTCGAGGCCGCTGTATTCGCCCGAATCCGTCAGCACGCCGTAGTCGGAGTACTGCGCTCGCCATTCGCTGCCGACGCGCTCGTAGGCGCCGTCGGCAGGCCTCACCACGGTCCGGATCGGCAGCGCGTAGCGCTGCGCAAAGGCAAAATCGCGCTCATCGTGCGCCGGCACGCCCATGACGGCGCCCTCGCCATAGGCCATGAGGACGTAGTTGGCCACCCACAGCGGCACGCGCTCCCCGCTCAGCGGGTGGCGCAGGTTCAGCCCGGTGTCCATGCCGCGCTTCTCGGCCGTGGCGACGTCGACCTCCATGGTCGATCCCTGGCGGCATTTCGCCACGAAGGCCGCGAGCGTCGGGTTGGCAGCCGCCGCCGCCGTGGCCAGCGGATGCTCGGCGGAGATCGCGACGAAGCTGACGCCGTAGAGCGTGTCGGCCCGGGTGGTGAACACCTTGAGCGCGCCGTCGGTGCCGACCAGCGCGCGCGTATCCTCGGCATAGGGAAATGCGAGTTCCACACCCTGACTGCGGCCGAGCCAGTTGGCCTGCATCACACGCACGCGCTCGGGCCAGCCGGGCAGCTGGTCGAGCGCCGCGAGCAGTTCGTCGGCGTAATCGGTGATGCGCAGGTAATACATCGGGATCTCGCGCTTCTCGACCGGAGCGCCGGTACGCCAGCCGCGACCGTCGATGACCTGCTCATTGGCGAGCACGGTCTGGTCGGCCGGGTCCCAGTTGACGATGCCGGTGCGCTTGAAGGCGATGCCGCGCTCGAGCATGCGTAGGAACAACCATTGGTTCCAGCGGTAGTAGTCGGGATCGCAGGTGGCGAGTTCGCGCTTCCAGTCGATTGCGAAGCCCAGCGAACGCAGCTGCGCGCGCATGTAGGCGATGTTGTCTCGCGTCCAGCGAGCGGGCGGCACGCCGTTGGCGATGGCGGCATTCTCTGCCGGCAGGCCGAACGCGTCCCAGCCCATGGGCTGCAGCACGTTGTGCCCCTGCATGCGCAGGAAACGCGTCAGCACATCGCCGATCGTGTAGTTGCGCACGTGGCCCATGTGCAGGCGTCCCGACGGATAGGGAAACATCGACAGGCAGTAGTACTTGGTCCGGCTCGCGTCCTCGCGCACCTCGAAGCTGCCATGGGAGTCCCAATACTGCTGTGCCGCGCGCTCCACCACCGCGGGTTCGTAGCGTTCCTGCATAGCTCAAGAATACACGAAGGGCTGCACCCCCCTACTGCAGCGTGATCGTGACGATCGACTGCTGCTCGTCGTGCTGCACCAGCAAGGTCGCCGAGTGACCCGCGTTCTTTACGGCGGCCTGGAACTGATCGACGCTCGTGATCGTCTCCCGGTTGATGCTCAGGATGACGTCGCCTTCGCGCAGACCCGCCTCGGCGGCGGCACCGTTGGCATCCACCACCACGATGCTGCCGCGCGTCTTCAGCTGGGTCTTCTCGGTGGGGGTCAGCGCACGCACCGACAGGCCTATGCGATTGACCACCGCGGTATCACCCTTGGCACTGCCGGACCCACCACCGCGGTTGCCGGCGACCGAAGTCTTCTCCTTGAGTTCCTCGACCGTTACATTGATGCGCTTCACCGCCTTGTCGCGCCAGATCTCGAGCTGCGCGGTCTGGCCCGGCTTGATCTCGGCGATCAGCGGCGGCAGCTCATCGGACAGATCAATCTGCTTGCCGTTGACGCTGAGGATGATATCGAGCGGCTCGATGCCGGCCTTGTCCGCCGGACCACCGGATTCGACCGATGCCACGGCGGCGCCGCGCGCGCGGTCGAGGCCGAAATTTTCGGCGGTTGCGGCAGTGACCTGCTGAATCGTCACGCCGATGCGACCGCGACTGACATGGCCATTCTTGATGAGCTGCTCGGCGACGTTGTTGGCCACCGCAATCGGAATCGCAAACGAGATGCCCTCATAGCCGCCGCTGCGGCTGTAGATCTGCGAATTGATACCGACCACCTCGCCATCGAGATTGAACAGTGGGCCGCCCGAATTGCCGGGATTCACCGCCACGTCGGACTGGATGAACGGCACGTAGCCGTTGCCGCCCTCGCCGACGTTGCTGCGCGCGGTGGCGCTGATCACACCCGCGGTAACGCTGTTCTCGAAGCCGAACGGCGAGCCGATCGCCAGCACCCACTGGCCGGGGCGCAGCTTGCTCGAATCGCCGATACGTACCACCGGCAGATTGCCCTTGGCGGCGATCTTGATGACCGCGACGTCGGTCTTCTCATCGACGCCGATGACCTTGCCTTCGAGTTCGCGCCGATCGGTAAGTTTGACGGTGATCTTGGAGGCGTTGGCCACCACGTGCGCGTTGGTGAGGATGTAGCCGTCGGCACTGATGATAAATCCCGAGCCGATGCCGCGCACCGGCGCGAAATTGCGCGGCTGCTGCGGGATTGCTCCGCGCGGGATGCCGAAGTGACGGAAGAAGTCACCGAACGGATCGTCCTGATCGTCGCCCTCGTCGCTGTCGGAATTGCCGCCCTGCGGCCGCTCCACTACCTGCACGTTCACTACCGCGGGGCCTACCTGCGCCACCAGATCGGCAAAGTCCGGCAGACCGCGAACCGAGGCGCTGGCGGTCGGAACCTGCGCGGCGGGGGCTGCCGCGGCCAACCTCACCGGTGCCGTCGCCGGCGGATCGGCCGGAGCCGCCGCAGTCGAGGCCTGCGGCGAGCAAGCTGCAAACAGACTCACGAGCGCAATGGCACCCAGCAGCCGGGGGCCCACGTCCTGATGCGACATATCTGACTACTCCGATCCGATGGAAAAAGAGATGCATGATAGACCCGGAATGCATATGACGGTTCCGGCTTAACCGCTAGGCAACGGCCTACACGCCCGCCCCCCGGGTGACCCGTTCGGAGGGCCTGCGCCAGCCCCGATACACCGCCAGCACTGCTGCCAGCAGCGCTGGCAGGATCGCCAGGCCATTGCCCAGGCGGGCAAACGGCGGCAGTCCGGCGCGCGGTTGCACGCTGCCACGCAGGACCGTGCTCTCGAATTCCGGTGCCCGCACCAGTACCTCGCCGTGGGCGCCGACCAGCGCCGAGACGCCGTCGTTGGCGGCGCGCACCAGCGGCCGCTGCGCCTCCATGGCCCGCATGCGCGCGATCTGGAAATGCTGGTAGCGCGCCCAGGAACGGCCGAACCAGGCGTCGTTGGTCACATTGACGAGCACGCGCGCCTTTGGCAGCGCCGCCAGAGCGGCACTGTCGTACGCATCCTCGTAGCAGATGCTCAACGAAAGCATCGTGCCGCCGGCCGCCACGGCGGGCTGATCGGCCGGCCCGGCGGTGAAGTCGGAATACGGCAGGCTCATCAGCCGCAGCCACGAGCGTATGAACGACGGCACCGGAAAATACTCGGCGAATGGCACCAGGTGATGCTTGTTGTAGAAGCTCACGTGATCCGACAGTGTCATGATGGAGTTGTAGTAATCGTCATTGTCATCGGCGCGAATGATGCCCATGACGATGTCCGAGCCGTGCGCGCGCGCGCGCGAATACAGCTGTCCCAGGTACTGCGGCACGTCATTGGCCAGCTCGGGCAGGGCCGATTCCGGCCAGACGATCAGTTGCGCGCCGAGCGCCTCGTCATTGAGCCTGGTGTAGAGCTCGCGCGTCGGCTCGACGTTGTCTGCCTGCCACTTCTGATCCTGCGGAATCGCGCCCTGCAGTACCGCCACGCTGATCGGCGGCCCGTCCGGATGGGTCCAGTCGACATGGGTCAGCGCCAGCCCGAGCGGCCACGGCAGCAGCAGCAGGCACAGGGCCGGCGCGCGCAGCCGCACCGGACCGCGCAGCAGTGCCAGCAGCGCACCGCTGCCCAGCAGCAGCAGCGCCGAAATGCCGTACATACCCGTCACCGGCGCGAATCCCCGCAGCCAGGTATCGGTCTGTGATTCCCCGAGCGTCAGCCACGGGAATCCCGACAGGAACCAGCCTCGTAGCCATTCGGTCAGCAGCCACAGCCCCGGCAGGCCTGCGAAATAGCGCCAGCCGTCGCGCACCGGCAGCAGGCGCACCGCCAGATATCCGAGCAGTGCGTGGTAGAGCGCCATGATGCCGACCAGGCCCAGCACCACCATCGCGGTCAGCCATACCGGTGCACCGCCGAAGCCATGCACGCTGACGTAAAGCCACCAGGTGCCGAGACCGAAGGTACCGGCACCGAAACAGAAGCCGCTCCAGGCGGCCTGGCGCGGACCGCCGCGCTCCCACAGCCACATGAGAGTGGCCGGACATAGCAGCGCCAGCGGCCACCAGTTCAGTGGCGCAAAGCTGCAGGCCAGCAGCGCACCCGCGGCCAGCGCGCTCGCATAGACCAGCGCCGCGGATCGGGGCGGGTTCACTCCGCCGGCGCCGCCGACTGGAACTGCGGTGGAATGCTGACGCGCAGGCTGTCGATGCGCCGCCGGTCGGTGCGCAGCACACGGAACTCGAACATGCCGATCATGACGGTTTCACCACGGCGGGGCATGCGCCCGAGTTGCTTCATGACCAGTCCGGCGACGGTGTCGAATTCGTCGTCGGGCAACTCGGCGTGAAAGAACTGGTTGAACTCATCGATGCGGGTGCTGCCCCTGACGTTGAACTGGCGCTCGCCCTCGCGGCGGATGCCCTGGTCGTCCTCGACGTCGAACTCGTCGTCGATGTCGCCGATGATCTGCTCGATGACGTCCTCGATGGTGACCAGGCCGGCGACGCCGCCATATTCGTCGACCACGATGGCCATGTGATTGCGGTTGTCGCGAAACTCGCGCAACAGCACGTTCAAACGTTTGGCTTCGGGCACGAATACCGCCGGCCGCAGGTATTCGCGCATATCGAACGCCGCGCGCTCCTCGCCGGCGAACAGTCGCAGCAGATCCTTTGCCAGCAGGATGCCGGCCACGTCATCATGATCGCTGCCGAGCACCGGAAAACGGGAATGTCGCGACTCGACCACGGCCGCAACGATGTCCGCGATCGCATCGTCGCGCCGCAGGCACACCATCTGCGCGCGCGGCACCATGATGTCGCGCACCTGCAGATCGGCCACGGCCAGCGCGCCCTCGAGCATGGCGAAAGTCTCGGCGTCGAATACGCCGCGCTGCTGCGACTCGGCCAGCATCTCGACCAGTTGCGCGCGATCCTTGACGCCGGCGGCCAGGGTGCGCGTGAAGCGCGAGCGCCAGCGTCCACTGGCGCCGGTATTGGGCTTGTCATCGGCCTTGGACATGGCTGTTCTCGGTCATTCGGTTGAGGTCGCCCGTTGGGGTCATGCGGTGCGATGCATGCGATAGGGATTGGGGAAGCCGAGTCGCCGCAGCACGCGGATCTCGCGCTGCTCCATGCGTCGCGCGTCGCGCGGATACTGGTGATCCAGGCCGATTAGGTGCAGCGCGCCGTGCACCACCATGTGCGCCCAGTGCGCGCGCAGGCGCTTGCGCTGCGTGCGCGCCTCCTGTCGCAGCACCGCCGGGCAGATCACCAGCTCGCCGAGCAGGCCCGCAGCGGCTGGCGAAACCGCCGCCGCCGGGAACGACAGCACGTTGGTGGCGCAATCGCGCCCGCGAAAGCGCGCGTTGAGCGCACGGCTGCGC
>JBAUYT010000187.1:0-5629 GCA_049584935.1 Steroidobacteraceae bacterium
CGGTGCTGGTGGCGGATTGCCTGCCGGTGCTGTTCGCCGCGCGCGACGGCAGCGCCATCGGCATCGCCCATGCCGGCTGGCGCGGCCTCGCCGCCGGCGTACTCGAGGCCACGGTGCGCGCGCTGTCGGGCCACGGAATGCTGCAGGCATGGCTCGGCCCGGCCATTGGCCCTGCGCATTTCGAGGTCGGAGAGGAGGTACGCGCAATCTTCCTGGCACACGCCGCCGGCAGCGCCACGGCCTTTACGCCCAATGCACGCGGCCGCTGGCAGTGCGACCTGGCGGCGCTGGCGCGGGCTCGGCTCGAAGGGCTCGGCGTTGCCCGAATCGATGCCGACGAGCGTTGCAGCTTCGCCGAGCCGCAGCACTTCTACTCCTATCGCCGCGACGGGACCACCGGCCGCATGGCGGCCCTGATCTGGCTGCGCTGAAAAACGGGCCCCGCGCCGGCGGATGCTACAGTCCCGCTCATGCTGATCTGGATCCTGCTCGGCACTTTTGGCGGCGGCGCGCTGAGCGCGGCGCTCGCGAGCGTGTTCCTGCTGTTGCCGGAGGCGCGCCGCAACTGGCTGCTGCCGCACCTGATCAGCTTTGCGACTGGTGCCATGCTGGCCGCCGCGCTCATCGGCCTGCTACCGGAAGCGGTCGAGAGCGTGGGTCCACAGCGCATCCAGGCAATCGGGGCCGCCGTGCTGGCCGGCATCGGGCTGTTCTTCGTGCTGGAAAAGCTGGTTCTCTGGCGCCATTGTCATCACGCCGACTGCGAAGAGCATTCGCCGCACGAACAGCATCGCGATCGAGCTGCCGGCTGGATCGTGCTGTTCGGCGACGGGGTGCACAACGCCTTCGACGGCGTGCTGATCGCGGCCGCCTTCCTGACCGACGTCAAGCTGGGCGTGGTCACGACCTTGGCGATCACGGCGCACGAGATCCCACAGGAGCTGGGCGACCTGGCCGTGCTGCTGCATGCGCGCATGAGCCCGGCCCGTGCCCTGTGGTTCAATGCCGCCAGCAGCCTGACATCGATCATCGGCGGATTACTGGGCTACTTTGCGCTGCGGCGCACACTCGACCTGCTGCCCTATGCCATCTCGGTGGCCGCCGCCTCGCTGATCTACGTCGCCGTCGCCGACCTGATCCCCAGCCTGCACCGGCGGGTGGATCCGCGCGCCGGCGCGGCTCAGGTGGTGCTGATCGGGTGCGGCGTGGCCGTCATTGCGGCAGCGGAGCGCTGGCTCGGCTGAAAAGTCCGCGGGAAAATCCTGCCGGGTCAACGGCTTGAATTTTTGACCCCTGGCCCCCACCAAACAGGGGTAGATACGGATGCGGGCCGCGGCTGGGCCGCGGGATACTCGCTCCGGGAATCGAAATGCGGACGGGTAGAACACTATGCGAATGGACAAACTGACCAGTCGTTTTCAGTCGGCTCTGGCCGACGCGCAGTCGCTGGCCGTGGGCCGGGACAACCAGTTCATCGAGCCCGCGCACCTGCTACTGGCCATGATCGATGCCGAGGGCGGCGGCGTGCGACCGCTGTTGCTCAAGGCCGGCGTCGACGTCAACCGGTTGCGCACTCAGCTCAGTCAGGTTCTCGATGGCCTGCCGAAGGTCGAGGGCACGGCCGGCGACCTGCAGGTCTCGCACGATCTCGCGCGCCTGCTCAACGTCACCGACAAGCTGGCGCAGAAGCGCGGCGATCAGTTCATCTCGAGCGAGCTGTTCGTGCTGGCGGCGTTCGAGGACCGCGGTGCTTTGGGCCGCGCGCTCAAGGAAGCGCGGGCCTCGCGCGCGGCGATCGAGAAGGCCATCGACGAGCTTCGCGGCGGCGAGAAGGTCGACGATGCGTCGGCCGAGGAGAACCGCGGTTCACTGGAGAAGTACACCGTCGATCTGACCGCGCGCGCGCGCAGCGGCAAACTCGATCCGGTCATCGGCCGCGATGACGAGATCCGGCGTACGGTGCAGGTGCTGCAACGTCGCACCAAGAACAATCCCGTACTCATCGGCGAGCCCGGCGTCGGCAAGACCGCCATCGTCGAGGGCCTGGCGCTGCGCATCGTCAATGGCGAGGTGCCCGAGGGACTGAAGAACAAGCGCATTCTCGCGCTCGACATGGGCGCATTGATCGCCGGCGCCAAGTTCCGCGGCGAGTTCGAGGAGCGCCTCAAGGCGGTACTCAAGGACCTGGCCAAGCAGGAGGGCCAGATCATCCTGTTCATCGACGAACTGCACACCGTGGTCGGTGCCGGTCGCGCCGAGGGCTCGATGGACGCAGGCAACATGCTCAAGCCCGCGCTCGCTCGCGGCGAGCTGCACTGCGTCGGCGCCACGACTCTGGATGAATATCGCAAGTACATCGAAAAGGACGCGGCGCTCGAGCGGCGCTTCCAGACCGTGCTGGTCGATGAGCCGTCGGTCGAGGATACGATCGCGATCCTGCGCGGCCTCAAGGAGCGCTACGAGGTGCACCACAAGGTCGAGATCACCGATCCGGCGATCGTGGCTGCGGCCACACTCTCGCACCGCTACATCACCAACCGACAGCTGCCGGACAAGGCCATCGACCTGATCGACGAGGCCGCTGCACGCATCCGCATGGAGATCGACTCCAAGCCCGAGGCGCTCGATCGCCTCGAGCGGCGCATCATCCAGCTAAAGATCGAGCAGGAGGCACTCAAGAAGGAGGGAGACGCGGCCTCGAAGGCGCGGCTCGCCACGCTGCGTGAGACGCTGTCGGGGCTCGAGAAGGAGTACGCCGATCTCGAGGAAATCTGGAAGGCCGAGAAGGCCTCGCTGCAGGGTGCGGCCCAGATCAAGGAACAGCTGGAGCAGAAGAAGCTCGAGCTCGAGCAGGCGCGGCGCGCCAGCAACCTGTCGCTGATGGCAGAACTGCAGTACGGCAAGATCCCGGAGCTGGAGAAGCGCTTAGGTCAGGCACAGCGTGCCGAAAAGGAAGTCCCGCAGCTGGTGCGTAACAATGTCACCGAAGAAGAGATTGCCAATGTGGTGTCGAAGTGGACCGGCATCCCGGTTGCCAAGATGCTCGAGGGCGAGAAGGACAAGCTGCTGCGCATGGAAGAGGCGCTCGAAAAGCGGGTCGTCGGGCAGGACGAGGCCGTCCGCATCGTCTCGGATGCCATACGGCGCTCGCGCGCCGGCCTGGCCGACCCGCGCCGCCCCAACGGCTCGTTCCTGTTCTTAGGTCCCACCGGCGTCGGCAAGACCGAGCTCTGCAAGGCGCTGGCCGAGTTCCTGTTCGACACCGAAGAGGCGATGGTGCGGATCGACATGTCCGAGTTCATGGAAAAGCACTCGGTTGCGCGTCTGATCGGCGCGCCGCCAGGCTACGTCGGCTACGAGGAGGGCGGCTACCTGACCGAAGCCATCCGCCGCCGGCCGTACGCGGTGGTGCTGCTCGACGAAGTCGAGAAGGCGCACCAGGATGTGTTCAACGTGCTGCTGCAGGTGCTGGACGACGGCCGGCTGACCGACGGCCAGGGTCGCACGGTCGATTTCCGCAACACGGTCATCATCATGACTTCGAACCTCGGCTCGCAGGCCATTCAGGAACTGGCGGGCGAGGGTAATTATCAGCGCATGAAGAATGCCGTCATGGAAAGCGTGCGGGAGCACTTTCGCCCCGAGTTCATCAACCGCGTCGATGACATCGTGGTGTTCCATCCGCTGGCGGCCGAGCAGATCCGTGCGATCGTCGAGATCCAGCTCAATTACCTGCGCCGCCGGTTGCTCGAGCGGGACATGGAGCTGGAGCTGGACGACAAGGCACGTGACATGATCGCAGAGGCCGGGTTCGATCCCGTGTACGGCGCCCGACCGTTGAAGCGCGCCATCCAGCAGCAGATCGAGAATCCGCTGGCGCAGCGGATCCTGCGCAACGAATTCGCGCCGGGCGACCGGGTGCGCGTCGGTGTGCGTGGCGGCGAGCTGGTGTTCGAGAAAAAGCGGCAGATGCGCGCGGTCGGTTCGTAGCGCGGCGCGCGTAGCCTTGAGTCGCCTCCTGGCCTTAAGCTTGTGGCCGGAGGGAGCATGTACGATCTCAAGCGCCACATCGTCGAGGTGCCCGACTTTCCGAAGCCGGGCATCCTGTTTCGCGACATCACGCCGCTGCTGCGGTCCCACTTTCAGGACACTCTGGCGGCCGTCGAAGCGCTGTTCAGTGCGGACGAGTGGCGCGCGACCGATGCGCTGGCCGGCATCGAGAGTCGCGGTTTCATCCTGGCGGCGGGACTTGCGGCGCGGCTCGACAAGGGTTTCATTCCCATCCGCAAGGGTGGCAAGCTGCCGCCGCCGGTCGAGGCCGTCGACTACACGCTCGAGTATGGCAACGCGGTGCTCGAGCTACAGCGCGGCAGCGGCCACATCCTGCTGATCGACGACGTCGTCGCCACCGGCGGCACGATGGCGGCAGCCGCCCGGCTGGCGCGCGCCGCGGGCTTCAGCGTTGGCGGCTTTGCCACGCTGGTCGATCTGCACCTGCGCGGGGCATTCCACTGGGAGGGCATGCCGCTGCGCTCGGTCCTGAGCTATGACTGAGGAGTGGCCTGCAACGCTGATCGTGATGGCGTTGCAGGTCGAATCGCAGGGTCTGTTCGAGCGTGGCGGAGTACCGGTTCTCTATACCGGTCTCGGCAAGGTGAACGCGGCACTGTCGCTGATGCGGGCGTTGCGCGACTACCGGCACGCACGGCAGCCCCCGCCGCTGGTGCTCAATTTCGGCACCGCCGGCAGTCACCATCTGCGCACCGGTACGCTGGTCGGTTGCCATCAGTTCGTGCAGCGGGACATGGATGTCAGCGCCATCGGCTTCCCGCTGGGAGTTACTCCATTCGAAGAGGTGCCGGCCCGGCTCGAGTTTCCGCTGCTGTTCTCCGAGCTGCCGCAGGCGTTGTGCGGCAGCGGCGATGCCTTCGAGACCGGTGTCGCCCGGTTGCACTGCGAAGTCATCGACATGGAAGCCTACGCGCTGGCCAAGGTATGCCTGCTGGAGCAGGCGCGATTTGCCTGTGCCAAGTTCGTCACCGATGGTGCCGATGGTGCGGCCGCCGGGGACTGGCAGCGCAACCTGCCGTCTGCCGCCGAGGCGTTTTGGGCACTGTACCGACGCCACCGCCGTCTATAATCACGGGCCCGTTCTTTGCGAGCCCGGTCAATTCGCCCAAGCCCCAATCATGCCTATCTACGAATACCAGTGTAGCCACTGCCGCTACTACCTCGAGGTGATCCAGAAGATCACCGACGCCAAGCTCAAGAAGTGTCCATCCTGCGGTCGCAACACGTTACTGAAGCTCATGTCGGCGCCGGTATTTCGCCTCAAGGGCTCCGGCTGGTACGAGACCGACTTCAAGTCGGACCAGGAGCAGAAGCGCAATCTGGCGGCTGCCGAGAAGGAGCCGCCGACGGCCGAGGGCAAGGATGCCAAGGAATCCAAGGACGCCAAGGACGCCAAGGACGCCAAGGACTCGAAAGAGACCGGCTCCAAGGAGGCCGGCTCGAAGGAGGCCGGGGACACCAAGGAGTCCAAGGACAAGGAAATCAAGCCGGCGGAGGGTGCCAAGGCGGCGCCGGCGCCCGAGGGCAAGGCGGCCGCCAAGACCGGCAAGGCCAAGTC
>JBAUYT010000188.1:0-17379 GCA_049584935.1 Steroidobacteraceae bacterium
TCGTCCCGCCGGGGGCCGCTCGACGCGCCGCGGGAGCCGTCGTTGACCGGAGCGGTCTTCAAGCTGGTGATGCGCCGCTACCTCATTGCGGGCTTGCTGGTATGGCTGCCGATCATCGCCACCGTGGTGGTGATCCGCTTCATTCTCAGCTCCATGAACGAGCTTTTGCCGCGGCCGTTGCAGCCCGAGGTGCTGTTCGGCGTGCACTCGACCGCGCTTGGTGCGCTGCTCGCGCTGGTGCTGCTGCTCGCCACCGGCCTGCTCGTGACCAACATCATTGGCCGCGGGCTGGTGCGTGCATGGGAAGATGTGCTCAACCGGATTCCGTTTGTGCGTGCCGTGTACGGTGGTGTGAAGAGCTTTTCGACCACGATCCTGTCGAACTCCGGCAACTCGTTCAAGAAAGTGCTGCTGATCGAGTATCCACGCGCGGGCTTGTGGACGGTTGGATTCCAGACGGCCTCGGATGTGATTCTGCCAGGAGCTGCGCAGCTCGAGCCCATGGTGTGCGTGTTCGTACCCACGACGCCGAACCCGACCGCCGGCTTCATCGTCATGCTGCCGCGCTCGCAGGCCATCGAGCTCGACATGAATCCGGATGCGGCCATGAAGCTGATCGTGACCCTCGGCGTGGTCATGCCGCCGCCGCCGCCGGCATTACCCGCCGCGTCGGCCGCGGCTCGCGCCTGAGTTTCCGATTTGCAGGATCGAGAGCATATGCGCAGCCATTATTGCGGACAGGTCAATGAGCAGCTGGTCGGCCAGAGCGTCACCGTGGCGGGCTGGGTTCACCGGCGGCGCGATCATGGTGGGGTGATTTTCGTCGATCTGCGCGACCGCGAAGGCCTGGTGCAGATCGTGTTCAATCCCGATGCCAGGGCAGTGTTCGAGACGGCCGAAAGATTGCGGCACGAATTCGTGGTGTGCGTGCAGGGTCGCGTGCGCGAGCGTCCGACGGGCACGGTCAATGCCAACCTGGCCTCCGGCCGTATCGAGATTGTGGCGGCGGAGGTCGAGCTGCTCAACCGCTCGGACCCGCTGCCGTTCCAGCTCGATGAAACGGTCAACGAGGAAGTGCGCCTGCGCTACCGCTATATCGATCTGCGGCGGGAAGCGATGAGCCAGCGGCTGCGGCTGCGTCATCGAATCACCCGCTCGATGCGCAACTACCTGGATGGCCATGGCTTCATCGATATCGAGACGCCCATGCTGACCAAGGCGACCCCCGAGGGCGCGCGCGACTACCTGGTGCCGAGTCGCACGCACCCCGGCAAATTCTTTGCGCTGCCGCAGTCGCCCCAGATCTTCAAGCAGCTGCTGATGATGGCCGGCATGGATCGCTACTATCAGATCGTGCGCTGCTTTCGCGACGAGGACCTGCGCGCCGACCGGCAGCCCGAATTCACGCAGCTGGACGTGGAGACCTCGTTTCTGACGCAGCCGCAGATCATGCAGCTCATGGAGGAGTTGGTGCGCACGCTGTTCGCCGAGGTGCTCGGGGTGCAGCTGCCGTCACCGTTCCCGCGCATCAGCTATCACGATGCCATGCGGCGCTATGGCTCCGACAAGCCCGATCTGCGCAATCCGCTCGAATTGGTCGACGTCGCCGACCTGGTGCGCGATTGCGACTTCAAGGTGTTCGCGGCGCCTGCCAAGGATCCGAAGGGCCGGGTGACGGCGCTGCGCGTGCCGGGCGGCGGCGAGTTGACGCGCAAGGAGATCGACGACTACACGGCCTACGTGGCGCGTTACGGTGCCAAAGGGCTGGCGTACATCAAGGTCAATCGGCGCTCCCACGGGCGCGACGGACTGCAGTCACCCATCGTAAAATTTCTCGATGATGCGGCGGTCGAGGGCATTCTCGCGCGCTGCGGAGCCGCCGACGGTGACCTGATTTTCTTCGGGGCGGATCAGCGCCGCATCGTCAGCGATGCGCTCGCTGCACTGCGCCTGAAGGTGGGACAGGACCGTGGCCTGGTTGCGGCAGGCTGGCAGCCGCTCTGGGTCATGGACTTTCCGATGTTCGAATGGGACGAGGAGGGCCGGCGCTGGGCCGCCATCCACCATCCCTTCACCTCGCCGCAGAACGACGACCCCGCGGCATTGCGCGCCGGTCCGGAAGCAGCGTTGGCGCGCGCCTACGACGTGGTGCTCAACGGCACCGAGATCGGCGGCGGCTCGGTCAGGATCCATCGCGAGGAGATGCAGTCGGCCGTGTTCAGCCTGCTCGGCATCAGCGCCGACGACGCCCGCCTGAAGTTCGGATTTCTGCTCGATGCGCTGCGCTTCGGCTGCCCGCCGCATGGCGGCATCGCCTTCGGCCTCGATCGACTTGCCATGCTCATGGCCGGGGCGGACAGCATTCGCGAAGTGATTGCCTTCCCGAAAACTCAGACTGCCGCCGATCCGCTGACCGATGCCCCGACCGAAGTGAGTGAGGCGCAGCTGCGCGAACTGCATATCCGCGTGCGCACCCCCCCGCCGACCGGCTAGGGCTCGCAGCCTTGGCCCGCAGTGCTGCTGCCGTCGTCTACGTACATGGTCTGTGGATGCCGGGCCTCGAGGGCGCACTGCTGCGGCGGCGGCTGACGGCCGAGCGCGGCTACCGTTGCCATGTGTTCCGCTACCACTCGGTGGGCGAGCCGATGGCGCGGGTGACTGCGTCACTGCGCACCCTGGTGACCCGGATCGAGGCGCCGCAGGTGCACCTGCTGGGCCACAGCCTGGGGGCACTGGTGATTCTGCGCTTCCTGCAGTGCCATGCCATGGCGCAGCCGGGCCGGGTGCTGTTTCTGGCGCCGCCGGCGGCGGGTTCACGCGCGGCGCGTTTTCTCGGCAGGCTGTCGCTCGGGCGTCGCGCGCTCGGACGCGCCGTGGCCGAGGAACTGTTGACCGAGCGTCTGCGCCGCTGGGACGTCGGTCGCGAGCTCGGCATCATTGCCGGGACTGCCCCGGTGGGGCTGGGTCATTTGCTGCTAACATTTCGCGAGGACAATGACGGCGTGCTCGCGGTGTCGGAGACCGAGCTGGCCGGCGCCAAGAGCCACCTGTGCCTGCCGGTGAACCACTCCGGTATGCTGCTGTCGGCGCGCGTGGCGCGGGAAGCAGGGAGTTTCCTCGAATATGGACGATTCGGCGCCTGAATCCGTCAACGGCTCGCAGCCGTCCTGGTTGCGGCGCCACCGGCTGCTGCTGATCGTCGTTGCAGCGTTGCTGCTGCTCTATACGCTCGGCGGGTTCCTGCTGCTGCCTTACCTGGCGCGCAACGCCGTGGTCGATTACGTGCACAAGGACCTCGGCGGTCGGCAGGCCTCGATCGGTGAGCTGGATTTCAACCCGTTCACCCTTACGCTCGAGGTCCAGAAGCTGGCGCTCAGCGAGGCCGATCGGAGCCCGATAGCCAGCTTCGAGCTGCTACGCGTGCGCGCCTCGCTGCTGGCCTCGCTGTTCAATCGTGCCTGGACCTTGAGCGAGGTGCGACTCGAGCAGCCCAGGATCAACGCGCTCGTGGGGCGCGATGGTGCGCTCAACCTGGCGCGCCTGGCGCCGCCCGAACAGCCCAATCAACCCCCCAAGCCGGCGTCGGGCTCGCTGCCGGCCGTGCGCATCGGCGCGCTCGGCGTGCATGGCGGCAGCATTCATTTCGAAGACCGCAGCCGGCCCGATCAACCATTCTCCACCACGCTGGCACCGATTGAGTTCGACCTGACCGATTTCCGCACCCAGCCGAACTTCGAGAACAAGTATCGCTTCAGTGCGCAGAGTGCCGCCAACGAGCGGCTCGACTGGGCCGGCCAGTTCTCGCTGCAACCGCTCGGCTCCAGCGGTGAGTTCACGGTCATGCAGCTCAAAGCCTCCACCATTGCCGACTACTTGCAGGATGCGCTGCCCTGTGTGCTCACCGGCGGCAGCCTCGACCTGCAGGGCAGCTATGCGCTGGTGGTGTCGCCGAGCAGTTCGCTGACCCTGAGGTTGCCCAGCATCAAGGTGCATTCGCTCGGTCTGGCGCCGCGGCAGGGCGCGACCGGGTCGCCGTGGATATCGCTGCCCGAACTCGACATCGGCGATACGCGCGTCGCACTCAATGAGCGGCACGTAACGATCGGGCGGATCACGCTGCAACGGGCGGCCGTGCAGGTGTGGCGCAACGCAGACGGCAGTCTCAACCTGCAGCAGCTCCTGACGCCCAAGGTCGTGGTGGAGCCGGCCGCGCCCACGCACGACCAGGGCGCAGCGGCGCCGACGGTGGCAGCCAAGGCGGCTCCGGCCGCTGCGCCCTGGCTGATTGCGCTCGATCGGCTCGAACTGCAGGACGCCAACGTCGAGCTCGAAGACCGCAGCGTCAAGCCGGCGTTCAAGACGCAGCTCGCAGCGATCGGCCTGACGGCGCAGAATTATTCCAGCGCGGGGAGCGCGCCGCTGAAGTTCGATCTGCACCTGCGCATCGGCCAGGGTGGGCAGCTGCAAACCCAGGGTACCGTGGTGCTGTCATCGTTCGACAGCGCGCTCGACCTGACGCTCAGCGGACTCGACCTGCCGTCGCTACAGCCCTACATCTCCCAGTCCACTGCCTTGACCCTCTACCGCGGCCGGCTGGGTGTCAGGGGACACGTCGATTACGCCGGCACGCCCGCCAAGGGCAAACCCAAACTGCTGCTGGCGCTTGCCATCGATATCAGCGATGTGGCGACGCGCGACGATCGCATGAACGAGGAGCTGGTTAGCTGGCACTCGCTGCAGCTCGACGCTGTGCGCTACCAGATGGCGCCCGACGCGCTCAGCATCGGGCGCATCCTCGTCAACGGCGCCTATGGGCGGGTGGTCGTCGGTCCCAAGGGGGGCCTGAATGTGGCCGAAGTGTTGCGACCTGCCGGCGCAGCCGCACCAGACAAGAGCGCAGATGCTAAAGACAGCGCGTCCCCTGTGCCGCCGCCGGCGGCGAAGACCGTAGCGCGCAGCGATAGAGGCAGACCGCCGCCCGCCGGGGCCGCTGCGCCGGCCAGGAAGTCTGCCTCCATGCCGATGAGGATCGCGCGCATCGACATCGAGAACAGTACCGCCGACTTTACCGATCATTCGGTGGAGCCCAACTTCTCCACCGCCATCTACAACCTCAAGGGTTCGGTGGTCGGCCTGTCCTCGGACCCGGCTTCGCGCGCTAGCGTCAATCTCGAAGGCAGCGTCGATCGCTACGCGCCGGTGTCGATCAAGGGCCAGGTGAACCTGCTGTCCGCGGCTACCTATACGGACATTGGCATGAGCTTCAGCAACATCGAGCTGCCGACGTTCAATCCCTATTCGGGCAAATTTGCCGGGTACAACATTGCCCAGGGCAAGCTTACTACCGATATTCACTATCACGTCGAGAACCGCAAGCTCGACGCCACGCATCACATCGTGGTCGATCAGCTCGAGTTCGGTGCCGCCACCGAGAGCAAGCAGGCGGTGCCGCTGCCGATCAAGCTGGCGGTGTCGCTGCTGAAGGATCGCAACGGCGTCATTACTCTCGACCTGCCGGTGGGCGGCAGTCTCGATGACCCGAAATTCCGGATCGGACCGATCATCTGGAAGGTGTTCGTCAACCTGCTCGAGAAGGCGGTCACCGCGCCTTTCGCGCTGCTGGGCTCGATGTTCGGTGGCGGACCGCAGCTGTCGTATATCGATTTTCCTGCGGGCGCCGCCAGCCTGACGGCGGCGCAGCAGCAGAAGCTGTCGCAGCTGTCGAACGCACTGGTGCAACGCCCGCAGCTCAAGCTCGACATCCCGCTGCACACCCAGGCTGACGACGACGACCAGGCGCTCGAACGCGCCGTGCTCGACACCGCGCTCAAGGCCGTGGAGGCCGTGCAGGCCACCACGCCCCTCGCCGGCAAGACCACTGGCGCGGCGGCGGCGTCCGCGCCCGGCGCCGATGACGCGCGCCTGCGAGCCCTGGCCTCGCTCTACCACACGCAGTTCAAGGACGAGCCGCAGTATCCGCCCGACGTTGCCGGCAGCGGGGACAATGCTGCACGCGAGAAGTGGATCGAAGATCAGTTGCTGCCACTCTATGCCCCCAGCGCCACGCAGCGCGACGAGCTCGGCATGGCGCGCGCGCAGGCAGTGCAGTCGGCGGTGCTGGGCAACGCGGAACTCAAACCGGAACGCGTGTTTTTGACCAACCAGGTCTCCGGCGGGGGTCCGGATGGATCGGTACGCATGGAGCTGAAGCTCGAATAGCCTCCGATCCGCCGTCGCAGTCAGGCGCGTGCCGCCCGGTGCAGTTCGTACAGCAGTTCGAGCGCCGCTCGGGGAGTCAGCGAGTCCGGATCGAGCCCCGCCAGCCGGGCCAGTAGCGGCGCGGCGCGGGGATCCGCCTCGGGCAACGGCTCGGGCACGTTGGCGGCAAATGGCAGCTCGGCCTGCGGCGAGCGCGCGTGCGTACCAGCAGCGGCGCGAGCTTCGAGCTGCTGCAGCGTGCGACGTGCGGCCGCGATGATCGCGCGCGGCACGCCGGCGAGCTGTGCCACCTGCAGTCCGTAGCTGCGGCTGGCGGGGCCGTCTCTGACGGCGTGCAGGAACACCAGCGAATCGCCGTGCTCGGTGGCGTCCAGGTGGACGTTGGCGCAGCCCTCGATCTCCTCGGCCAGTGCCGTGAGTTCGAAGTAATGCGTCGAAAACAGGGTAAAGGCGCGGATCCGCGCTGCCAGGTATTCGGCGACGGTGCGCGCCAGCGACAGGCCGTCGAAGGTGCTGGTACCTCGGCCCATCTCGTCCATGAGCACGAGGCTACTGGCGCTGGCGTTGTGGAGGATGTTCGCCGTCTCGGTCATCTCCACCATGAAAGTCGAGCGCCCGCCGGCGAGATCGTCGGCGGCACCGATGCGCGTGAAGATGCGGTCGATGGGTCCGATCTCGGCGCGGCTTGCCGGCACGAAACTGCCGACGTGCGCCAGCACCACGATCAATGCCACCTGCCGCATGAAGGTGGATTTGCCGCCCATGTTGGGGCCGGTGATGATCAGCATGCGGCGGTCGGGGTGTAGCGACAGATCATTGGGTACGAACGGGGTGTCGAGAAAGCGCTCGACCACCGGGTGTCTGCCACCCTCGATCAGCAGCCGATCCTCCGCCACCAGCGTGGGTTGGCTCCATCCGAGCGTACCGGCGCGCTCGGCCAGCGCCGCCACGGCATCGAGCTCGGACACGCAGGCCGCTGTCTGCTGCAGGGATCCGAGAGTTGCGAGCAGCTTTGTCAGCAGTGCCTCGTACAGCTCGCGTTCGCGGGCCAGCGCGCGCTCGCGCGCGCCGAGCACCTGATCCTCGAACTGCTTGAGCTCCGGCGTGATGAAGCGCTCGGCCGACTTGACGGTCTGGCGGCGCAGGTAGTCGTCAGGCACGCGCTCGGCCTGCGCGCGCGTCACTTCGATGAAAAATCCCTGCACGCGGTTGTAGCCGAGCTTGAGGCCGGCGATGCCCGTGCGCTCGCGCTCACGCTGCTCGAGTTCCGCCAGGAAACCGTCGGTATTGCCGGCGATCGTGCGCAGCCGGTCGAGCTCCGGGTCGTGGCCGGGCGCAATCACGCCACCGTCCCGCAGCAGCTGTGCGGGTTCGAGGTCGATCGCCGACTGCAGCAGCGCGTGCTCGCCGGTGTGCTCGCCGATGCCGGCGCGCAGTTCGGCGAGCCGGGGCGAGTCGAAAGCCGTCAGCGCGGCACGCACGGCCGGCAGCGCGGCCAGGGAATTGCGCAGCTGTACCAGGTCGCGCGGCCGCGCCGAGCGCAGTGCCACGCGCGCCAGGATCCGTTCCACGTCGCCGATCGGCTGCAGGCACTCGCGCATGGATTCGAAACCACGGGACTCGCTCATGGCGCTGATCGCCTGGTATTGCCGCCGCAGATCAACCTGCGCGCGCAGTGGCCGCGCCAGCGCACGCCGCAGCGCGCGCGAGCCCATGGCAGTAACCGTCGAGTCGATGACGGCGAACAGCGTCGCGGCCTGGTTGCCCGTCAGGCTCTCTTCCAGCTCGAGATTGCGGCGCGTGGCGGCGTCGAGCACCAGCGCGTCCGAGCGTTCCTCGACCTTGAGAGCCCGTATGTGCGGCAGCGCCGAGCGCTGCGTGTCCCGGACGTATTGCAGCAGAGCGCCGGCCGCACGCAGTGCCAGCGGCAGTTCGTCGACGCCGAATCCACGCAGGTCCATGGTGCCGAGCTGATCGGTCAGCAGCCGCGAGGCGGTTGCCAGCTCAAAATGCCACGGTGCGCGCGTGCGCACCGCCGTGGCCGTCCGTTCCAGCGTGGCCAGTTCCTGGGACTGGGATTCCGGCAGCAGCAGTTCCGCGGGACGCAGGCGCTCGAGCTCGGCGCCGAGTGCCTCGAAGCCGTCGAGTTGCACGACGCTGAAGCGGCCCGAGGCCAGCTCGAGCCATGCCAGGCCGAACCGGGACGCCTCGCGCCAGATGGCAGCCAGCAGCGTCTGGCGCCGCTGCTCCAGCAGCGCCTCGTCCGTCACCGTGCCGGGGGTCACCACCCGCACTACCTGCCGTGCCATCGGTCCGCGCGACGGCCCGGGATCTCCGAGCTGTTCGCAGATGGCGACCGACTCGCCGCGACGCACGAGCCGCGCCAGGTAGTTCTCGACGCTGTGCACCGGCACGCCGGCCATCGGCACGTTCTCGCCCGCGGATTGGCCACGTGAAGTCAGCGTGATGTCCAGCAGGCGAGCCGCACGGCGGGCGTCCTCGTAGAACAGCTCGTAGAAGTCCCCCATCCGGTAGAACAGCAGTACATCGGGATGCTCCGCTTTGATGCGCAAATACTGCTGCATCATGGGCGTGTGTGCGGAAGGGTCTCTGCCGTCGGCCATGTTGGCGACAATATAATCGCTGCCGGCGGCTGCTTGGTATGATCCGTCGATGGCAGTGAAATTTCGGGACCTGTTCAAGTCTCGAGCCGGTGCGGACAAAGCCGGGGAAGACGCCGTCGTTGCTCGGATTCCGGCAACTGCTGCTGTCGTGCCGGTGCCCCCGGACGACCCGTATGAGCTTGCGCTAACGCTGCAGCTGCAGGGTCGACTGCAGCAGTCGGTCGGACTGTTAGATGCCGTCATTGCACGACAGCCCGCGCACGCGGAGGCGCACTACAAGCGCGCCAATGCGCTCAACGCGTTAGGTCAGTGGGAAGCCGCCCTGGCCGGCTACGATCATGCGGTTGCCATCAATGCCGACTACGCCAACGCGTATTGCAATCGTGGCACCGTGTTGGAAAAACTCGGGCGCCGGCAAGAAGCGCTCGCGAGCTACGAGCGCACGCTGGCGCTCGACGCCGGCGATGCTTTGGCGGCGTACAACCGCGCCGTGCTGCTCAAGCAATTGAATCGGAGCGAGGATGCCCTGCTCGGTTACGAGCAGGCTATTGCGCTGCAGCCAGGCTATGTCGAGGCTCATATCAATCGCGGCCACCTGTTGCAGGAGGTGCGGCGATATCCCGAGGCCGTGGCCAGCTACGACCGGGCAATCGAAATCAGCGCAACCTTCCCCGAAGCGTTCATGGGCCGCGCGACCGCGTTGGCGGATCTGGCGCGAAGCGACCAGGCTCTGGCCAGCTACGCGCAGGCCATCGCGCTGCAGCCAGGCTATGTCGGCGCATATATCAATCGCGGCCATCTGCTGGTGAAGCTGGCGCAATTTACAGAGGCGATTGCCGATTACGACAGGGCCATTGCGATCAGTGCAACTTTCCCCGAAGCGTTCGCCGGTCGTGGCAACGCGCTATCGGGACTGCTGCGAAGCGAACAGGCCCTGGCAAGCTATGCTCGCGCCATCGAGCTCAAGAGTGATTACTGGGAAGCCTACATGAGCCTGGCCAACCTGCAGCTTCGATTGCACCGGTACGATGAGGCACTCAAGAGCTACGATCGCGCCATCGAATTGAAACCCGACCACCCCGAAACCCATCGGGATCGCGGTGCTCTGCTGGCGCTTCTCAAACGTTTCGAGGCAGCGATCGCCAGCTACGATCGCGCCATCGCTCTCAATCCCGACCAGAAGTACGTGATCGGCATGCGTCAGTACGTCAAGATGCAGAGCTGCGATTGGACGGATCTCGATTCCAATATCCAACGGCTGGTCGAGGGGCTCGAGGCACGTCGTCCCGTAACGGTGCCGATGCCTGTGCTTGCCCTGGTCGATTCCCCGCCGCTGCATCGGCTCGCGGCCGAGACCTGGGTACGGGAAGAGTGCCCGCGCGACGATCGCCTGGGTGCTCCGGCGGTAAATCCACGTCGGGAGCGAATCCGGGTCGGCTATTTCTCGGCGGACTTTCGTGTGCATCCGGTATCGCTGCTGACAGCCGAATTGTTCGAATTGCACGACCGTTCCCGATTCGATGTCACGGCATTCGCCTTCGGTCCGGAATCCAACGATCAGGTGAGAGGACGTCAGCGGCAGGCGTTCGAGCGTTTTATCGACGTCGACAAGCGGACAGACATGGACGTGGCACTCATGGCTCGCGAAATGGGGATCGATATCGCAGTCGATTTGACGGGATTCACGCAAAATGCGCGCACCGGCATCTTCGCGCTGCGCGCGGCGCCGGCTCAGGTCGCCTACCTGGGCTATCCGGGCACCATGGGCGCCGACTATATGGACTATCTGATTGCCGACCGCGTACTGGTGCCCGAGGGCAGTGAACTGAACTACAGTGAGAAGATTGTCCGCCTGCCGGACAGCTACCAGCCCAACGATTCCAGGCGCCCCATCAGTGCGCGGGTCTTCCTGCGCCAGGAGCTCGAACTGCCGCCCGAAGGCTTCGTGTTCTGCTGCTTCAATCGCAGCTTCAAGCTGATGCCGGCTAGCTTCGACTGCTGGATGCGCATTCTCAGCCGCGTCGACGGTAGCGTGCTGTGGCTGACGGAGGGGGACCCGTCCGCGGTGCATCGATTGCGCCAGGCGGCCGAATTGCGCGGCATCGACCCGCGGCGACTGGTATTCGCCAAACCGATGCCGCTGATGGCCGATCACCTGGCGCGGCAACGCCTGGCAGGCCTGTTCCTGGATACCCTGCCGTTCAACGCTCATACGACCGCCAGCGATGCCCTGTGGGCTGGACTGCCGGTGCTGACCTGCCTGGGTCAGACCCTGCCGAGCCGGGTGGCAGCCAGCCTGCTGGCCGCCATTGGGCTGCCGGAGCTCGTCACCAGCTCGCTTGCGGACTATGAGGAGCTGGCGGTCAGGTTGGCCACGAATCCCGCGGAACTGGGATTGCTGCGACAGAAGCTGGCCCGCAACCGGACATCCACGGCGCTGTTCGATACCACGCGCTTCACGCGCCATCTGGAAGACGCCTACGCGCAGATCTACCAGCGATCCCAGGCGGGTATGCCGCCGGACCACATCGTTATCGGCGCGTGAGCGGCTCGGACGACCTGGCGCTGGATGGACTCGCGCGGCGCGCGGGGGAGGTGCTGCTGCAACGTCGGCAGATGGTCGCCGTTGCCGAGTCCTGCACCGGTGGCTGGGTTGCCAAATGCCTGACGGACGTCGCCGGCAGCTCGCAGTGGTTCGATCGCGGCTACGTCACCTACTCCAACGCCGCCAAGCAGCAGGCCCTCGGGGTGGCCGCCGATGTGCTCGACAGCTTCGGTGCGGTCAGCCGTCCGACGGCCGAGCAGATGGCCGCCGGTGCGCTCCATCACAGCGGCGCCGCGCTGGCCGTGGCGATTACCGGCATAGCCGGTCCCGACGGCGGCACCCCCGAAAAGCCGGTCGGGCTGGTGTGGTTTGCGTGCGCCCGGCGCGATGGTGCCGTGGTCGCGGTCGAAGAGCACTTCAGTGGCGACCGCGAGGCGATCCGTCGCGTGGCCGTCGCCACGGCGCTCCGGCTGATCATCGCCGCCTGATTCCGTTGAGCACCCGCCGGCTGTTCTTTGCGCTCTGGCCGGAGGCTCCGGTGGCGGCGCAACTGCAGCAATCGGCGCACATGGCCGGAGCCACGGGTGGGCGCCGGCTGCTGGCCGCGGACCTGCACGTGACGCTCTGCTTCCTCGGAGCCGTCGAGGACGCGGTGGCCGCGGTATTGATCCGGCGTGCCGCAGAGATTGCCGCGGTCGCTTTCGAGCTCGAATTCGATGGCCTGGAGTACTGGAAACGGGCTCGCGTGCTCGCCGCCGTCTGCTCACGCATCCCGCCCGCCGCGCTCGCGCTGGCGGGTGCGTTGCGCAGCAGCGCCGAGTCGCTCGGGTTGAGGCCGGATGAGCGCTGCTGGCGTCCGCACGTGACGTTGTGCCGGGGAATGGACTTCGGCGCGGCGTCGACGCCTGCAGCATTGCCGCCCAGGCCGCTGCGGCTGATGGCGCGTTCATTCTATCTGGCGCAAAGTCAGGAGGTTGAGGCCACTACTGCAAGCGCTGCGGTGCGCGCACGCTACCACCGCCTGGCTGCGTGGCCGCTGTTCACGGCCACGGAATAGCGCGCATCGCCGGCGCATTTGCCGAGCTCTGCGCCAAATTTGCAGCCGCGCAGGCCGGTTGGTTGTGGAATAATGCTCACATTCCCGCAGACGCCGCCGCACCGGAAGGACCGCCATGAATACCGCCATGATCGATGACAATCGCAAGAAGGCATTGAGTGCCGCCCTCGGGCAGATCGAAAAGCAGTTCGGCAAGGGTTCAGTCATGCGCCTGGGGGATGCCTCGGCGGTCTACGACGTCGAGACCGTCCCGACCGGCTCACTGGGGTTGGATATTGCGCTCGGCGTCGGCGGCTTGCCGCGCGGCCGCGTGGTGGAGATCTACGGTCCCGAGTCCTCGGGCAAAACCACCCTGACCCTGCAGGTGGTGGCCGAGATACAGCGCCGTGGCGGCACCGCGGCGTTTGTGGATGCCGAGCACGCACTCGATCCGGCGTACGCCGGCAACCTTGGCGTCAACGTCCAGGACCTGCTGGTGTCACAGCCGGATACGGGGGAACAGGCACTCGAGATCACCGATATGCTGGTGCGCTCGGGTGCCGTCGATGTCATTGTGATCGATTCGGTGGCGGCCCTTACCCCGCGCGCCGAGATCGAGGGAGAGATGGGCGAGTTGCAGGTCGGCCTGCACGCCCGGCTCATGTCGCAGGCGCTGCGCAAGCTCACAGGCAACATCAAGCGCTCCAACACCATCGTCATCTTCATCAACCAGATCCGTATGAAGATCGGCGTCATGTTCGGCAGCCCGGAAACCACGACCGGCGGCAATGCGCTCAAGTTCTACGCCTCGGTGCGGCTCGACATCCGCCGCATCGGCTCCATCAAGAATGGCGAGGAAGTGGTCGGCAACCAGACCCGCGTCAAGGTGGTCAAGAACAAGGTGGCACCGCCATTCCGCGAAGCCGAGTTCGAGATCATGTACGGCACCGGCATCTCGCACGAGGGCGAACTCATCGAGATCGGTGCTGCGCAAGGCATCATCGACAAGTCCGGGTCCTGGTACAGCTACAACGGTGAGCGCATCGGCCAGGGCAAGGACAACACCCGCCTGTACCTGCAGCAGCACAAGGACATTGCCGCGCAGATCGAGGAACAGATCCGCCTCAAGCTGATGCCCCCAAAGCGTGTTGAGGAAAAGACCGCGTAAGCGGACGATCGCTCCGGGGCAGTCCGCCGATCCTCAGGCTGCCGGAAATGCCGCCGTCGTGCTGCTGTCACGGCGGGATTTCTGTGTCCGCGAGCTTCACGAGCATCTGCAGGCCCAGGGCTACGAGGCCCCGGTCGTGCAGCAGGTCGTGGCGGAGCTGCGCGAGCGCGGGTTCGTCGACGATGAACGCTACGCTCAGCAATATGTGGCTCTGCACGCGGAGCGTGGCCACGGGCCGCTACGCATCGGACGCGAGCTCGACGCCCTTGGCATCAACCCGGCGCTGGTCGAGGCAACGCTGGCCGCCGCAGAGGACTGGAGTCGTCGCGCCCGCGAACAGCGTATCCGCCGCTTTGGCCTCGAGCTGCCCACGGATTGGCCCGGCAAGGCCCGGCAAGCCCGATTTTTGCAATACCGGGGCTTTTCCAACGATCATATCCGCGCCGCATTGGGAGCCGAGGTCGGTGACGATTTGACATGACACACAAGCCCCCTTTTCTGAGCACAGCCGAAGTCCGGCGTGCGTTTCTCGAGTACTTCCGGCAGCGTGGCCATACAGTCGTGCCGTCCTCCCCACTCGTGCCCGGCAACGACCCGACGCTGCTGTTCACCAACGCGGGCATGGTGCAATTCAAGGACGTGTTCCTCGGCAAGGAGTCGCGGGACTACGTGCGCGCGGCTACGGCGCAGCGCTGTGTGCGCGCCGGCGGCAAACACAACGATCTCGAGAATGTCGGTTACACCTCGCGTCATCACACCTTCTTCGAGATGCTCGGCAATTTCTCGTTCGGGGACTATTTCAAGCGGGAGGCAATACCGCTGGCCTGGGAATTCGTCACCGGCACGCTGCAGCTGGACCCGGCCCGTCTTTGGGTGACGGTCTACCGGGACGATGATGAGGCGGCGCAGATCTGGACCCGGGACGTCGGCGTCGATCCGGCGCGCGTGACGCGCCTGGGGGAGAAGTCGAATTTCTGGGCCATGGGCGACAGCGGCCCCTGCGGGCCCTGCAGCGAGATCTTCTATGACCACGGTCCCGATATAGCGGGCGGACCACCGGGATCGCCCGACGAGGACGGCGATCGCTTCGTCGAGATCTGGAATCTGGTGTTCATGCAATTCGACCGGTCCGCGGACGGCACGCTGACGCCGCTGCCGAAGCCGTCGGTCGATACCGGCGCCGGGCTCGAACGCATGGCCGCCATCATGCAGGGCGTGCACTCCAACTACGACATCGACCTGTTCCGCGACCTGATCAGCGCGGCCGCCAGCGTGACCGGAAGTACCGACATCGGCTCGCCGTCGTTGCGCGTCATCGCGGATCACATCCGCGCCTGCAGCTTCCTGATCGTCGACGACGTGATGCCGTCGAACGAAGGCCGCGGTTATGTACTGCGGCGAATCATCCGCCGCGCGGTACGCCACGGCTACAAGCTGGGGCAATCGCAGCCGTTCTTCCACAAGCTGGTACCGGCGCTGGTGGTAGCAATGGGCCAATCCTATCCTGAGCTGTCGCGTGAAGCCGAGCGGGTCGCGCGCATCCTCAAGATCGAGGAGGAGCGCTTCGCCGAGACGCTGTCGGCGGGCATGGCGCAGTTCGATAGCCGTATGGCTGAGGCCGGCGGCAGCGTGGTGCCGGGCCCGCTGGTGTTCCTGCTGCACGATACCTATGGGTTTCCGCCGGATTTGACCGCTGACATAGCGCGCGAACGCGGACTGTCAGTCGACATGGCCGGCTACGAGAGCGAGATGGAGGCACAGCGGGAGCGGGCGCGGGCCGCCAGTCGGTTTGGCGTCGATCAACGCGGCGGCGCGCAGGTGGCGGGGCGCAGCGAATTTCGAGGGTATGAAGAACTCGAATCCCAGGGGCGCGTGCTGGCGTTGCTTCGCAATGGCCAGAGCGTCGACAGTCTGGCCCCAGGTCAGCAGGGCGAGGTGGTGCTGGACCGTACGCCGTTCTACGCCGAGGCCGGTGGCCAGATCGGTGATAGCGGTAACCTGCGGGCGCCACCGCAAACGCTGTTCGAGGTCGAGGACACACAGAAGCGCGGTGCGGTGCACGCACATCGCGGTACGTTGAAGAGTGGTGTGCTGAGGCTGGGCGATACGCTCACCGCCGCAGTCGATGCCGCTCGGCGCCAGGCGATACGGCTCAATCACACCGCAACACATCTGCTGCATGCGGCACTGCGCAGCGTGCTCGGTACACATGTGGTGCAGAAGGGCTCGCTCGTGGCCGCCGACCGGCTGCGCTTCGACTTTTCGCACTTCCAGCCGGTTACGGACGACGAGCTGCAGCGCATCGAGCGCCTGGTCAACGAGCAGATCCGCGCCAACGATGAGGTGGATACGCGCCACATGGACTACGAGGACGCCATCGCTGGCGGAGCCATGGCGCTGTTCGGCGAAAAGTACGATAAGCGTGTCCGCGTACTCAGACTGGGAGCATTCTCCACCGAGCTCTGTGGCGGCACGCACGTGGCTCGAACCGGGGACATTGGCCTGTTCCACATTCTGGGTGAGTCCGGGGTTGCCGCCGGCGTGCGCCGCATCGAAGCGGTCACGGGCCAGGGGGCCCTCGATTACGTTGAGCGCATCGACGGACAACTCGACGATGTGGCACAACTGCTGCACGGCTCGCGGGATGATGCGGCGGTCAAGGTGCGCGACGCGCTCGAGCGTATTCGAACGCTCGAGAAGGAGAATCGCGCGCTCAAGGACAAGCTCGCCATGAGTTCCGGTCGCGACCTGGCGGCTGCCGCAGTCGACGTCGAGGGCGTCAAAATTCTGGCGACGCGAGTCGACGGAGCAGATGCAGGCGCGTTGCGCGCGGCGCTCGATCAACTCAAGAGCCGGCTCGGCTCGGCGATCATCGTGTTGGGTTCTGCGGAGTCTTCTTCGAAAGTGCTGCTCGTCGCAGGTGTCACGCCGGATCAAACTTCGCGCGTTCGCGCGGGGGAACTAATAGCAGCGGTCGCGGCCCAAGTAGGCGGTAAAGGCGGGGGCCGGCCGGATTTTGCACAGGCCGGCGGCAGCAACCCTGAGGCACTCGATCAGGCACTTGCCAGCGTCGAACCCTGGGTTCGATCTCGCCTTCCTGCAACGGCACATTGACGAAATTTAATTTTTATTTGCTTGACAACGTCGACGTCGGTATCAGGCGAGACTGTTTGCATTAGAAATCAATTTGAATTTGCCGGTAGTAGCAGTAACCTTTTAAGCCGCTGTCAGCCACTCTGATGTGCAGGGCGGCTGACACGCTCTGATCGCATGAAGCGCACAGCACTATCGGAGGAATGACCAGTGCTCATCCTGACGCGTCGAGTGGGTGAAACCGTAATGATCGGTGACGAGGTAACCGTTACGGTGTTGCGCGTCAAGGGCAACCAGGTGCGTCTCGGCGTCAACGCGCCCAAGAGCGTGTCGGTGCAGCGTGAAGAGATCTTCCATCGCATCAAGCGAGAGAGCACCGAGCCGCAAACAACTGGCTGACGGCCCTCAGGGCTTTCGGCGGCCATGAATACCCCCGCTTTGCCGGGCCGGATCCCGTTGCGTATGATGGCGCCCGCACGGAGAGATGGCCGAGTGGTCGAAGGCGCACCCCTGCTAAGGGTGTAAGGGTCAAAAGCCCTTCGAGGGTTCGAATCCCTCTCTCTCCGCCAATATTTTGAACTGTCTCCCCGAATGATTCGGGGCCCGCCGATGGACGTTGCGAGGGATTCGAACCCTCGAACATGAACAATAGGGTTCGACGAGCCGCCGCGGCAGCGGCGGCGAAGGACGTCGG
>JBAUYT010000189.1:0-4279 GCA_049584935.1 Steroidobacteraceae bacterium
CGATCTGCTTTCCGCAATTCAATATCGAAATGCCGGCACTGTGGAGTTTCTCTACGACGAGCAGAGCGGCAGCTTTCAGTTCATGGAGGTCAATGCCCGCCTGCAAGTGGAGCACCCGGTCTCCGAGATGGTGAGCGGGACCGATCTGGTGCGTCTGCAGCTGCTGCTGGCCACCGGCCGCGAGGAGCTGCCTTCGCAGACCAGCATCGTCTCGAGCGGCCATGCCATCGAAGCGCGCATTATAGCCGAGGATCCGGCGCGCGATTTCCTGCCATGTCCAGGCCGCATCATTCGATGGCGACCGCCTGCGGGGCAGGGCATACGGGTCGACACGGCGGTGGTTGACTGCACGGTGATCTCGCCATACTACGACAGCCTGATCGCGAAGCTGATTGTGCACGGCTCGAACAGAGCCGAAGCTGTGCAGCGCATGGCGGGCGCGCTCGAGCAGTTTGAAGTAGAGGGCATCCCCACCAATCTGCCGCTGCTGCGCTTCATCGTCGATCACCCGGACTTCCGCGCGAATTCGATTGACACTCGCTGGATGGAGCGAATTCTTCTCCCGGCCTTTCGCACGTAATAGGAGTGCTAGCAAGGTGGCCCACATTGAGTTCCTCGATGAAACGATGCGCGACGGGCAACAGAGCCTGTGGGGAATGCGCATGCAGGCCTGCATGGCGTTGCCGGTCGCTCCGCTGATCGCGCGCACCGGATTTCGGGTGGTCGACCTGACCGGCTCGTCACATTTCGAGGTTCTCATCCGGCACTGCCGCGAGAATCCCTGGGACATGCTCGATCTGTTGGTAGGAGCCATGCCGGGCACGCGCGTACGAAGCGGCATGCGGGTCAATGCCTCGGTGACTTTTGGGGTGACGCCAGATTCACTGATGGATGCCTGGATGCGTCAGTTGAATCGCCACGGCTGCCGCAGCTATTGGCTCTACGATGTCCTCTACAACATGGACAAGATGTACCGCCTGGCGCAAGTGGCCAAGGAGTTTGGTTCGGAGGTCGCCGGTGCGATCATGTTCACTTCCTCACCGGTTCACACCGACGAATACTTCGCCGACAAAGCCGCAAAGATCGCAGCCTGCCCCGACATCGATACGATTCTTTTGTATGATACTGCCGGCGTGCTCGAGAAGGAACGACTGTCGACACTATTGCCCGCGATCCAGGCGCGAGCAGGCGGCCGGGCCATCGAGTTCCACTCGAACAATCTGCTCGGACAGTCAGCCAAGGCGTACCTGGACGCCGTGAAGCTCGGAGTCACCATCCTGCATACGGCGAGCCGGCCGATGGCCAACGGCCCGTCGGTGCCGGCGACCGAAACGATGGTCAACAATATTGAACTACTGGGTCACACGCATGGAATCGACAAGTCACTCTTGCCGCCGGTCGCTGAACACTTCGAGGCCGTAGGCAAGGCGACGGGATTCCTGGTCAACCAGCACAGCGATTACAACGTATTGTCACTGCAACACCAAGTACCCGGAGGCATGATGGGTACGCTCAAGGCGCAGCTCGCTGAGCATCACATGAGTCACCGGCTCGATGAGGTACTGACCGAGACCGCGCGGGTGCGCCGCGAGCTGGGCTATCCGGGAATGGCGACGCCTTTCAGCCAACTAGTCGGCATCCAGTCGGTTCTCAACATAGTGACCGGCGAGCGCTACAAGATCGTGCCGGATGAGCTGATTCAATACGCGGCCGGATACTATGGCGAGACGGTTGCGCCCATCGATGCGAATATCCGCGATCGGATTCTGACCGCTCCGCGCGCTAAGGAGATTCTTGCTAATCGACCGGAGCAGCCGACGATTGAAGAGCTGCGCCGGCGGTACGGAACGCAGGACGACGACGAATTGCTGCTGCGCGCGCTTGTTCCCGAAGCGGCGCTCAGACGCATGCGCGAAGCTGGGCCGATCAAACGTAGCTTCGCCATGCTGTCATCGCCCGAACTGAATGAGGTGGCGCGCTTGATGCGAGTCGCCAAGGCACCGGTGGTACAGCTGCGTTCGCTTGAAATGTCAGCGGATCTGTTTCGCTAAGCGTTCAAGAGCACATGCGCCGCGCAGTCGTAATCGATGTCGTGCGCTCGCCGTTCGGTCGCGGCCGTAGCGCCGGTGCGCTCGACGGCCTGCACCCTGTCACGCTCTATGCGGACATTCTGCGCGCATTGATCGAGCGCGCAGGTATCGATTCGGCGCTGGTCGAGGACGTCATTACCGGTTGCGTCCTGCAGGTCGGCGAGCAGTCGGGAAACATCGGCCGACAGGCGGTGCTCGCGGCGGGCTTTCCGGAGTCGGTGCCGGCCGTCACGCTCGATCGCAAATGTGGCTCGGCACAGCAGGCGATCGATTTCGCGGCTCAGGGGATTATCGCCGGCGCCTACGATGTCGTGATCGCTGGCGGCGTCGAGATGATGAGCCTGGTGCCGATGCGGGCGAATCGGTTGGGTAAGGACAACGGCGGACCTTTGCTCCAGCGTCGCTATCCGGCCGGCCTGGTCCAGCAGGGGATTTCTGCCGAGTTGATCGCGGCTCGTTGGAATCTCTCGCGCGAGCGTCTGGATGAATTCGCGCTGCGTTCGCACCGGCGCGCCGCGGAGGCAGAGGACCTTGGTTTGACAAAGCGCAGCATCGTGCCGGTGAAGATCGGGGAACTTAGCGAGCAGCGGGTCGTGGAACTTGATGAGGGTCTGCGGCGCGATACCTCGCTGGAGAGACTCGCCGCCCTGCGACCGGCTTTTTACGACCCGCAGGTGGCCGCCGCCTATCCGGAAATCCAATGGCGAATGACTGCGGGCAATTCCAGTCAAGTTACTGACGGCGCCTCGGCGATTCTCTTGATGGAGGCGGAAACGGCCGCTCGGCTGGGACTGCGTGCGCGTGCGGCGGTGACGCACTTTGCGGTTGCGGGCTCTGATCCCATTGTCATGCTGATGGGGGTCATTCCGGCGAGTCGCCGGCTGTTGGCGCGCGCCGCGCTCGCTAGCGCACAGGTCGATGCCTGGGAGGTCAATGAGGCCTTCGCGGCAGTGGTGTTGGCGTGGGCGAGCGATCTGGGGGTCGAATTGGAGCGTGTCAATCGCTATGGCGGCGCAATTGCCCTAGGGCACCCCGTAGGCGCGTCCGGTGGACGCCTGTTCGCCAATCTCATGCTCGCGCTCGAGGAATCTGGCGGACGCTACGGTGTTCAGGTCATGTGTGAGTCGGGCGGTATGGCAAATGCGACGCTCATCGAGCGCCTGTAGTTTCGCAATCAAGCCACGGCCCCATCTAATGGTCCAAAGCAATTCCGGGAGTCCTCGTCATGTCAGGTAAGATATGGTTCATCACGGGTACCTCTAAGGGATTCGGTCGCGTCTGGGCCGAGGCCGCGCTGACACGAGGAGACCGTGTGGCGGCCACGGCCCGAAATGTCAGGATGCTTGCATCGCTGGTCGAACGCTTTGGTGAGCGCGTCGCGGCGCTCACACTGGATGTCACCGACAAGGCGGCGGTGTACGCCGCCGTTGCCGAGGCGCAGGCACGATTTGGCCGTCTCGATGTGGTCGTCAACAATGCCGGCTATGGTCTGTTCGGTGCTATTGAAGAGGTCAGCGAGGCAGAAGCCAGGGCGCAATTCGAAACCAACGTCTTTGGCGCGCTCTGGGTTACGCAGGCGGCATTGCCAATCCTGCGGGCGCAGCGCTCCGGTCACATCATTCAGGTCTCCTCCGTCGCGGGCCTCAACGCCTTTCCGACCCTGGGGCTCTATAGCGCCTCGAAGTGGGCGCTGGAAGGGTTCAGCCAGGCCCTCGCGACCGAGGTAGCGGGGTTCGGCATCAAGGTGACGCTGATCGAGCCGGCCGGCTACGCCACCGACTGGAGCGGGGCATCATCCAAGCGGGCGGACCAGATGCCCGACTACGATGAGGCCCGCGCAGCCATAGCAGCGTTCCGAACCAATCATGTGCCGGGTGATCCAGCCGCTACGGGCGCTGCGATTCTGAAAGTAGTCGATGCGGCAGACCCGCCGCTGCGCATCTTTTTTGGCGCGGCCTGCTTGCCTATGGCGCGAGCCGAATACGGCAGTCGGATCGCCGCGTGGGAAAAGTGGAACGCGGTCGCAACAGAGGCTCAAGGCTCGGGGCAGCCGAGTTACGTGCGCGATACCTTAGGTGCATTTGCAAGCAATTCTCACGATGTCTGAAGCGGATTCCGCGGATCGTAATCTCAGCCGCTTGCTTTTCACTATCTGACGCCAATCATGAAGTAGTGGGTCGGTATAGCCG
>JBAUYT010000190.1:0-9789 GCA_049584935.1 Steroidobacteraceae bacterium
CTGAGGTGTAAGTTCAAGCAATTCAGAATATTATGGAATGTGTCTAAGGTTCTACTGGAATCTGCTTTGGGCATCGATCACGCGCGCTGAAGCCGCCTCGCGCATGCCGCGTGCATAGCCTTCGAGCAACTCCTCGATGCGCGCGAACACGATCCGCAGGGTGGTCGGATCCGGCAGCGTGGTGACGCGGAAATGGTTCCGGTACGGGACGTTGAAGCTCACCCCGGGCGCCACCAGCACATGCTTCTGCTCCAGCAGGTCGAGCGCAAATTGCTGGTCGTCGAAATCCGGCAGCGCCTGCGTATCGACACCGACGAACGCATACATGGCTCCGGTGGGCGGCTGCAGCTGCAGGAAGCTGCTGCCCGCGACGGCTTCCACAATCGCCCGGCGGGATTCGTACAGCCGCCCGCCCGGGCTCACGATCTCCCGGATGCTCTGGTAGCCACCAAGCGCGGTCTGCACCGCCCATTGCGCCGGCACATTGCTGCACAGACGCAGCGAGGACAGCAATTCGAGCGCCGCCAGATAGTCCGCCGCACCGCTCAGCCGGCCGGAAAACACCGCCCATCCGACGCGATAGCCGCAGGCGCGGTAGATTTTCGACAGTCCCGAAAGTGTCGCGCAGAGGGTGCCCTGTACCAGCGTGGCCATCGGGATCGACTCGGCGCCGTCATAGACCATCTGGTCGTAGATCTCGTCACTGAACACCACCAGCTGGTGCCGCTCGGCGACCCGGGCCAGCTGCTCGAGCACGCTGCGCGGATAGGCCGCGCCGGTCGGGTTATTGGGATTGATGATCACCAGCGCGCGCGTGCGGCGCGTGATCAGCGCTTCGATCTGTGCCGGATCGGGCACGAAGCCGTTCTCCGGCCGGCAAGGATAGTGCACGGCGCGACCGCGGTTGAGATTCACCGCCGCAGTCCAGAGCGGGTAGTCCGGGCTCGGCACCAGCACCTCATCGCCGTCGTTGAGCAGTGCCCGCAGCACCATATCAATGAGTTCACTGACGCCGTTGCCGATGAATACTTCTTCGGCGCTGACACCGCTGATGCCGCGGTCCTGCTGCTGCATGACCACGGCTTCGCGCGCTGGAAAGACGCCCTTCTGGTGGCAGTACCCCTCGCTGTCCGACAGATTCTCGATCATCGCCAGACGCATGGTTTCGGGCGTGCGAAAACCGAACAGGCGTGGATTGCCGATGTTCAGCGAGATGATTTCGTAACCGAGCCGTTCGAGCTCGTGCGCGCGGCGCGCCAGCCGGCCGCGAATCTCGTAGCGGACTGCCTTGAGTGAATCACTCGGCCGTACCGGTGTCTCAGTGCTCATGCAGCAAGCCTACCGCGAGCGGCAGGCCCGTGCATCTCAGCGCATCACAGCTGGGCCAGGACCGCGTCGGCTGCCGAGACCTTGAACTGACCGGGAGCTTCGACCTCGACGTGGCTGGCGACGCCATTCTCGACCACGATGGCAAAGCGCTGGCCGCGCATTCCCATGCCAAAGCCCCGGCCGTCGAGCTCGAGTCCCAGCGCCCGCGCATAGTCGCCGTTGCCATCGGCCAGCATCAGCACCTTGCCGGCCACGTTGGAGGCCTTGCCCCAGGCATTCATGACGAACACGTCGTTGACCGCCATGCAGGCGATGGTATCGACGCCCTTGCCGCGGAGCTTATCGGCCAGTTCGACGTAGCCTGGCAGATGCTTGGCATCGCAGGTGGGCGTGAACGCACCGGGGACCGAGAACAGCACCACGCGCTTGCCGTCGAACAGCTGCGCGGTGCTCAGGTCCTGCGGGCCCTTCTCGCCCATGGTCTTGAACTTGCCTTCCGGCATGCGCTCGCCCGCCTTGATGGTCATGCTCTCGCCTCCTGGAGTCGATCGTGACGGCGCTCAGGCGCTCTTCGCGCCTGCGTGCAGCGCCCATAGCTTGCCGAGGCGCGCGTAGCCCGCATTGCTGGACGTGGACACCTTCTCGAACGACCTTTGCGCTTCGGCAGTGTTGTGCGAACGCAGCTGCGCGATACCGAGCAGCAAATTGGCTTCGTCCGGATACTTGAGCCCGCCCTTGGCAATTCCCTTCGAGATATTGGCGATCGCCTTGTCGTTCTGCCCGTAGCTCATATAGGCGGCACCGACCTGCACGAACTTGTCGCCGTTCGGAGCGTTGGCTGCGTCCTTTTCCTGAGTTGGCAGGCTCGCCTGATCGTTGGCCGCGCGCTGCTTGGCGCCGTCCAGCAGGTGCTGGTAGCGATCCTTGTCGCGCTGCTCGGTGAACACATTCTCGCCGAAGGCCTTCTGCAGTACCGACTGCGTCTCACCCGGATAGCCTTGATCGAGCGAGAGTTCGGCCATGTCGGCGTAGTCAGCACCGCGCTTGAGCACGCCGACGTCCAGCATCAGGCGGTAGACATTGAGCTGCAGGTGCGCATCCTTGGTGTCCGCATTTACCAGCGATGCAAGCGCATTGGCCCAATATTCCGGCTTGGGATAGTAGGTAACCAGCTTCTCGATGGCCTTGGCAGACCCCGCCTTGTCTCCGGCCTTCTCGTTCGACACCCAGAGCAGCTTCAGAGAATCCTCATCCGGCTTCTCCATCTTGCTGACGACGTCCTGCATCGAGGCCGCAGCTTCCCTGTACTTACCGAGCTGAAATTGACTCTTGGCGACCAATTCCACGGTGTCGTTGTCGGTGGCGCCTGCCTTTACCGCCTGTTCGGCGTAGTCGAGTGCCTTGGTGAAATCCTTCTGCTGGTAGTAGTACTGCGCAATGGCCTTGACCCAGGTCTTGCGCTGCTCCGGGGTCGTGTACTTCGTCGGGACCATCTGTTCGAGAATCGGGATGGCGCTGGCCATGTCGTTCTTGCCGGCATAGATCTTCAGAAGCAGGCTATCGATGACGTAGGAGTCATCGGCCGTCTTCTCCGGCATCGCCTGCGCCTCCCTGATCTTGGAGAGGGCCTCGTCGTAGTTCCTGGCCGTGATGGCTTCCTGTGCCGCCTTGAGCGGTTTCGCCAGCTTGGCGCTGACGGTGGGGCCGCTTTCCGCCGCCACCGCCCTCCCGGAGCTACCGGCGCCCACAGTAATCAGCGACAACGCGACGATCGATGCCGCAATGGTCTTGCCAAGTATCTTTGCAGTGTTCAAGCAATTCCTCATGACTGTCCTCGATGCTACGGACACGGCGGTATGCGATTCGGCGGACGAAAGCCGGCGATGGACGGAACGGGGTCCGTCCGCGCTCGCCCTCAGGTTTCCGGTGGCGGTGTCAACTCGCCCCGCCCAAACTATTCTTCCGAAACGAACTGACTCGTATTGACGAACCCGATTTTCTCCATGTGATTACGCTGCGCCGCCGCCAGCACTTTGGCGACGTAGTCGTACTTCACGTGGCTGTCGGGCGCCAGGTGCAATTCCGGCTGCGGATCCTGCGCCGCAGCTTCCTTAAAGCGCGTCTCCAGCTCCTGCATGTTCGGAATTGCATCGCCGTTCCAGGCGATGGCACCGTCGTAGTAGATGTCCAGATTGATGATCTGCGGCTGCACCGGCGGCGGCGGCTGATTCGGATTGGGCGGCGGCATGTCGAGCTTGACCGCATGGGTCATGATCGGCAGCGTCACGATCAGCGTCACCAGCAGCACCAACATCACGTCGATCAGGGGCGTGGTGTTGATGTCGCACATCGGTGCGCCTTCGCCGCCTCCTCCTACACTCATTGCCATGGAATGGGTCCTCTAGCTCTTAGCGTGTACCGCGGACACCGTGGTCGGGTTCGGTGATGAATCCGACCTTGACGACGCCGCCGCGATTGATGGCCGCAATGACCTTGCCGACATTTTTATAGTCCGTCTGGGCGTCCGCGCGGATATGGATCTCCGGTTGGGGCACCTTGACGGCTTCTTTCTCGATGAGCTCGACCAGCTGGTGCATGTCCAGCATCTTGGTCTGACCCCAGTAGACGTCGCCGTCGGTCGTGACCGAGATCGTGATGTTTTCCGGCTTGGTCTGCGTCGGAATGTTCACCGCCTTGGGCACATTGACCGGCACATTCTTGGTGATCACGGGGATCGTGATCAGGAAGATGATCAGGAGCACCAACATGACGTCGACCAGCGGCGTCGTGTTGATCTCCGACATGGTGCCACGTTCGTCGCCGTCGCTGCTGCCAACGCTCATTGCCATGGGAACTGCTCCGCGGCCTTAAGGCCGATCAAGCGCCGCTGACGCGCGCGCCGCTCACAAGGTAGGCATGCAGGTCGCTGGCGAAGTTCCGCACGTTATCCTGGATGACCTTGTTCCGGCGCAGCAGCCAGTTGTAGCCGAGCACCGCCGGCACGGCGACCGCGAGGCCGATGGCCGTCATGATCAGCGCCTCGCCGACCGGGCCCGCCACGCGGTCGATGCTCGCCTGGCCGGCGATGCCGATGTCGATCAGCGCGTTCAGGATTCCCATGACGGTGCCGAACAGGCCGACGAACGGCGCCACCGAGCCGACCGAAGCCAGGAACGACAAACCGCCGGAGATCTTGCTGTTGACCGCATCCACGGCGCGCTGCAGCGCCATCGTGATCCATTCGTGCAGATCGATGCGGTCGGTCAACCGGCCTTCGTGATGCGAGGCGGCACGCAAGCCGCTTTCGGCGATGAAGCGATAGTCATCCCGCTTGCCGAGCCGTTCGACGCCATCCTTGAGCGATGGCGCGGTCCAGAATTGCTTCTCGACCATCTTGCCGGATTTCCTCAGCGTGCGCTGATCCCAGAGCTTGGTCAGGATGATGAACCACGATCCGAGCGACATCAGCACCAGGATGACGAGAGTCGTTCGGGTGACGGCCGTACCGTTGGTCCAGAGCGGACCGAGTCCGTACGGGTTGCCGGTGGCGGTCGCGACGGCTTGGGTGGCTGCTTCGGCTGGTGCTGCGGTATCCATTGAATTTCCTCTTTTACATCATCCCCGCCCGGCGAACCCGGCGGGACCAATTGTTGTGTGTGATCAGACGGTTACAATTACAAGTTCAGAAATGTTCTCTGTTATCCGCCGTGAAGTTCGAACTTCACCGGCAGTGTCGCGCACGATTCGACTGCCCTGCCCTCTGAAGTAGCCGCCTTGTAGCGCGTGGCCTTCGCTACCTTGACGGCTGCCTCGTCGAGCAGTGGAAACCCGGAACTGGTTGCGACTTCGGCGGTGGCCAGTTTGCCCCTGGCGTCGACGCACACCTTGATCTGCGGACGGCCTTCCTGGCCCTCGCGCCGGGCCTGCTCCGGATAGTAGTCGGCGACATCCGGGGCGCTGGTGCGGGAGAGCGGCGTGCCGGGGACGACGGCGCGCGGTGCTGGCGGTGCCGGCGGCGGCGGCTTGGTTGTCACATTGGTGATGGGTGGCGGCGCTTCGACTGGGACCGTGATGTTGATGTCCGGTGCAATGACCTGTACCGGCGGCTTTTCCTTGAGATCGACCGGCGGCGGCGGCGGCGGCAGATCCTTCGGCTTCTCCGTTTGAATGATGTTCGTCTGCAAAATCGTCTGCAGGTAGCGCTGACCGCTCTTCGCCAGGCCGGTCGCAAACGCGTAAATGATGAACACATGCAATACGACGATCGCTACGAATACGATCAGCCGTTTGGAAAGGAAGTTGGATTCCTGGGGATAGTAGGCGGCCATAGTTAGTGTGTGGTTTCCTCAAGGCCTTTTGTTCGCGCATGCACGAACATCACAAGCCCTTTTAATAGTCGTCTTTCCAGCATGTCGGCTGTCTTCCCCGGATCACTACGCTCTCGCGCGCTTTCCCATGCAGCCTTTGGGCCAGCGCGCTGTTTGCCGCCATCGGATGTTTACCACCGGTGAAACAGCGTGAGCGAAGGAACTGTAACTGCTCGCCGCAACCCTGACAATCCCCGAACAATCGTCATCCGCTGGTCATAACACGGCGCAACGGGTTTGCAATCGGCGATCCGGTAAGGTCCTTCTGGTAATTCCTTCCTTATTAATGCGCCACATGCTCCTGCGGTCAACCGCGGTCACTGGTCCGTCACCGCGCCTTCGGACGCGCTGCTGACCGCACGCGCGTATTTCGCCAGCACACCGTGCGTCGCGTAGGGTCGAGGCGGTTTCCAGGCGCGCCGGCGCGCCCTGAGTTCGGCAACCGAAACAGCCACATCGATGCGCTGTTGTTGTGCATCAATCGTCACGCGGTCCCCATTTCGCAGCAGGGCGATCGGGCCGCCACTGGCTGCTTCCGGTGCGATATGCCCGACCACGAACCCGTGAGTGCCGCCGGAGAAGCGCCCATCCGTGATGAGAGCCACCTTGTCAGACAGGCCGCGGCCGACAATGGCGCCCGTGGGACTCAACATTTCGCGCATGCCAGGACCGCCGCGCGGACCCTCGTAGCGGATCACCACGACATCGCCCGCTTTGACCCTGCCCGCCAAAATGGCCTTGGTTGCCGCTTCTTCGCCGTCGAACGCGCGGACGCGCCCGGTGAACGACTGCCCTTCCTGACCAGTGATCTTCGCCACCGCGCCATCGGGCGCTATATTTCCGTAGAGAACAACCAGATGGCTGTCTTTCTTAATCGGATTTGCCAATGGTCGGATGATGTCCTGTGCCGGTGGGTAGTCCGCCACCGTGCGCAGATTCTCGGCCAGGGTGCGACCTGTGACGGTGAGGCAGTCGCCGTGTAGCAGTCCTGCATCGAGCAGGCGCTTCATCAGCGGTTGAATGCCGCCGATCGCGACCAGCTCGGACATGAGGTAGCGGCCGCTCGGCCGCAGATCCGCCAGCACCGGGCTGCGGCGCCCGACGCGCGTGAAGTCATCCAGCCCCAGGCGCACACGTGCTGCCTGCGCGATCGCCAGCAGATGCAGTACCGCGTTGGTGGACCCGCCGAGCGCGATGACCACGCGTATCGCGTTTTCGAATGCGTGCCGCGTGAGGATGTCCCGAGGCCGAATGCCGGCGCGCAACAGCCCGACTACCGCTTCGCCGGCACGGCGACAGTCCTCGAGCTTGTCGGAGCCGACTGCTTCCTGCGCCGAGCTACCGGGCAGGCTCAGACCCAGCGCTTCGATGGCCGAGGCCATGGTGTTGGCCGTATACATGCCGCCGCAGCTGCCGGGGCCGGGGATCGCAGTACGCTCCACCTCGAGCAGCTGCGCCGCACTGATGGTGCCTGCCGCCCGGCTACCGACCGCCTCGAACACCGAAACGATGTCACGCCGCTGGACACCGGGCCGGATGGTGCCGCCATAGACGAAAACCGCCGGACGGTTCAGGCGCGCGATCGCCATCGCGCACCCCGGCATGTTCTTGTCGCAGCCGCCCACAGCTACCACGCCGTCGAAGCCCTCGGCACCAACCACCGTTTCGATCGAATCGGCGATCACTTCGCGCGACACCAGCGAATAACGCATGCCCGGCGATCCCATGGAAATACCGTCGGACACGGTGATCGTGTTGAACAGCACGGCCTTGCCGCCGGCGGCATTGGCGCCGCCAGCGGCGGCGCGGGCGAGATCCGCGATGTGCACGTTGCAGGGGGTCAGATCGGCCCAGGTAGAGGCGATGCCGATCTGCGGCTTGGCAAAATCCTCCTCTCCGAAGCCCACCGCTCGCAGCATGGCGCGAGCCGGCGCCTGCTTGTCGCCGTCGACTACCAGGCTGGAATAGCCCCTGAGATCGGCGCGCGCTACCGCGCGGCCCTTCGCGCCCCTGCCGGTCGCCTTGATCGATGTCATCTGCAGTTCACCCCGCTAAACGTCGCTCGATTCATGGGCGCGCGCTACCGACGCCGGCGGCGCGCATGCGCACGAAGCCGATGGCTCCGGCGGTCACCATGGTCAAGGGTATCAGCAGCGCGAGGATCCCGAGCCCGGCGCGCGCATGCTCGAGCCATACATAGCACAGCATACCCAGGGGCGCCGCGAACAGTCCGCGTACTCCGGTCAGTGTCACGTGCACGCCCATGTAGTGTTGTGCCCGGCCGAGCGTGGCGAAATCGTTGTGCCCCAGATTCCAGCCGAGGTTGGCGCCCGCGTAACTGATGCCCAGCAGCACGCTGGCTGGCCACAGCAGACCGGGCACACGCATGATCACAGCGCCACACATGATGGCTATGGCTGCCACCAGCGACCAGCACTGCCGCGCTCGGTAGTCGATCACGTGGCCACGATCGAACAGTCGCGCCCATGCGGGCAGGAACACCGGCATCAGCAGCAGCGGCAGCGCTGTCAGCAGCAGCACCTGCGTGGTGCTGGAGAGGTGCAGCCGGTCGGTGAACAGCACCACCATCTGCGCGTTCACCATCAGGTTGCCGGTGCCGTACATGCTCATCCAGAACATGTAGCGTCGGAATGCCGGATCCGCCGCCAGAATTTCGCGCAGCATCGCCAGGCTGAAGGGCGCGGCACCGGCACCCTCGCCTGCCTCGGCAGCCAGCAACCGGAATTCGCGCCGCACCCGCACCTCGCGGTAGAGCCAGGCTGCGATCAGGCCCGCCAGCGCCGCAAACAGATACAGCCAGCGCGCCAGCGCCGGGTGCAAGTCGAGCAGCGAGCCGGCAATCAACGCCACAGCCGCCATGCCGACTTCGTTGTAGACCACTATGCGCCCGGTCATGCGCGCCATGACCGGACGCGGGTAGTTGGCGGTCCAGATGGCTGCTCGCACCGTCAGCACCCCGGCCCAGAGCATACGCGCCAGGATCACTGCCAGTATGGTCAGCACCAGGCCGCCGCCAGCGCTGGGTGCGAAGGCAATCAAGCCGACGCAGACGGCGAAAGCCGCGAGCAACGCCACCAGCAGCGATACGCGCGTACGTCCATGCGCGAGGTTGGCCCAGGCAAAGCTCACGATATTGGCCATGCTCGGCGCGCCGGTCACGAGCGCTACCGCCAGATTGACATTTGCGACCGGCAGTACCGGGGCGTAGCCCTTCTTCACAAATACGGCGACCGTGGCTCCCTCGACCAGCCCGAGCGGTATCCCGATCAGCGCCCATGGCAGCCGTTCGCGGCTGAACATGGCCTCGACCAGCGCGCCCGGGCGCGCCGCAGGTCCCGCGCTCAACCCAGTCGCCGCCGGATCAGCTGATAGAGCGCTCGTACGCACTGCGCCTCGGCGCCCACGGGGCGGCCGGGCCGTTCCTTGGGGTTCCAGGCGTAAAGATCCACGTGCAACCAGTTCGGAGTTGCCGTGACGAAGCGCTTGAGGAACAGCGCGGCAATAACTGCTCCTGCAAAGGGGGACGATGACACGTTGTTCAGATCGGCGACGCGGCTGGCAAGTTCATCGTCGTAGCCCATCCACAGCGGCATAGGCCAGACAGGATCCTCGTTTGCGCGCGCAATTTCGGCGAAGGCGGTAACCAGTGCGTTATCCGCCGCAAACGCCGCCGGCAGATCCGGCCCGAGCTGAAGGGGGAGCGCTTTCACACGGCCATGCGCGAGCTGGCGGCCAAAGGATGGCTGGCGGCTGGGCCGTACGGGTACGTGGTGCTCGACCGCGAGGCGGGCGAGTTCTTTCTGCGGACACGCTCGGCGATCTTCCCCGGTATGAAGATCGCCGAGCTGTTCGACGTCAAAGACGGACCGTTGTGGGAGGAGATGAAGCGCAACATCCTGCACGTCAACGGGTCCGACCACACCCGCTTGCGCAGCCTCGTAAACCCCTCGCTTTCGCCGAGAGCGGTGCAGCGGTGGCGCCCGGCGATGAGGGATTTTTTGGATCAGCTGTTCGTGGCAGTGGCAAAAGCCGGCCGTTGCGACTTCGTCGAGACGTTTGCCAAGCCCTACCC